>JAAVFL010000028.1 GCA_014800795.1 Bacteroidales bacterium | reverse complement strand
GCATAGCGCGCGTAAAGGCTCCGGCAGTAACCCACGGGGATGGTCGATTTTATAACCATCACCGCATCCGGGTTCACGCTCAGAACCAGGTCTATCACATCCTCGATCGAATGGGTGTCGAAATAGTTGCGCTGAGGGTCGTAGTTCGTCGGAGTGGCGATAACCACGAAATCGGCATCGCCGTACGCCTCTGACCCGTCGAGCGTAGCACGGAGCTCCAGAGACTCATCCGCCAGATACCGCTCGATACAGTCGTCCTGAATCGGGGAGATGCGGCGGTTGATCAGATCAACCTTCTCGGGAACCACATCCACAGCCACTACCGTGTTGTGATGCGCAAGCAAAGTGGCGATGCTCAGGCCTACGTAACCTGTGCCTGCTACTGCTATTTTCATAGTTCAAAAAAAATACAGATGGTTTGAGGAGCGGTCAGTCTGCCACCGGCTCCAGAAGGTCGGGATGGATGAAAGGCAGCATAACCATACAAACACCCTCGATCCTGACTATCACGTGTTTGTTCTTTCGCACACGCTGAACGTAACCCTCGCAACCCTCGAAATATCCACCCGTCACACGCACACGCTGGTTTACGCTGAAATCCGACTTGCTGAATATCTCGCAACGGGTCGTATCATCGGCTGTGAGAAGACGCAGAAGATTTATTGAACTCTGCGGAATTACCTGGATGCTGTCGTCCTTCGGATAGCGGTATATCCAGAACGGAACCGACAACTCCGGATGTTCCCTACCACGCTTTTCAAGCTCAAGAGCCTCTTTGCGTTGAGTTCTGATAAACAAGACACGGGGTATGACAGCTTTCACACGGTTACGTTTACCCGAAACCGAGATAATTTCTTTGGGAAACAGCACTTCTTCACACAGAGGCGATAGTTCCTCCTCGGCGCGGAAATCCTGACGTGTTTTTATGGCAAACCATTCAGTTTTGCTGTTTACTTCTATTGCAGTTTCGTTCATATAAGTCAATAGCCTTCCTTTTTGCGTGACAATTTATATATACATATCACGCATTACTCACAACCGTCCGTCTACTTACGCCTCGGATCTCATGAACGAGCCTATACAGGTGCTTTTCAGGTGGTTGCGACATTTGATATCTTGCAATCAAGCAGCTATTCCATACCGCTCTCTTTACAAGAGATACTAATGTCATTGCAAAGTTACTAATAATATCTGAAAAAGACGGTGATATGTGCTTAAAAACTTTCCACACTAATCAAAAAATCGGGCTGAAAACCAATAATGTTTAGCAAAAGTCGTATTCAACCGGACGTATATACCTAATTATCTGTATAATATGAAAGTTCAAGATCTCTTGTAAAGAGTTACTGCCATCCCGTCTCATCGGAAACTATGATTATTGACATGGACATGCATCCGGTTCTACCCGGATAGGACGCCCATAATCCGTTCATAAATACGCACTACCAAACTCCGCTTCCGTTTTTATGCAAAATCTCTTTTCAAAAAAAAATCGAAAGAGATTTGCAGATTCAAAAATTATGCGTACCTTTGTACCCGCAATCACTATGGTGCCATGTCCGAGTGGTTAGGTACCGGTCTGCAAAACCGTCTACAGCGGTTCGAATCCGCTTGGCACCTCAGATATCAGGGCTCCGACAAATTGTCGGGGCCCTGATATTTTTTGATTCCGAAATAATAAGTACCTTTGCAGAAAGGTTACTTTCCCATACACACCTTAAACTAAAAACTGTAACTTTGACAAAATGAAAAAACAAACCATCATAACATTCATCCTTGCAATCATTGCCTTCTCTTTGCCATCGGCTAATGCCACAAAGAAGCAAGACAAAGAGATGGATCGCTTCATCTCATCGCTCATGAAGCGCATGACACTTGAGGAGAAAATTGGCCAGCTCAGCCAATGCTCGGAAGGCTACGCAACCGGCCCCGACAACTCCCGCATCAGCCGCGCACCCCTCGTAAGTGAAGGAAAAATAGGCTCGATGCTCAATGTGTCGGGAGCTACGGAGACACGTAAATTCCAGGAAGCTGCCATGCAGTCGCGCCTCGGTATACCATTAATTTTCGGTATGGATGTGATTCACGGATTTCGAACCGGATTTCCAATACCGCTTGGTGAGGCTGCCAGCTTCGATCTCGATGCCATTGAGATGAGTGCGCGCTGCTCGGCACGCGAAGCGGCTGCCGCCGGGCTACACTGGACATTCGCACCTATGGTAGATGTTAGCTGGGACGCCCGTTGGGGACGAGTTATGGAAGGAGCCGGAGAAGATCCGTTTTACGGAGCCAAAGTCGCCGCGGCCCGCGTTCGTGGACTGCAAGGCGACAACCTGGCCGATACCGCTACCATTATGGCATGCATAAAACACTTCGGAGGTTATGGAGCCCCCATGGCCGGCAAAGACTACAACAGTGTAGATATGTCGATGGGGCAATTCGCCAACTTCTATATGCCCCCCTATAAAGCAGGAGCCGACGCTGGAGCCGCAACCTTTATGAGCGCATTCAACGACTTCAACAACATACCCTGCACCGGCAACACATTCCTGCTCCGCGATCTACTCAAAAACAAATGGGGATTCGACGGATTTGTTGTATCCGACTGGGGCTCTGTTGAAGAAATGATCAACCATCGCTACGCCGCCGACCACGCCGACGCCGCCCTCAAGGCCATCACAGCCGGGCTCGATATGGAGATGGTCAGCGAATGTTATACCGACAATCTCGCCCGGCTTGTAAAAGATGGCAAAGTATCAATGAAACTGATAGACGACGCAGTGCGCCGCATCCTGGAGCAGAAATACCGGCTCGGACTCTTTGACGATCCCTACCGCTACTGCGACGAAAACCGCGAGAAAGAGATCATCAACTCGCGTCAGTCCCACGATGAAGCCCGCCATGTGGCACAGCGCTCAATCGTACTTCTGAAAAATCAGTACGATATACTCCCCCTCTCCACCGACATAAGGAAAGTGGCGTTGGTAGGTCCGCTCGCCAAGTCGCAGCGCGACATGTGCGGTTCATGGACCTGCGCTTATACCAACACGGCTGTCACCCTATACGACGCGCTCAAATCACGCGGACTTGAAGTCGACTACAACGATGGCTACGACATCGACTCCAACAACATCTCGAACCTCGGACAGACCCTCGCATCGGCCCGAAATGCCGATGTAGTTATCGTAGCGATGGGAGAACGCGCGTCCGATACCGGCGAAATGGCATCCAAAGGCGATATTTCCATCTCTGCCGACCAGCAGCGCCTCGTTTCCGAACTCGTAAAAACCGGGAAACCGGTTATAGTACTCCTTATGTGCGGACGCCCGGTCATATTCAACCAAGTGCGTGAAGAAGCTCCGGCAATTCTATGCACATGGTGGCTCGGCACAGAAGCCGGAAATGCAATATGCGATGTACTGTGGGGCGATTATAACCCTTCAGGGAAACTCCCCGTATCATTCCCCGCCCACAACGGCCAGCTACCGCTCAATTATCAATATAAAAGCACCGGACGCCCCACAGCTAAAGGCGGATGGTGTACAACCTATCGCGACATACCCACCGCACCGGCATATCCTTTCGGATATGGCCTGTCCTACACCACATTCAGCTACTCTGAGCCGAATGTCACCCCATCGGCTAAACCCGGCGAATATGCCGTTGTGACAGTAGATGTGACAAATACCGGCAAACGCCCGGGTGAAGAGGTGGTGCAGCTATATGTACGCGATGAAGTCGCCTCCGTCACACGCCCCATCAAGGAACTCAAAGGGTTCGAAAAAATAGCGCTCGCTCCGGGAGAAACGCGAACCGTAACCTTCCCCATCACCGACGCTCAGCTCGGCTTTTACGACAACGACATGAAATATCGCGTCGAAAAAGGAGATTTCACATTCATGGTGGGGACCGACAGCTCCAGCCTCAAGTCAGTAAAATTCACACTCTGACACAACCTCTATGCCCCTCAAGAAGTCAAACGCCGGGAAAAGAAATATTGCAGTGGTGACAAGCTGCCGCGCCGACTGGGGACTGCTTCATGGCGTAGTTAAAGAACTACAGAAGCGGTCCGATACCGACGTGGCTGTAATAGCCACAAACATGCACCTCGATCCACGCTTCGGAAATACGGCCGGTGAAATCGAAGCTGACGGAATAGAAATAGCAGCCCGGGTGCCCATGTCCGATACCTCCGGCAACAATGACACCACTCCGGAAACCACAGCCAGAGCCTCGGCACGCTGTCTGGAAGGAATGAGCGAAGCCTTCAGCATCATCTCCCCCGATATCGTCTTGCTTCTCGGCGACAGATTCGAGATGCTCCCCGTTGCCACTGCCGCTACAATATTCCGAATCCCTATCGCGCATATTGCCGGAGGGGAGATATCGGAAGGAGCCTTCGACGACAACATACGCCACGCCATAACCAAACTGTCGGCACTCCACTTCACCGCTACCGACGACTACCGCCGACGCGTAATCCAGATGGGTGAAATGCCCGGACATGTATTCAACTGCGGCGCTTTAGGAGTGGAAAATCTCATGCACCTGCCCGACGAGGCCCCAATCACCGAACTTGAGGAGTTCACCGGAATCGCCATTACACCCTCAACGCTGCTTGTCACATATCATCCAGCCACTCTTGATACCGGTGCCACCCCGGCTCAGCGATGCACGGCTCTGATTCAAGCCCTCGACCGCTTCCCCGACAGCACGATACTCTTCACCTATCCGAACAACGACCCGGGAGGAACTGAAATTATCGACCTGATCGAGCGATATGCCGCCGCTCATACCGGACGTTGCGCCGTAGTTCCATCTCTCGGACGTCGCCGCTACCTATCCATACTGAAACATATCGGCGCTGTCGTCGGCAACTCATCAAGCGGTATTGTAGAAGTTCCTTCTGCCGGAATACCGACTGTAGATATAGGAATAAGGCAACGCGGACGCACTGCGGCCACGTCGGTGATACACTGTGGCGATACTGCCAATGAAATAGCTCATGCCATCGCTTTTGCTTTATCCGAAGAGGGACGCCGCAAGGCTGCCGAAACCGAAAATCCGTATTTCAAACGCGATACGGCTTCACGCATCGCAGAAATCCTTGCCACAACACCACTCTCTTCTCTTTCCGTTAAACGATTCTACGACATGTCCCGGTCAGAACTGTAACCATTTATCACCACCGCACTACACGCAATGAAACCGCTGATTATAATTCCCGCGCGAAGCGGCAGCAAAGGAATCCCCGGGAAAAACATAAAACCACTTGCCGGCAAACCGCTCATAGCATACTCGATTGATACGGCTCATGAAATATGCCGTCGTCGCGGTCTTCAGCCGTCACATATACTTGTCTCAACCGACAGCGAAGAGATTGCATCGGTTGCCGAAACCTACGGTGCCCCAACTATCTACCGCCGTCCGCCCGAACTCGCTACCGATACAGCAGGATCACGCGAGATGATGCTGCATGCGGCGGAATGGGCTCAGTCACAAGGAGTTGATTTCGATTACATCCTTCTTCTGCAACCGACATCACCTCTCCGTACGGCCGACGATACGGAACAGTGCATGCGCCTCTATGAGAGTGAACTACCCGACATGGCCGTAACCGTCAGGGAAGCCTCGGCCAATCCATACTATAACTGCTTCGAAACCGCACCCGACGGATCCCTACAGATATCGAAAGGCGACGGTATGCTCACACGCCGTCAGGATGCACCACACGCATGGGAATTCAACGGTGCCGTCTACGCGATCAACCCCAAATCGCTTGCAGCTATGCCAATGGGACGTTTCCCACGGAGAATACCCTCGGAAATGCCGCCGGAACGCTCCATCGACCTCGATACACCCCTCGACTGGGAAATAGCCGAAGTCGTCATCAGAAGCATTAACCCGCAGAATTAATTTCACGATATGGATAAATACATTATCCCCGCCACAGAAACCATACACAACGCCCTGTCGCGTCTCAACGACCTCTCAGGAGGCGTTATGACACTTCTCGTCACCAATCCCATCACAGGGGAGATGGTCGGTACACTCACCGACGGCGACATACGGCGCGGCATACTTGCCGGCGCCCGTCTTGATAACCCTGTGGCAGACATAATGAAAACCACCTTCAAAGCGCTAATCGAGGGAGAGGATCCTATCACACGCCTCAGTGTTCTGAGAAGCGCGCGCGAAAAAGGAATAAAACTGCTGCCGGAACTCTCCGCAGACGGACACATCACCGGAGTGTGCGATCTTACCGCATGCTATTCCCGCCTCCCTCTTAGCGCCATACTTATGGCAGGAGGCAAAGGAGAACGCCTGCGCCCGCTCACATTAACCACTCCTAAACCGCTGCTTGAGATCGACGGCAGACCCATCATAGATTACAATATAGAACGTCTGGCTCGCTCGGGAATAACAGATGTGACTGTCACCGTACGATATCTCGCCGACCAAATCTGTGAATACTTCTCAATTCCCCGCCACGGAATAAAGGTAAAATGCATCGAGGAAACCATACCGCTTGGAACAATCGGTTCGGCAGCCCTGATCGACCGTACTGACGACGGAGCCACACTGGTAATGAACTCCGACCTTCTCACCACTGTTGATCTCGAAGAAATGTATCTGCGTCACGTCACTGAGAATGCAGATATCACCATTGCAGCGATACCCTATACCGTATCGGTCCCCTATGCTATTCTCACTACCGATGCGAATAAAGTAACGTCGCTTCAGGAAAAACCGACCTATTCCCATTTCGCAAACGCCGGAATATACATCTTCAACAACTACGTACTCAATGCCCTCAATCCGGAGGAACGGACCGATGCGACAACACTAATAGAAGCCGCCCTGGAGCAAGGGCTGAACGTTTCATTCTACCCCATCAACGGAACTTGGATCGACATCGGCTCCCCCGCCGACTTCAGGCATGCCCTGGAACTGATGAAACATCATCGCGACCTAACAAACTGACCTCTCCCGATGTTTTATTTAGTGGGGATCGGGAAAAACTACAACTAACAACAGAAGAAACATGGCAGACTCAAACTTCATAGACTACGTAAAAGTACTTTGCCGCTCCGGAAAAGGGGGCGCTGGCTCACGCCATTTCCACCGTGCGAAATATGTGCCGAAAGGTGGACCTGACGGGGGCGACGGAGGCCGCGGCGGTCACGTCATACTCCGTGGAAATAAAAACATGTGGACACTTCTCCCGTTGCGCTATAGGCGTCACATTTTCGCTGGAAACGGCCAAAGCGGAGGCGCCGGGCGCAGTTTCGGGAAAGATGGTGAGGATCAGATTATCGAAGTACCGTGCGGCACTGTTGTCTTCGATGCGGAGACAGGCGAATATCTGTGCGAGGTAACGGACGACGGTCAGGAAGTGAAACTGCTGCGCGGCGGAAAAGGAGGTCTAGGCAACTGGCACTTCAAATCAGCCACTAACCGTACTCCACGCTATGCTCAGCCCGGACAACCGGCCATCGAGAAAACCATCATCATGGAGCTGAAATTGCTCGCCGACGTAGGTCTTGTCGGTTTTCCAAACGCTGGCAAGTCTACTCTGCTCAGCGCTGTGTCGGCTGCCCGTCCGAAAATAGCCGATTATCCGTTCACTACAATGGAACCCCAGCTCGGCATCGTGGAATACCGCGGAAACCGCTCCTTTGTAATGGCCGACATCCCCGGCATTATCGAAGGTGCAAGCGATGGGCGGGGACTCGGCCTGCGCTTCCTGCGCCACATAGAGCGAAATGCAGTGCTACTCTTCATGGTGCCCGCCGATGCCGACGACATCAAGGCACAATACGAGATTTTGCTTGAGGAATTGCGGAGGTTCAATCCGCAACTCATGAACAAGCAGCGGGTACTCGCCATATCTAAAAGCGATATGCTCGACGACGAACTTAAAGACGAGATACGCCCCACACTTCCCGACGACCTGCCGACCGTATTCATCTCGGCTGTTACCGGCGAAGGACTGACCGAACTAAAGGATGCGCTGTGGAAAGCGATCAACGACGATGCCAACCGCATCGAGGAAGTACCCATCACCCATCGTCCGCTCGACGGCCATCACCGCGTGCGCGAGGAAGACGAATTTATATTCGATACTGCTCCACGGTCAGAAGACGAGTACGACGACGATTTTGATGAAAATGACTTCGATGAAGGTGATTGGGACGTAGACGACGGAGATCAATCTCTCGAAGACCTCGGATGGGAATACGGAGACGATAATATCGACTGAGTCGGAAGAAAAACACATTACTCCGGCAAACAGCATGAATAAATTTGCAGATTGCCGGAATTGTACGTATTTTTGTGGCGAAGAGCCACCGGTGAGCGACGGGACCTCTCATTCCGTCGCTCATTTTTTATACAACCTGACATTTTACTTTTTTATCATCAATATATTACATCAAATGAAGAAATTTTTCACCATCGCATCTGTCATAGCCATCGCCATGCAGGCGTGGGGTGCAGACGGCACAAAAAGCGACCCGATTCCACTTACAGAAGGTACTATTGATGTCGATTTCGGAACCGCGACGTCGAAATACTTCACATACACTCCATCAACCGAACAGATGCTCACATTTTCCGATCTCACAAATGTGAATATCTACGGTTTTCAGATCACTTCAGAAGGTAAACTTTACACCGAAAGCTTCAATGGAACAACTTACGTACAGACCCAGACCGGAATCCCCTACCTCATCGAGGTAACCAAAGGTTTTTCAAATTCCGCATCTTCATTTACAGCCGGAATGTACGACTGTGCCTGGCCCGACGGCGACGACTGGAACCATCCGATCGTTCCTTTCGACAGATTTACATACATACCTATCACAGCCAGCCTCCCGTCATACCTGAAATACACGGCCACCAACGACGGAATGCTCGAGATGAAATTCAGCGCATACATCACCCTTTCATACTCGGACTCACAGAACGGTACATTCTCTGTTGTCCCTACCTCCTATGTCAGCGGAGGAGGATACCGCGGGACTATGATGGTAACAGCAGGTCAAACATACTATTTCATCATAGAAGCACCGTCCTCGCCGCTGTGTTCATTCGAGATCATAGATGTCGAGATCGGTAAATCACCCGATTTCCCCTACAACCTCGAAAACGGATCCGCAGGAACTTTCCCGAAAGAAGAAGGTAAATACTATTACCTTATAACAAGCGATCCCGAAGCGTCCATGCTTCAGATTACAGGAAACGCCACCTTCGATGGCACAGCCCAGCTCGGCGACAGCTTCTCATACTTCACAGATTCTTCCGACAATAGGATAAGCATCCGCACCGCTGTATCACAATACAATGCGCAGTATTATCTCGTACTGACACGCGATACACCTGCCGCTTCCGACCAGACATTCAACGTAACATTCACATCTGAAAGCTACGACAGCTTCCCCGGACAGGAAATCACCGAGGGAGAAACCACTACGCCCGATGCCCCCGGCATGTTCTACTATACATTCACCGTACCAACCGACGGACGTAAGATTGTACAGATTTCTCCTGTTTCAGAAGCTTCCGGAAGCAGCGTATCGATTTACTACGCCGACAACAAATATACGGCTCTTGCCAAAGGTACATCTATCGAATATGAAGCTGTTGCCGGCCGCCAATATACCATAGCATGGGATGTTGCACAAAACGATACACCGCTAACATTCAATCTAGGATTCGCAGCTCCGTCAAAGGGCGAGTCTGCCGACAATCCAATACCTGCCCATATAGGTGAGAACAGTGCGTCAGGAGGCTCTGCTGTCTACTTCCGCTATTACGCTACTGTCGACGGATGGCTCGTAGTAAAACCGGCTTCCGGACTTAAGATGCCGGCTATCAGCATGCTTCCGATACCATCGGATCCCTACATGCAGGCATGCGATGTACTTCCATACGGCGACGGAGCATATCGCGTCGCAACGGAAAAAGATCGCGGATACCTCATCATATTCTTTGGCAATCAAGACATTAACTTCTCACTCTCAGAGATTACAGCTCTTGAAGGGGAAGCTGCTTCCAACCCCTTTGTCATGACCGGAGACACAGCTGACATT
Organism: Bacteroidales bacterium; assembly: GCA_014800795.1. Classification (GTDB taxonomy): domain Bacteria; phylum Bacteroidota; class Bacteroidia; order Bacteroidales; family Muribaculaceae; genus UBA7173. Next base: position 53,777 of record JAAVFL010000028.1, on the reverse strand, counting down.
CCCTCGGAACCGGCGGTCTACTGGTTCAGTTACACCGCTCAGCGCGACGGAAAACTTGTTGTTTCCACCGACATCCCCTTCCAACAGTCTGTAAATCACCAGGACTATACCTACGTTCAGCTTTACGCCCCCGAAGATCCCGACAACCGTATTACTCAGCTCAAGCCTGATTATGACCTCGGTATCTTCGACGATAAAGTAATCGACACCACAGCCGGCACACGATATCTTATCAAAGTGCGCACCCTCGTGGCTTCGGACAACCGATGGGTGAAATGCATCGTGCGCGATCCGATAGCAGGTGAAATACCGGAACTGCCTATAGAAATACCTTTCGACGGCCAGTCGACCACATACGAATTCAGCCGTATGGTTAATTCCGAAACCGATGCCATATGGTATGGAATTACACTTCCCGAAGGATATTTCACACTCAAAGGAAATTCAGGCGGAGTGTTCAACCTCACCCTTTTCTCAAGCGATAACACCCAGGCACCGCTCGCCACGACGGAAGTACTCGACCTCGATTACGATGAAATCAACGAAATGTACATATATCTCTGGGGGATAGCAGACTTCCATATCAGTACACCGGGCAAATATCTGCTTTGCCTTTCCGACAACGAGGTTCCGTTCACTGCCGATATTGACATGTCTAAATCAGGCATTGAAACTGCTGTCAACAACGGTTTGACAATCACACCCGTACCTGGTGCCGTAGTTCTGAAATCTTCTGCACCTACAACAACAAATATATTCACTATCGACGGCAAACTCATCTACAACGCACAAGTTACAGAAGAAACCACCGTTACACTCCCTGCCGGAATGTACATAGTTCGCCTTGCCGACAGAGCCGCGAAAGTAATTATCAAATAACACTCTAACACTGAACAGCAGAAATGTGGCTGTGTCGCTTCAAAACGACACAGCCACATTTGTATCCGGATGCAAGGACTTCTTATCGGAACTGCCGTTACCCCAACAGAACGTCAAGAACCATCATCAATACAAAACCCAACGCGAATCCAACCGTTCCCATATTCGAATGCTCTCCTTCCTGTGTTTCAGGAATAAGTTCCTCTACAACCACATACATCATTGCTCCTGCAGCGAAAGCCAGCAGGTATGGCAACACCGGCAATATAAACGATGCGAGGAGAATTGTCAAGACCGTTCCCAGCGGCTCTACAACACCACTTAACGCACCCATCAAAAACGACTTCCTACGGGAATTACCTGCGTTACGCATTGGCATCGAAACAATTGCACCCTCTGGAAAATTCTGAATCGCGATACCTACCGACAACGCCACAGCTGCTGCCATAGGCATATAAACATTATTTTCAAGAGCTGCGGCAAGAGCCACACCTACCGCCATTCCCTCCGGAATATTATGAAGCGTCACTGCAAAAACCAGCTTGGCCGTTCGCGACAGATGTGATTTAGGCCCTTCGCTCTTGTTGCTGTCAATATGCTGATGAGGCACCACACTATCAAGAAACAGCAGAAAAAACATACCCCCGAGAAAACCAACTACCGCAGGTAACACACTCATAAGCCCATCCTTACCAGTCATCTCAATCGAAGGTATCAGCAAAGACCATATCCCGGCGGCTACCATTACTCCGGCCGCAAAACCATTGAGAGCCTTCTGTAAAAGAATCGGTATGCTCCTCCTCATCAGAAAAACAGTCGCTGCACCTAGAACAGTACCAGCGAACGGCAACACTATGCATAATACAATTCCATTCATTTTCAAAATATAATTACAGCATAAACCCAAAATCCCCCAGATAAAACAACTATCACCGACATTTGTCCCACACAAATTTATAAAAACTTTTCTACCGGTCAAAATACTCGCTATCATCCCCCTGAACACCCGCTCCAGACAGATTAATTTCATTAAAGGCAAGAAAAATCAACTCAGCTCTTGCATAATTCAAAAAACATATGTACCTTTGCACCACTCTTAGGAACAGAAGCCCGGAATAAAGCTGATGATCCGCCAATGGAGAGATGGCAGAGTGGTCGATTGCGGCGGTCTTGAAAACCGTTGAGGGTAACACCTCCGGGGGTTCGAATCCCTCTCTCTCCGCTAAAAACATAAAAAATGCCTCGGCATTGAAAAGATGGTTCGCTAGCTCAACTGAATAGAGCATCTGACTACGGATCAGAAGGTTACAGGTTTGAATCCTGTGCGAATCACTATAAAAAGGCTATGTCACTTGACATAGCCTTTTTTGTATCAGTACCTTAAAATCAACTGCGCGCTACTAGATACCGTTTGCTGCAAAAAATGAAAGATTTAGAGAAAGACGGAAAAATTGCAATAGTTGCGTCAATCCTACAATCGGTATTGAGCCTATATTATCTATATTTGCAGCAGAATTTTCAAAAATAAATCTAAAAAATATACCTGATCCCACATGAAAAGACTATTGAGTAAAATATTGATGTTAAGTCTGGCTACAACTGCCGGAACTATCGCAACTGCTGCATCGTCTCTTACACGCCAGCAAATCGTTTATAAAGCGGATTCACTTCTGAATGAATTGACTACTGACGAGAAAATCTCTCTTATGATGAACGACTCACCTGCCATCGAACGTCTTGGAATACCCAAATACGACTGGTGGAACGAAGCCCTGCACGGCGTTGGAAGATGCGGACTTGCAACCGTATTCCCTCAGGCTATCGGACTTGCAGCAACATGGGACGAACCTGCCATAGAAGAGACATTCGGCATTGTCAGCGACGAGGCACGCGCCAAATTCAACTACTACCGCAATAAGGATAGTTACGAAAGATATCAGGGACTTACATTCTGGACACCAAACGTTAACATTTTTCGCGATCCCCGATGGGGAAGAGGTCAGGAAACATATGGAGAAGACCCTTATCTGGCAGGCCGGATGGGAGCAGCCGTAGTAAGAGGACTTCAGGGACCTGATCCGGACGCGATGAAAGTTATGGCCTGTGCAAAACATTACGCAGTTCACAGCGGTCCGGAATGGAATCGGCATTCGTTTGATGCTGAGGGAATTGACCTTGTAGACCTGTACGATACATATCTCCCGGCATTCCGGTCGCTTGTAGATGCCGGTGTAGGTCAGGTAATGTGTGCCTACAACCGCTTCGAGGGTGAGCCATGCTGCGGAAGCAATCGTCTGCTCCATCAGATTCTCCGTGGGCAATGGGGATACAAAGGGCTGGTAGTCAGCGATTGCGGCGCCATTGGCGATTTCTTCAACGGTGGAACACATATGACCCATCCCGATGGTGAACATGCAGCTGCTGATGCCGTCATCGCCGGCACTGATCTCGAATGCGGCTGGGATTACAATCGTCTCAGAGAAGCGTTAAAACAGGGACTTATAAGCGAAGAGACTATCAATCAGAGCGTTCGTCGTATTTTAGAGGCCCGCATCATGCTTGGGGAACTTCTTCCCTCCCCTACTGACGAACGTGCCAGAACTGATATCGGAATAGTTGACAGCGAAAAGCACCGTCTAAGCGCTCTCGATATGGCTCTAAAATCCATGACTTTACTTAAAAATAATAGAGTGTTACCTCTTAAGAAAGGAAATAAATTAACAATAATCGGCCCTAACGCTACAGATTCAACCATGATGTGGGGAAACTACAACGGTTTTCCTTCACATACAGTCACCATACTGGAAGGGATAGAGAATGTGAACGGATCGAAGGCTACCACATACATTGCCGGATGCGGACATATAGAAAGTATGCCATTCGAAACATCTGATATTAAGACAGATATAGTTGTTTTCGCCGGAGGGATATCCCCGCAGTTCGAAGGTGAGGAAATGAGCGAGAGTTACGAAGGATTCCAACGCGGCGACCGCGAAATCATCGAACTTCCTGAGGTTCAGCGCCAGATGCTTAAAACTCTTAAAAATGCCGGAAAGAAAGTCGTATTCGTAAACTGCTCAGGATCAGCTATAGGACTGGAACAAGAAGACCAATATTGCGATGCCATACTTCAGGCATGGTATCCAGGGCAGGCAGGAGGAACCGCTGTTGCCGAAGTTCTTTTCGGTGAATACAATCCGGCAGGACGGCTTCCTATCACATTTTACAAATCTACCAGCCAACTTCCTGATTATCAGGATTACAGTATGAACAACAGAACATACCGCTACATGAGCGACGAACCACAATACCCATTCGGTCACGGACTTAGCTATACTACATTTAAATATGGTGATGCCATCTCTACCGGAACGGAGATAAATCGGGGAGAGGATGTAACCATCTCAATACCAGTTAAAAATATCGGTAAAAAAGATGGCGACGAGGTAATTCAGATATACGTACGCAAAATCGGAGATGAAAGCGGGCCGGGCAAGTCGCTGAAAGGATTCCGCAGGGTGAATATTGCGCGCGGCGAAGAAAAGAATGTAGATTTCACGCTGACAGACAGCGCTTTCCGAAGATACAACACAGAAACTGCACGCGAGGAAGTTATTCCCGGTGAGTATGAGATTCTTTATGGTGGCAGTTCTGCCGATAAAGCGCTTAAATCATTAAAGATAAGCATTTTATAACAGACCCAACCGATTCATCACTATCACCGTATAACCCTGCGCATATCGTATAAATGACTATATTTCAAAACGTCAGGATACAGAAATTTACTATAATCTGCATCCTTCTCCCAATAATGGCCGGAGCAAAATGGCTCCCATCGGACAGACGTGTCATATCCCCCTCCGACACTCTTTTCCGACACCCTTCCGCACCCCCTTCCACTACCCTGCACCCCCCCCTTCGGGAGGGGTCCGGAGGGTGCGCCACTCCCCCGGCGGAGCTACTCGACTGCCGTTACGACAATGCCCGACTCATCGCGGCCGTTCCGGTGGCTGAGTCGGAACGCTGGAAAGTCGAGACCGACACCTCGGAAGTAAAAATTCCATCAGCAATAAAAAACGGTAAAGCAGAAAAAATCATATACCGTTTCATTGCCCGAACCGGAATGGAACAGTCGGGTGTTGCGGTCACGCATGACTTCCCCGAATGGAGCAGCGACAACTATGTAATGATTCCTGCTTCGGTCTACAACGGAAACCGGCAACGTATCGTGAACCGCAATTATGCCACCGGGCTCGACCCGGGCGATTACGACCGGCGTGATCTCGCGCTGACATCCAACCCGATTCCGCAGCTGTCGCCGGATTTCGGATCGGAGTCACTCCTTGAAGTCAGTGTATGTAATGCTGCAACCCCAGCCATAGCTATTCTCGACAGAAAAAACGGGATGGCGACACTGTTGCTTACCGAGCAGGGTATCGCCGACAACGGCGAGGGGCTTGAAACGGGGCTGATACGCGATCACGCCCTGATAATGGAGGAGAGCCGCGACCGTTCGCATGCCACCGCCGTAATATCCGCTCCCGGGGTACGCGGCAGAAAGCCTGAATTCATAGGCTTCAGTGAAAGCTCCGACCGCGGGATGAATTTCGCCGTCGGCGACACCGTGACTTTAAGCGTGACACGCGTCACTTTCCCGGCACAGGATACCGCAGCCATGCTTACCGGCTTCATGCATGCGAGAAAACTTCATACTTCTGCCACTTCCCGCCCTGCGCGCGACTTTTATCCGATGAGCCATGTGCTTGAAGTAATGTCACAAAATATCGACGACAGGTATTACAGCCGCGACAGCGTAGAGTTCTACCGCCCGGAAGGATGGGACTGGATGTCGTATGGCTGGATCGGCGGGCTTATCAACACTTATCCGATGCTCGCCGCCGGCGATATGGAACACTTTCGTCGTGTAAGCCGTACATTTGACTTCGCTCTACCCCGGGCTCACGGCGAAAGCGGTTACTACTACGACCTGCTCAAACCCGACGGCACCGTGGAGCTGCGCGACGCCTGCGCAATAGTTCCCGGCATAGGTCTGACCCGCAAGAACGGCGATATCCTCTACTGGATGATAAAACAGCTTGAATTGCTGAAAACAAGCGGACGCGAAAGTTATATCAGTCCGATGTGGGAAACCGAGACCCGCAAACTGGCGGATGCCTTCGCTCAGACCTGGAAAGATTATGGAACATGGGGGGGCTACGTGCATGTTGAGAGCGGCGTTCCTGCAACATTCAACACCTCGGGGGGCGCCAGCGCAGCCGGAGGAATGGCTTTGGCCTCGAAATATTACAATTGCCCCGACTATCTCGCAACAGCCGAAGAAGCAGCCCGGAAACTATACGATGAATTCCGTATTACCGGTTTTACTTCAGGCGGATGCGGCGATATCCTCCAGAACTCGGATTCCGAAACGGCAATAGCCCTTACGACCTCCCTTGTGACACTGTATGAGATAACCGGCAACCGCGACTATATCGATATGGCTGAGGATTGCGCCGCGTTGTGTTCGACCTGGACCGTATCATTCGACTACCGGCTCCCGTCTGATCTGGATCTTGCAAAAACCGGCGCGAACTTCACCGGCGCGGTATGGGCAAGTACCCAGAACAAACATGGCGCTCCTGGATTCTGCACTCTTTCCGGTGATGCCCTCTTCAAGCTCTACCGCGCCACCGGCAAACGGATATATGCCGAGCTTCTGCGCGATGTAATCCATGCCCATGCCGAGGGTATTCAGTCTGACGGCACTATCAACGAACGGCTGACATACTGCGATGCGGACCGCCGCGGAATTCTTGACCGGGGATGGAAAACGGGATGGAACGAAACGAACGGCGCGCTTATGGCAATAGAAATTCCGGGAATATATCTCCGCACCGGAGGCGCCGATCCGGAACTGTTTGTTTTCGATCACGCCGATGTAGAAATCATCAGTAGCTCCAAAGGGAAAACAAAACTGCGTATCACCAATCCAACTCCCTTCGACGCCTCCTACAGCATCTTTGCGGAAACAGACGATGATAGCCGGCAACCGCTTGGAGATAACCGTTTTACCAAATGGAGCAGAAAAATAAAAGTTAAATCAGGAGCAACTGTCACTACAACCATCCGCTGAATACCCCACGCATGCCTCCTGACGGATGCTTAGGCCGGGATTCACAAGCAGGATCATATATCATGGGGGGATCAGAGCGTCGGAGGCTGCCGGCGGGAGCGGCGTCGGTGGGTAAGACGCTTTTTAAGAGCGTTGAGCTTCTGAAGCCGCGAACGCACGGCAAGCCACAGCGGTGACGCCGTAGTGACAATATCAGAACCGAGCGGATCCGTAAAAGTATATGAGGCAGGTTCCTCCCCGAACTGCTCGGGATATATCATACATAGATTATAGCGGTTGAAATAACGCTGGAGGAACATCGCACTTTCCACCATGTCGGAAGAATAGCTGACAGAGTTGGGGCGCGCCCCTATAACCACAAACAGGTCGTCGTCGAGAACCCTGTTCGCCAACAGCACGAAATCATCCTTATCGAGGACCGTACGGTATTCATGGCGTATGCCGAGCGCCTCACGCCGTATTATCGACCGAACAATAGGTTGCTGACGCTCGTTAGTGCAGAAAATGATACGGCACCCGATCTCCGAGGCGAGATGACCAAGCGCAAGCACCCATCTGCGGAATCCGGTTTCATATTCGGCATTGGCCGGTACGAACACGACGATGCGTGTAACCGTATTGAGCGGTATATAGCAACGCGATATCACAACCATGTGGTTCGTTCCTTTCAACAGCTGCTCAATCTTCGCACCGAGAAACGAATCGATGACCGTAGTCTTCCTGTGCATGCCGATAACAATGCAATTGATGTCGCGTTCCTGAACGGTGTTCAATATTCCGGTCACCGTATTGATATCGAACCGTTCGATCGGCGTGACAGGCACATCGGCTCCTGCGGCAGCCTGAATAGCCAGCCTGAGCGAATTTTCACCAATAGCTTTAGCCGCAGGAGAATTGTCGTTGCGGACATGCAGAGCGTAGAGCGTATCTGCATTTATCCCCTCATGACGAAGCCTCATCATAAGGCCAAGTTCCATCAAGGATGCGGATGTGATGGGATTCGCTACCGGAATAAGCATATGCACGGCCGAAGCCTTTTCCACATCTGTTTGCGAAACACCTTCGAGCATCCGTATCTTTATGCGCGATGCGGCCTGAGAGGTGAACATAGGTGCGATGGCACAGGTAACAAGAATTACAAGTACGGTTCCGTTCAGTATAGTCTCATCGATCATGCGCGATCCGTCGGGCAGAATCATATTGTATCCTATAGTCACCACCGCGAGAGCCACCGCGGTATGAGCCGTTGTCAGGCCAAACATCATGCGTCGGTCAGCTCCATCCATCCCATATGTTATCTGGGCTATCCATGCCGCCAGCCATTTGCTTGCAAGAGCCACGGCAAGCATCACCCCCGCTACTGCAAGGGTATTACCGCGGGCTATCACCCCGACATTAATCATCATTCCCACACCTATGAGAAAGTATGGAATGAAGAGCGCATTACCTACGAACTCGATACTGTTCATCAGCGGTGAGTTGGCGGGTATGTAACGGTTGAGTACCAGTCCGGCGAAGAACGCTCCGAGAACAGGCTCAAGGCCTATGGCTCCGGACACCCATGCCGAGAGAAAGAGCATCACCATCACAAACACATATTGCGTCACTTTGTCGCTATACTGCTTGAAAAACCTTCGCGTAAGGCGCGGATAAGCATACAGCACAGCGGCACAGTAAAGGGCCAGTTTAGTGAAGAGCCACAGAAATCCGGATGAATGAAACTCTCCGGTATCAAATATATTCACGGCTCCGGCGAGTACAAGAAGCGCACCGACTACCGCGATTATGGTTCCGACTACGGAGATCAGTACCGACGGGGCTTTTGTAATTCCGAAGCGCGCCGCTACGGGATAGGCTATGAGGGTATGCGACGCGTACATCGAGGCGAGCAAAAATGAAGTAAGCCAGCTGACGTGAAGTATATAAACACTCGCCAGCACACCCATAACCATAGGTATGAAGAATGTAAGCAGCCCGAATACCACCCCCTTGCGGATATTGCGTCTGAGATGGTACATGTCTATCTCAAGTCCCGCGAGAAACATGAGATATAAGAGCCCGACCTGACCGAAAATCGTGAACGAACTGTCGCGGTCGAGAATATTCAGTCCGTATGGACCTACAACCACTCCCGCCACTATCATGCCGATGATATGCGGAATCTTGAGCTTGTTGAGAATCACCGGTGCAAGCAGAATAATCGCCATCACGATGAGGAAGATCGTGACAGGAGCGGTTACGAGAGCTGTGGCACAGGTAATCACAGGCAGGAGTCTTTATTTTTTATGCTTGAGGAGATACCACGCGATCTGAACGGCATTGAGGGCAGCACCCTTACGGATCTGATCGCCCACCACCCAGAAAGTAAGTCCGTTGGGATTGGCAATATCCTTACGGATTCGGCCTACATATACCGGATCGTTGCCGGCGATGTCGAGCGGCATCGGATAAACCTTGTCGGCAGGTTCGTCGATTACCACCACACCCGGAGCATTCTCCAGCGCATGTCGTGCCTCTTCGGGAGATACAGGGGTTTCCGTCTCCACCCAAATAGCTTCGGAATGGGCTCTGAGAACCGGCACACGCACACACATGGCGCTTACGGCTATATCGGGTGCATGCATGATCTTGCGGGTTTCGTTGAACATCTTCATTTCCTCCTTTGTGTATCCGTTGTCGGTGAACACGTCGATGTGAGGTATCACATTGTATGCCAGCTGAGCCGAGAATTTCTCTACCTTAGGCTTCTCACCTCTGCCGATCTGCGCATACTGCTCAACAAGCTCCTGCATAGCCGAGGCTCCCGCCCCGCTTGCAGCCTGATATGTAGCCACATGAACGCGACGTATAGGCGAAAGATCGTGGATAGGCTTCAGCGCCACTACCATCTGTATAGTAGTACAGTTAGGATTACCGATTATACGGCGTGGAGCATCGAGAGCATCGGCTCCGTTGACTTCAGGCACCACCAGAGGTACATCGGCATCCATGCGGAAGGCGCTCGAATTGTCGATCATCACCGCACCGTGGCGTGTGATAAGTTCGGCATAACGCTTCGAGGTGGAAGCTCCGGCTGATGTAAAGGCTATATCTACCCCCGAGAAGTCGGAATCGTCGGTCAGTTCCTCTACTGTAATTTTCTGTCCCTTGAAATCATAAACCGATCCGGCGCTGCGCGATGAGCCGAACAGTCGGAGTGTGGTGACGGGGAAATCGGTCTGTGCGAGAACTTTAAGCAATTCCTGACCTACGGCGCCGCTGGCGCCCACGATGGCTATATTCATTTTTGAGTAAAAAGTCTGAGATATGGTGAAAATAAAACATCCGGAAACGGGTTGTCGTGCAACAGACAGGCCGGTTTCCGGATGCAAAAATACAAAATTTTTTCAGACCGTTCAATAGGGTAAGCAGTCTCTTCAGGGCTGACGCGGCAAAACAGGTGGCAAAGGTATTCACCCGAACGATGAGACGACTATGTTACTTAACAATTTTTCTGACAGCGGGGAGAATGAGGGCTTCCATCACCTCGTAGCCGGCCGCAGTGGGGTGAACTCCGTCGTTCGAGTATTTCGAGTCAAGTGAGCGTCCGTCCGCACCGAGCAGCGAGCTGTGATAGTCAACATAGGGAATCTTGTTTTTAGCGGCGTATGCTTTGATACGTGCATTGAGCGAATTAATTTTCTCGGGGGCGTCTTTGATGGATGGATTCCATCCGAAGCCTGCTGCGGGAAGCGTGGAGGTAAGTATAACCTTTATGCCGTTGGCTTTGGCAAGCTCCACCATCGACACGATGTTTCCAAAAGTTCGGTCCTCGCTGTAGGGATGTGTATTCTCGGCGATATCGTTGGTAGCGGCGTTGAGTACGAGCAGCTTCGGATGCAGATTTATAACGTCGTCGCGGAAACGCGAAAGGAACTGGTATGTGGTCTGACCGCTGATGCCACGTCCGGCGAATCCGTTGGTTTCAAAAAATTCGGGGCGTTGACCGGCCCAGCCCTCCGTGATGGAATTGCCGAGGAATACCACGAGACGCCCGGTCTGCGGCTTCGAAAGGAGTTCTTTATTTTCCTGCTCGAAACGGGCGAAATTAGCCCAGTCGTTGCGTTGAGCCGATGCGTTGAAAGCCGAGGTGAGAGACAGGGTCACTGCTGCGGCAAATAAAACTTTCCTGAACATAATTGATATGAGATTTAAGTGATAGATAAGTCCTGAAAATTATTACGGATAATATAAAATCATTTCCACGACTTACATACAGTGAATGTTCTTTCCGTTACCGGATCGTGGCCGGCTATACGTCTGCAAAGATAATATTTTTCACCGATAAGTAAGTCATGAAAATTATTACATATATGTTCAAAATAGATATTTTACACTTTCAGCGGCATTTTTTTGGCGCTTTTCACTCTCATCTTCAGTCTTTTTCGACAAGCTCAAAAGCGCAGGCGATAACGTGTAGACATCTACACTCATTCATCTTCGAGCGAAAGTCGCTCAAAAATACACTCTCTGAAAGTATAAAATAATTTTCACGACTTACTTATCGCGAAATAAAAACAAGTGCCACCGCAAAATGAACTTTATATAATCCGCGGGTTATTCAGGTTAGCATTTTCCATAGCAAAAGGTCCGCATGCCGAAACGGGGCATGCGGACCTTTTGCTATGGAGGGAAACGTTAATATCAGCGTGTGACGGCGGCAGCAAAGCCACCGCCGGGAGCCATATGCAGTTTCAGTCCGTTTTTCAGATCGCTTCCTTTCATGGTCTGACGTTTGTAGTCGTTACCGTTGCGGTGAGCGTTCTTTCCATCGGTGAAGAGAACGACGTCGGCATCGGCCGGAATGTTGAGCTGCGCGAGGTCGATGGTAATATCGCGGGGTGTCCAGTTGTTCACACCTCCGATAAACCAATTGTCGCCGTTGCGGCGGGCGATCACCACATACTCACCCATTTTACCGTCGAGCATGATGGTCTCGTCCCATACGGTCGGAACTGCCGCAATGAAATCGGTGCATTCCTGCTCACGCTCATAGTTTGTAGGAGCATCGCACAGCATGTTGAGAGGTGAATAGAGTATCATGTAAAGTCCCATCTGATGCGCACGTGTGCCGGGGCTCATAGGCTGATAGTATAGAGGGTGGAAATTGTTGCGGGCACCGTTTGTCATGGCACCCTGAGTATAGTCCATCGGGCCGGCAACCTGGCGTATGAACGGGAGCTGAGTATCGTATGTGATGATGTCAAACGCGTCGAGATCGGACCATTTCGCGTTCTCCAGACCGAGCACACCCTCAACGTTGAGCACGTTGGGCCATGTGCGGTTGATGCCCGCGGGTTTGTATGCACCGTGGATATCAAGCACCAGATTATAGCGTGCGGCAGTCTCGGCTGCTTTATGGCAGAAGTCTGTCATGAGCTGGTCGTCGCGGTCGAGGAAATCGACTTTGAAACCCTTTACACCCATCTGCGAATAATGGCGGCAAACCTCTTCCATATCGCGCTCGAAAGCACGGAATCCGGCCCAGAGTATGATATCGACATTCTTCGATTTTCCATACTCGATAATCTCCGCGAGGTCGATTGCCGGATTGATCTTCATGAGATCCTCACCTTTGCCTACTGCCCATCCATCGTCGAGAATCACATACTCGATGCCGTTGGCAGATGCGAAATCGATGTAGTATTTGTAGGTAGGAGTATTTATGCCAGCTTCGAAATCAACACCTTTGATGTTCCATGCGTTCCACCAGTCCCATGCCACTTTTCCGGGTTTGATCCATGAAGTATCGGCAATGCGCGACGGTTCGGCAAGCAGATAGCTGAGATTTGTTTCTGCAAGCGCTTTGTCAGAGCCAAGAACGATCACACGCCAGGGGAATGTGCGGGGACCGTCGATTTTAGCGATATAGTCGGCGCGCTCGGTCACAACGCCCTGAATATTGTTGTATGCGCCGTCGGTTACAGCTGTAGGATAGGGCGCGAATTTCGATTTGAGCGATGTGGATCCGTCGGGATTGTAAAGGTACATGCCCGGATAAGCGCGTAGGTCGGTTTCGGTGATAACGGCGCGTACGTTCTCTCCGGCATTCACCGCCAGAGGCAGGAAAGAGAGGCGACGGGGATTAAGCTCGGCCAGAGGAGCTGTGGTATATGAGCTTTCAAATGAGTTGAAGAACTGGGATGTCATATCCTCGTCGGTTCCACGGCGCACATAGGGTACGGTGGCAGTGTAGTTACCGGGGAAGATAAATTCCGCCTGCTCATCGACAACCTCGAAAGGCTTTTTGCGATCGCTGACAAAGCGGTAGGCCACACCGTCGTCGTAAGCGCGGAATTCGAGGCTCCAGTCGCCTTTCATCTTAAGGGTAAGCCCGTTGTAATTATCTTTCATCTGAGCCGATGGTGCGAACGGCGATGCGATGGTTGTGTTCACCGATGTTCGTGAAGCTTTCGCAACGCGAGGATCCTTTCCCCATACGGTTCCGTCGGAAAGAGTCATTGACAGCGGCGATTTCGACAGCACTTCCTTTCCATCGTAGGCCACGGAGTATGTGATGGAGGAAGCGCACTCGATGTCGGCGGCGATATTGCCCGACGGCGATGTGAGTTGATAGTTTTTTGCAGCCGATGCACACAAAGCAGTGGCAGCGGAAATCGCAAAAATCAGATACTGAGTAAATTTCATATAGGTAACGTAATGTTAAGGTTAACTTCGCTACAAAGTTAACGCTTTTTCAGATAACACCCATAGACAAACCGCAAAAGTTGAATCCGATGTACAACTTTGCGGTTTGAATTCCGGGGTTTTCGAACAGATTATTCTTAGCGGTGGCTTGCCGTTATTGCATTACCTTTTTTGTCGTGCTATCGGGATGGATGTGCATAGCAGCGCTATGACCATCCAAAGTTTTTGAATTACTGGTTTCATTTTGTTGTTTTTTGTGATAAGAAAGCGTTAGTGAACTCTTCAATAGCCGCTAAAGAAAACATTCCGTTTATGAAGGATTGGAAGATGAAGAATAGCCTACCATCACGGATTGACTGAAAAATAAAACAATCTTGATTCCGTTATTGCCCGAATAAAAAAGATTATCTAACTTTGCTGTCGCAGACCGCATCGCAGACCACGCCAGTAGGGTAGGGTTCCTTAACCGAACTATCCCCGGTCTGGGGTAGAGTGGAGCGGGATGTATCAAGGTCGCTCATCTGAGCGACCGCAATAAAATACATAGAAAGCGTTTATCCGCGCTGATTCTTGACTGCTTGAAATGTCTCGCAAACTTTTTAATCGATAGTCAGGGATTGAGCAACGGTAGATGCCCGTGGGTATGTAATTATCTTGCGTCCGACATGCTATTTCGGGAGAAATAGCGCCAGACGCACCGATTGCATATACTGGCGTGGGCTTCTGCAGTTGCCGTCCAACTATCGATGGGCAATGCGAGAAGCCTCAAGCAGTAGGACGGCAACAGATACAGATTCCTACGCTTTTTTCGTGCAACAACAAAACGCCAACGAGGGGATGACGGCGGCAATAAATCAATATTATGTGTAATACTTTACGCAGAGTAACTTTCAAACGTCGAAGTAACGAGTTCGCCCCCGATGCTACGCAACAAGAGCAGTCTGAAATACTCTGTATGTGCCCCTTTATAACTCCGGTTTCTATGTCCTCAGTCAATTGAGACATGCTTTCTGCCACAATGATCTTGTCTACGACAAGACAACAGGTCAATACAAGATTGACCGTACTGAAAAAGTTAAGATTACCGGACCATTAACGTGGCGCATTTAGGAATTATTTACTGTCAGGAGAGGAGGGGGAATAGGTGATTTGCGGCGAGAGAGTTACGCTCGGGCATTAGGAACTATGCAAAAAAATGTGTAACTTTGTTTGGAAAAATTAACTAAAACAAGTATACCGAACGATATCATGATGCGACACAGATCAATCGGCACGCTTCTGGCGTGTGCAACCATGGCGTTGAGCAGCACGGCAACAGCAGCTTCCTTTACTTCCGTTGAAGAGTTCACACTCCCCACCCCCTGGACGGCAGAAGCTATGGCGGCAGAGATTCCGCTGCCGGAATATCCGCGTCCACAACTTGCAAGAGAGCGCTGGCTCAATCTCAACGGCAACTGGGAATATATGGGCGGCAAGGAACTTCCTTCACCAGTTGATGCCGCCACACCGCCGGCGTTCAAGAAGAATGCGGAAACTATACGCGTGCCGTTCCCACCCGAATCGGAGCTGTCGGGTATAGCCCGCAAGGACGATACGAACTTATGGTATCGGCGAACGTTCACTGTTCCGGGTGATTGGAAGGGTGACCGTGTGATGCTTAATTTCGGGGCTGTAGACCGCGTCGCATCGGTATTTGTAAACGGTAAAAAGGCAGGGGCGCATACCGGAGGTTACGATGCTTTCAGCATGGATATAACCGATTTTCTGAAACCGGGGGAAAATGTGCTTATTGTGGGCGCATATGACCCCAACGACGGAAAAGCAGCCTGCGGAAAGAACGGCCCCCACGGCGACTATGTGTTTACTTCCGGAATCTGGCAGACCGTATGGCTCGAACCGGTAGGTAAAAATCATATCTCGGAAATCAGGCTTCAGCCCGATGTAAAGAACAACCGCCTCGAAGTGACAGCTTACAGCGGCGATCCGCAACTTAAGGTGGCAGCCATCGCTACTGACGGAACGAAGCAGGTGGCAAGCAAAGAGGGGAATTCGGACGCGACATTCTACCTGCCCATACCGGACGCACGCCTATGGAGCCCCGACGATCCTTACCTGTATAATCTGACCGTACAGCTTAAAGACAAGAAAGGTAAGGTTGTCGACGAGGTGAAATCATACTTCGGCATGCGCTCCGTTGAGCTCGGAGAGGTCGACGGAACGATGCGCCCGCTGCTCAACGGCGAATTCCTATTCAACATCGGTCTGCTCGACCAGGGCTACTGGCCCGACGGCGCTTTCACCGCCCCTACCGACGAGGCTCTGAAATATGATATCGAACTTGCCAAGCGCGCCGGATTCAACGTGATCCGCAAACATATAAAGGTAGAACCTCAGCGGTGGTATCACTATTGCGACAGCATCGGGCTTATGGTATGGCAGGATATGCCGAACCTCTGGCTTCCGGACGGAGAGGATTCGGTTGCCGTGCGCCGTCAGTTCCGCGAGGAGATGAAAACCATGATAGACCAGCATCGCAACTCCCCATCCATCGTGATGTGGGTTCCGTTCAACGAGAACTGGGGCGCTTTCGACGTTGCGGAGATAACCGAGGATGTGAAGAATTACGATCCGTCGCGCCTTGTGAACGGTCTGTCGGGCTTCAATTATGCTCCGGGCTACCGTCCGGCACCCGGCGATCCGGGCAACGGCGACTTCATCGACCTCCATCACTACGGACGGATAGAGCCCAACGCGGTTCCCCGTCCGGAGAAAACCCGCGCGGCATCGCTCGGCGAATTCGGCGGCAAAGGTCTGTTCGTGCGCGGACATATGTGGCCTGTGCGCAACGATGCCTATGAAATGATGATCAACAAGGATCAGTTGAGCGACACATATGTGATGATGCTCACCGAGCTTGAGCAGCTCATAAGATATTTCGGCCTCAGCACGGGCATCTATACCCAGACTACTGATGTAGAGCATGAGATCAACGGTCTGGTGACATACGACCGCAAGGTTGAGAAGATGGATCTCGACAAGGTCCGCGACATCAATCAGGGGGTAATAAACGCTACCCGCAAGAAACAGAAATAACCGATGGCAACTGCCCATGAGATTGCCGCTCGCTGGCGCTCAGAACTTTCTGAGGCTGCTGTGCCTGGAAAGGTGAAGTTACTGTCGTCGTTTTTCAAGACGGGCAAAGGAGAATATGGTGAAGGTGACCGGTTCATCGGCCTTACAGTGCCGGCGAACCGTGCCATCTCGCAGCTATATGCCGATGTGCCCGAGGAGACGTTCACCCTTATGCTTGACGAGGAGATTCACGAATTCCGCATGGCGGCCCTGCTGGCTCTGGTTAAACGTTTCGACAAATCGAAAGATCCGGACCGGCGTCGAGAGATTGCAGAATTCTATCTGGCGCATACCGGCCGCATAAACAACTGGGACCTGGTAGACCTGTCAGCTCCTCAGATCGTAGGGAGATTCTGTATGGCCACCGGCAACGACGATCTGTTGCGGCAATTATGCGCTGACAAGGATATGTGGCGACGGCGCATAGGCATAGTCGCCACATGGACATACATAAAAAACCGCCGGACGGCATTGACTGCCGAACTGGCGGAAATGTTACTTGACGATAAAGAGCCGCTGATACATAAGGCATCGGGATGGATGCTGCGTGAAGCGGGTAAACGCTCTCAGGAGGAGCTGACCGCTTTTCTCGACAGGCATGCCCACCGTATGCCCCGCACCATGCTCCGCTACTCTATCGAAAAACTTGCCCCGGAGACACGCCGCCATTACATGATGGCGGCGAAAGTCTCCGCGTGTGGTATCATCAGGGAAGAGTGACGGTGGTGCGCACCGGGAAGTGATCGGAGGGTGTACGTGGGGTGAAAGTCACGATATCAAGCTCCTCGGGGGCTGTTCCGTTGGTATCGACCGATACGGCATCCTCAAGCGGAGTGCGGTATGTATCGGTCAATACACCATATTTCAGGATTTCAACCGACGGAGATGTGAAAACATGGTCGATGCGCTGTGTGGTGAAGCCGTCGGTACGGTAATTGTTGAAGGTTCCGTTGTTGGCATAGACAAACTTTGCACGGGTATAAGCGTCGGTGAGTACTCCATCTTCCGTTATTGTCTTATATGAGCCGCTTGTCTGGTCGACATTGAAATCTCCGGTGAGGAAAACGGGCAATTCCGGACCGAATTCGTCGATTTTCCTCTTTATGAGCTTGGCGCTTTCCGTGCGGGCTAGAGTGCCGACATGGTCCATATGCAGGTTGAAAAACAGGAATTCCTTTCCCGAGGGTTTATGGCGGAAACGTCCCCATGTGCATATACGGACACAAGCGGCGTCCCATCCGAGCCCGGGGCGGTCGGGGGTCTCCGACAGCCAGAAATCGCCGTGATTCACGACATCGAACAGATCCGTGCGGTAGAAAATCGCCGAGTGTTCGCCGGCCTCTTTGCCATCGTCGCGCGCCACCCCGATATAGTCATACCCGGGCAGATCGCGTTTCAGATCCTCGAGCTGGCTCTTGAACCCCTCCTGAGTTCCGAAAATATCGAAATCGTGGAACTGAATCAGCTTTGCCACCACCGGCTCGCGCTGCTCCCATCCGTTGCCCGCACGCCGGTCGCCGTCGTTGAGCTGCCGTAGATTGTAAGTCGCTACATTGAACGTCGCATCCTGCGCCCAGCAACTCACCGCCATAGCGCACGCTATCAGTAGTCCTGAAATTCTCCTCATAACCAAATTTTAAGTTCTATCAAATGTTTAGATTCAAGTCACTATACAAAGATAGTGATTTAATTCCACCCGGGCAATTCATCTCCCGCCAGAATCCCGACGTAGAGAGATTTTCTTTCTGCTGAACGAAAGTATCAAGTCGATGAGACTGTGGTAACCATATTTTTTATATATTTGTTGTCAATGAACATCGATGCTAATTCAAATGTTCCCATAAAAAAGAATAGCAGATTCCTTCATAGGAAGTTTGTAAGAATGAAAGAAAAGTTTTAACTTTGCATAAATAATAAGTTGAAGTTATGATCCGTTCAATTCCTAATCCTCCAATGGATCGAGATGATGTCGCTCGTTTCCGTTGTAATCTGGAGAAACATCTCCGGGGGGATTTTAATGCAGAAGAACGACATCGCAATGCAGAGCGTAAAGCTCGTACAGAAGCCAATGCCAACCGAATAATTGCTAATTGTGGAGGAAAAAACCCGCTTCTTGGATATTAATTCCCAAATTCAAATAAGATTAATGAATGACGCAGACTATGAAAATATGTCTGCGTTTTCGTGTGGCGTAAAAGACCTTGATGATTTCTTTCATTTTGAGGTCAAAGAGTGTGTCCGACGCCGTTATCTGTCAGCATATACTGTATTCTTAGACTCAGGGGAAATCGTAGCTGCATTTACTCTTATGAATGATGCGTTGATGATTGGTTCTCAATCTGATAAGGAAGATTTTATTGAGGATTTAAAGTTAGAGACTGATGAGGATGTTGTATCCTTTCTTAATCGCCAATCATCATATCCAGCTATAAACATAGGTCATCTTGGAACATCAAAGGACTATCAGAGTATGGGAATAGGTTCTATAATTATAGATCTTGTGGCCGATACTTATGCAAAACATCGGCAATCCGGTTGCCAATTTATTACTGTAGATGCCCTAAACAACGACAAAATTTTATTATAAGAACTCTTTTGGATTTCAAACAAATCGGGATTCAACCTCTCCGACCAGGCGAATGTATCGAATATTATAAAATATTATGAGGGTGTAGCAGAACCGGCAAAATTGATACCATGAGCGAGCTGTCGAAGACAGCGCTTCCAATCGTAGCTCCACCACGAACCATAGGCGAGGCGTGGGGTAGATGGGATATATCTATGGCAATGCCTTCGAAGATGGCATATAAGTATCCGAATATCAATGACCGGTATCTTCGAAGCCGCACAAATGTGGCTATATGGCAATCCCCACACCTCGGCGCACAGGCGCCTCGGTGTGGGGCTATGATTGAAAGCGCTATCCGACAGTCAGATAGTACTTTTAGCTGTATCGGAATGGATTATTGTGAATCTCATTCCGAAAATCTCAGATTAAAGACTCTGTGTGTGTATGTTCATGTAATCAGTTTATTATAATCTTTCTACCATCCCGGATATAAAGACCAGGAGCGGGAGTGCGAGACACTATGCGTCCCTGCAAATCATAGATCTGAGTGTCTACTCCGTCAGGCTTATTGCTTTCCGCAGTTTCTATTCCGGTAGTGGATATCTCTAACCATACAATTTCCGACTCATTGTTCTCGCCACCGGCAGTGTAGTAGCTTTGAACGCCGATATGAGTTGTACTTTCAGGAAGATTACGCAAGCGGAAGCTATGACGCCCGGCAGTCCAACTGATATCATCTCCGTATAAATCGTAGGGATATTCGGCCAGGTCTTCAGTAAGGTGCATATCTTCGTGGGTCTCAGGTGTCATCACATACTGAACGGCATCGCTACCGGGAGACCGTGTATAAACTCGGTAACCCAGATATTCAGTCAACAATTTATAACCATCGGCATCCGTTATCGGTATCGTGAATTTCACAAACGGATCAGTAATCCAGTCAACCTTTTCATATTCTATATTTTCAGGAGCCTGCGGATGAGCAGCAGCCATTTCTATAACACTAAATTCGGGTTTGAAATACCAGAAGATCCCCACATTTCGGTGGTCGGAACATGAAATGGATATTGCCCCTGAGGGATTTGTAAAGGTATGGTTTTCCTCGTTATAATCCATTACAAGCTGATCGAGGACTATTGCAGGATTTGCGGGATCAAACGGCATGAACCAGCATTCAGGATAAGCATACGAGCTTTCACCAAGATATTGACCGGCAGGGAATATGGCTTTATCATCCTCGATATAGCCGTGAATGGCGCCGTCAGGAGCATAGAATATACCACTGATCCATACTTCATTATCTTTTATAGCTACCCATACATTCGCAGAACTGTCATAATAGAAATCAATCGACTGGATATAGCCCTGATATGCCATTTTGAAAATCCGCGGTGTAATATCATCGGGCATAACGCTTACCTCAGGCATAGTGCGGGAACTTATCAGGACTCCGTCATAGCTGCCGTAGAATGCAGAACCTTTGCTGTCAGAAGTAATGTATACACGGGCATTGCAATAATACTGCTCATCACCCTCACGTTCGAACACAACATCACCCGGCATTCCATTTGTCGGATCGGCAGAAAAGTAATATGAATTATCATGATCTGTACCCAAGAACTGACCGGAAGGGAAACGGAGATTTCCTTCCTCAACAGTACCCTTAACGCACCAGTCAGGATCAAGCGAAGCTACTCCTGTCAAATATACATCATCACCGTCAAAAGCCAAAAGCGCACGCTGCTTCACATACGACCAGCTGAAAGTCTCGTATGGCGCGCTGAAAGTCATTTCTATAGTTTCAAAACCGACGGGCATACGGCACGGCTGAACTTCCGTAGGGGTGTATACGCTCCCAAAATCACCACTCTCACCCCATGTCCCATCGTAGGCATACTCCTCTTCGGTCTCACCCTGAGCGCGATATGCGTGTGAAAGGATGCGGTTTTCCGACATTCCTTCAAGTGTGATACAGTCACCTTCAATCGAATAGGTTACCTCTGTAACCGACATATCGGGCATATACATCTTGATATTATCATCCCATACACATACACAGAGCTGACGCCCGAATTCGAGGGAGTGCATGTAGTCTATAAACTTGAACATAGGAACCACTATGGATTTACCATCTTCCTGTAATGTTCCGGGGACCCACGTCTCACGAAGCTCGCCAGATACGGGATTCTTTATCCACACTTTATTTCCCTCGCCGAATACGATATTAACAGTTGAACTCTGCTCGGAAACACGGAATTCCATACCGTCATCACCTCCGAGACCCTGAACAGTTTTTCCGGAACGGTTATAGATCCGCAGCATACCTTCCGGTGTTTCCTGAATGAGATTAATTGTATCAGGAGAATATGCACCCATATCTACAGAAGGCTTGCCTGGCATACGTAACGGCATCTGAATCGTAGGATTATCTGACGCATGCCCTGTAAAGAACACCATCATACAGATTAAAAAAGGAAGTAAATAATGCTTCATATTAAATGTAATTTTGAATATTTTTCACAAAATTACATCATGGTGCAGCACAATGCAACTATCATGTAAACCTATATACGCAAAATCAAGATTATGCGTTTTCGAAATATACATTCTATTTATTATCAGCCACTTGCTAATTTCCCTTCCGCGACATTTCCATATATGTGGACGGCGCAAGACCTGTGCGACGTTTGAAATTAGTACGAAAAGCATTAGCCGATCTGAATCCAACGCTGTTTCCGATCGCCTCTATGGTAAGGTGTCCATATCTGCCAAAATCGTCAATTCTACGGCAAGCCTCATCGATTCTGCGGTCATTCATCAACATGTTGAAATTACATCCTCGCTCATTGATTACCTGAGATACATATTTCTCTTTTGAACCTGCAAGTTCTGCAAGACGGGCAAGGCTGAAATCCGGTGATAGAATCTCATCGTTGTGTTTCAAAACAGCATTGATTGCATTCCAGATATCCTCTTTTGTTTCTGACGTAAGATTGCTTCCGCGGTATTTGGAAGCATTAAGAACCTCTCCGTTTCCATTATTCTCCTCAGAACGCAACATCTCTACAGTTTTCTGATACAACGCCCTGTTAGCTTCGCTCAGATAGCGATTCTTTCTATAAAGTACAAAAGCGCTGCAGCCTACCAAAAACATTATTATGATAGCCGAGAGTATAGCAATATGCTGACGTTGCCGCTGAGTATGCATATGCGCTAACGTGTGCTCCATTTCTGTCATACGACGCAGAAATTTTCTCTCGCTAAGCTGCTCTACTTGCCGGTAATTAAGGAGCGAATCTTTGAGCATCACATACTCTCTGTGCCATCGGTCGGCATCGCTGTTTTTTCCGAGAATAGAAAAACACTCTTCACGTAGACGATAGAGATCGAGCTTGGCATCACGCATATTATATTCATTGGCAAACTTCTCAGCCCTGTCAAGTTCGCGGAGGGCTTCCGGTCCCTTCCCTGATTTAATAAGCGCCTCTGCACGGGTAACTATCACAGTATAAATATAACGTATATGTTCTGGAGAAATAATTGGCTCTATGCTGTCGAGTTCTATTAACGCAGACTCATAATCAGCGTTTTCCATCAATCTGAGTGCTGAATAATACCCCTTGTCGAATGCCATACTATATTCACCTATATCACCAGCATGTTCATAATAAATTACCGCATCCTCCTCAAGTTCATTAAGACATCCCAGCGAATGAGCCATTTCTACACTGTTATCAAATGCCATCCTCGCCACTATCCACTCTTGTGTATCAATAGCATTCCGCAAAGCATCACGGAAATAGTCTAAAGCCATCTTACCTGGTTCTTCTGCTTGGGTCTGTTCATAGGCAGTCTGGTACATACTGCCGAGATAAAGCGGAATTCTCGGTACTATGATTCCAAGATCATTTTTAATTCTTTCTGCATTTTCAAGCGCATCGAAAGCTGCCGTATAATCGAAATAATTGAAAAATATCAATTCCCATTTCCCCAATTCTGCTTTAAGACACAGCTCTTTATCCTGTCGTTTCAACGACGGCTGATATCGGTTGGCAACCACTGTATAACATACAAGCGCACTATCCGGAAGTTGATCATAAAGCCTGTCGGCGCGCTCGAGTAGCTCGGCAGCACTCTCCTGTGACAACACATCAAGATCATCTTCCACAGAATCATGGTATGCCACGCCACATGATGCGAGGATACAGCATAATAATAGTACCTGTATTAGAACTAAGAGACTTTTGGACATAAGCTATACGTGTGTTCTTTTAATCGATTGTCCCCTATAGGAAGGCTACCTCCTTGAAGGCGAAGGAGTGGACTGAGCCGTCGGGGAGGCGGAGGGAGAGCATGCCGTCGGGGGCGACATCGTCGATTACGGCAGTGAAGTGTGAGCTATCTTCGGCAAGCATATAGCGGTGGGCGCAGCCATCGTTGCGCCAGAGGGAGGCGAGAAACTCCATATGCTGATCGGCGGGAGCTGTAGCGGCTGAAGTCACCCGGCTCATGCGTGCAAGGATGTTATCGACAGCCTCTTCCAAAAGTTCGGGCAGACTGAAGGTGATGTGAGGCACAAGCTGCGCCATCGAAACCGGATTGGGTGCCGGGGACCGGAATATTGTCTGGTTCACGTTAAGCCCGATTCCGGCCACCGTATGGATAATACTGGTGGAACCGAGGGTATGTTCGATGAGTATTCCTGCAATCTTGTCGTCACCCACATATATATCGTTGGGCCATTTCACCTTTATCATTTCGGGGGCGACATATGGAGCCAAGCGATTCCGTAGCAGATCGACGATACCGAGCGCCACACATTCGCTAATTATAAACTGACGCGCCGGAGCGATAGCGCCGGGATGGAGCATCAGCGAAAAGGTGAGATTCCGGCCTGGCTCAGCCTCCCAGAAGTTGCCTCGCTGCCCGCGTCCGGCAGTCTGGTCGTCGGTCGCCACGACATCGCCGTGGGCGAATTCTCCGGCATGTTCCTTCATCCATGTATTGGTGGAGGGGAGAGTAGGAAAATGTGAGAGCTTATTCATCCGGTGTGGTTACAGTGAGGGTGCGCGAATCGTCTGGATTAACTTTAAGCTCAACTACCACGGTATCGTCGGGCAGAAGCGGCTCAATGCGTTCAGGCCATTCGAGGAGGCATAGAGCGCCGGAGTCAAAATAATCCTCGACACCGATTTCAAGCGCCTCATCGACACTTTCTAGGCGGTAAAGGTCGAAATGATACATGAGTTCGGCTGTGGTGTCGGAGCGATATTCGTTGATAATCGAGAACGACGGCGAATTGGCCAGATCCTCCTCAACGCCAAGAGCGCGACAAAGCTGACGGATAAATGTCGTTTTTCCGGCTCCCATCTCACCATGGAAAGCATATACTGTCTCATCGCCCATCAGAGCTACAAACTTTTCGGCAGCTTCCGGAAGTGCATCAAGGGTCGGGATCTCTATAATGTGTTTCATCTCTTTTCTATATTGTTATTTATTGTTTTTCGGGGTGAGAGTCACAAGCGGCACAAGCATCTCTTCGAGCGATATGCCTCCGTGCTGGAATGTGTCGGTATAATACTGAACGTAGTAGTTGTAGTTGTTTGGATAAGCGAAGAAGTCGTTGTTTCCGGCGAATATGTATGCCGATGAAACGTTGGGTGTGGGCAAGCCGAACTGCTGCGGGCGCTTTATCTCATACACCTGCTTATGGTTGTATCCAAGGTTCTTCCCTACTTTATAACGAAGATTCGTATTTGTGTTTTTGTCGCCTACGACCTTCACGGGAGTATCCACGCGTATAGTTCCATGGTCGGTGGTCACTATCACCTTGGCTCCGGAATCAGCCATGCGGCGGAACAGTTCGAGTGCGGAGCTATGGCGGAACCACGATTCGGCGAGCGAACGGTATGCTGCGTCGGTGCGGGCCAGCTCGCGGATCATACGGCTTTCGGTGCGTGCATGTGAGAGCATATCTATGAAATTCAGAACAATCACATTGAGCTGATTATTGGAAAGATTCGAGAATTCACGCAAAAGGCGCTCTCCGCCGGTGGAGTCGTTGATCTTATTGTAGGAAAATTTACACTGGCGGCGGAAGCGTTCGAATAGTGTCTGTATGAGTTCACTTTCATTCAGATTCTTGCCTTCCTCCTCGTCTTCATCGACCCACAGATGCGGAAACAGACGGGCTATATCCACGGGCATCAGGCCTGAGAAAATCGAGTTGCGGGCATATTGGGTAGCCGTCGGGAGTATGGTTGTGTACAGTTGTTCCTCAAATGTAAAATATTCAGCCAGAAGCGGCTTGACCGTTAGCCACAGGTCAAGGCGGAAATTATCGATAAGCACGAAAAAGACCTTCTCGCCCTGTTCGATCAGGGGGAACACTGTGTGGCGGAAAATTTCCGGGCTAAGCATCGGACGATCGGGGCCTCCGGCAGCCGGTTTACCGGGAGTTAGCGTTGAAGGGAGTGCGGCTATCCAATCCTCGTAGTTACGCTTTACAAATTTGTAGAATGCTGAATCTGCATCGGATTTCTGCATTTTAAGCAATTCGTCCATGTTGGTGTCTGCCGATGCCAGGCGCAGCTCCCATGAGGTAAGTTTCTCATACAGTGCATAGAAATCGTTCATGGTCGAAGCGTCGTTGATCTGCGAGGCAAGGCGTGCGAACTCCTGCTGATAGTCGGCAGCCGCGGTCTGTGACACAATCTTGCGACTATGGAGATTCTTCTTGATCGAGAGAAGAATCTGATTGGGATTCACCGGTTTAATGAGATAGTCGGCGATATTGTTGCCTACCGCCTGATTCATAATATTCTCCTCTTCGCTTTTGGTGATCATTATGACAGGGGTCTGGGGGGAAATTTCCTTTATGCGCTGAAGCGTCTCCAACCCGGTAAGACCCGGCATATTCTCATCGAGAATCACAAGGTCGAAATGGCGGCTTTCAACCAGTTCCAAAGCATCGCGACCGTTGTTGACGGTTACGGGTTCGTAGCCCTTGGCTCGGAGGAAAAGTATGTGGGGCTTGAGGAGATCGATCTCGTCGTCTGCCCATAGGATGGAATATTCGCTCATCGGAATAATTTTGTCGGTTCGTTAAGTTCAGTCGAGCAGCGGGTCGTCACCCTCCGATCCATCTGGATATTCGGGTAGTTGCGGAGCCGTTTTCGGTTTTGGGTGTGGTTTCGGTACAGGTTTAACCGGAGCCTTAGGCGTTGGTTTCTGCTCTGGTTCCTTTGCAGGCTCCTGGGGAGCAGGCTGCGTGGGTTTGTCGGGCTGAGGCTCGGTGGATGGTACGGTGGGAGCCTGAGGTTCGGCCGGAGGCGTATCCTCTGGTGTCTCTGCGGGTGCATCTACGGGAGCTTCCGGGAGTTCGGGCACAACCGGAGCGTTATCGGGCACAGCTGCTGCATGCTCCTCCTGGCGTCCCTGCGGCTGTTCCGGAACAGTGGTTTCAGTATCTTCAGTGGCTGGCGTCGTGTCCGCGTCCGATGTTTCCGATTCGTCGGAGGTTACATCGTCGGGCATTCCTTCCGACTCACCGAATATTTCCGGAGGCAGAACAGCCTCTTCGGTATTGCGGTATGTCTTGTCCTGCATGTAGCGGAAGTAGTCGTCGAACGAACGTCCGCTCTTCAGAAGTGTATCAAAGTTCTTAGCCGATATGACGACCGGGCGTATTTCAGGAGACAGACTCAGATTATCGGACTGCGCCATCACCTGACGGTAATGTTTTATCTCGTTTATATTCGAGAATCCTTTGATGATAAGCAGTCCGAGCGGTCCGAAATTCATGGTTTCGAGATCGAAATCCTTCACTACGAATGAGGCGAAGTTATGGCGCGCCACTTCGTAAAGGAGGGCGTTCTGGGGGATACGGTCCGTCGGGAAGAGCAATATCAGATACTGTTCGCTATCAGGATTCAGTTCGAATGTCAGTTCGCCCTCCTGCGCCACATCGGTGGAGTCGTTGCTTAGGCGTATATCCCAAAGCATGCCGCGCATGTTTCCGGAGTTCGATGATAGCTCACGCCCCTGCGCCAGACCTTTCAGATATGAGGATGCGTATGGAGTAATGTCCGTATCGGGATATCCGGCAAGAAGCTCCATAAGGGTAGACTTGAATTTGCCGGTATTCTTTTCGGTCACATATGCCAATGCTTCAAGGAACATGAATTTCGGCATCAGTCGCGTAAGAGGGAAATCTTTACGCACAAGCTCATAGATGGAGTGAACGTTGGAATTATCGTTGTTGAAATAGGATTCCAGCGCCTCGTTGTAAAGTACATTTTCCTGCTCAAGCATGCGGCGGAGCGTTCCCACATAGTCTGGGTCGCGCATAGCCATACCATAGTTTGACTCGGGGAACTCGCTGAGCATCAGCTGACGGTAGCGTTCGGCCTTTGCAATGTCACCGGCACGCATAAACATCAGATAGAGATTATAGTACGTATCGAGACGGTAGATATTGTCGGGATAACGCGACAGGAGCGACTCGAACTCGGTTTCAGCCGCCTGAAAATCCTCGAGCTTGTCTTTGAGAATGACACCCATATTGAACAGCCCCTCCTGAATGATATCGTTGGCTGTCTGCTTTTCCTCGTCGGTAGACGGAATCTGCTTGAGATAATACTCGGGATTGTGGGGGTCGTTTTCCTTCTCAAGCTGAGCGGCATTTTCTGCCGGTGCGGCATCGGAGGTACCGGAGCTTTCATCATCGCCATTGTCCGCCGAGTCAGCGTCCCCGTCAGAGTCGAAATCGTTGAAATTGAACGACGATTTGTTGCGCCGGCGCCAATCGTCTTCGAGTTTTCGGTTACCCCACCGCCGCTGGAATTCGGTTCGTCCGGCGTTTTTAGTAGCGGTGTTGTAGAAATACCACGAATCGTCGCCATTGCTCATGGCGAAAGTCTGTGGTGCGTTTGAGGCTCCGGACATGTTCTGCCCGTTATCGCGGTTGGCGAGGAACTCCTCGCGGGCGGCAGCTTCGGCCTCCTCTTTTTCTTTCTTTTTAAGTTCGTCGATAATGCGGTTGATCACAGCAAGCTGTTCGTCGGGCGTCATAGCCGCCAGACGTAACAGCGAATCCTGGAGCTCAACATTCTGCGAATAAACGGCGAGTTCATCAAGAAGGTCGGAACGCTTTTTCAGAGCGCGGTAGTCGGGATATGACTCAGGCAACATCGGTACAGCCTCGGCGTAGCAGGGCTGAGCCTTGTTGTATTTCCGCAAGTCGTAATACAGCCCTCCGAGAGTAAGGTTCGCTATGGCCTTGTCAATTCCGCTGCGGGTCGATTTCTCCACTGCTATCTCGTAATTTTCAATAGCGTTAGTTGTGTCGCCACGCGAAAGGTAAAGGTTGCCTATGGCATAATAAATCTGATCGAGATACTCTTTGTTCCGGTCGTAGCGCACCATGCGTTTCAGAGCGTTCACCTCCGGCTTGATATCGGCACCGGTGAATACTTCGCTCTGCTTGATGCGGGCGTTGAATTTCGTACGGTATGAAGCCGAAGAACTCGAACCGGCCTTCTTATATGCCTTGTATGCCGCATCGCGGTTTCCGAGGTGACTGTAAACCTGACCTAAAAGAAAATAAAGACGGGTTTTCTGCGCGCCGCCGGTCAGTTTGATAGCTTCTTCAAGGGGAGCTACGGCTTTGGCATAATCTTTCGAGCGCACATGGAAATCGGCATATGTGGTATAGTAGAGCTGACGCAACGTTTTCGATGTCAATTCGTCAGTCTTGATACGTGTCAGGATAGTCTCCGCCTCGAAAAGCCAGTCCATAGCGCAATAGCAACGCGCCTCCCATAGCTTGGCCTCAGTGACGGTAGCCGGGAGCCATGAGAAATGTTTGGAAATATAGAAGAAGGTAGCAGCAGATCCGAGGAAATCGCCGTTCATATACTGGCTACGCCCCATCATCATCCACGAATTGTGCAGAAAGGGGTTGTATTCCTCCCGCTTCATCCACTCCTTATAGGCGGGATCTGAACTTTTACCGGCCTGTTTCTTCGGTTTTTTCTTAATTGAACGGAGCTGGATGGCTTTCTGCGCCTTCTCTATGGAGCGGTCGAAATTGCCTGTCGGCTGAGGTGCCTTTTCGTCGGCTTTCGCCTCGGCAGGATGAATGAAAACCATCCGCGAATAGTCGTCCTCATAATTGGTTTCCATTTCCTTCAGCGTTTCGGTATAGTGCTGGTCGCCATTGAAATGGATATTGTATCGGGTGATGAACTCCTGATACTTGCGGGTAGCGGCAGTGTTCTTCTTAGGCGAACACGACCCGAGCGTCAGCCCCAGCAGGACCGACACCGCCACAAATACAAATATGCCCCTTATCGTTTTCAAATTCTTGACATCATTGCAATTGTCCCTCACCATATACCCATAACTATTAACGCTCCCCTCTTCCGATTATTGCCCCCGCCTTCACCCATCAACGCCTGTCGCCACTACATTTTACTCGGCACACGTTTGAACTTAAGTATGCGAGAATGGGGAACATCAAATCACAAGTGGCATAACAACGTAACATTGGGAAAAACATCTACTGCTTTTGAAAAGTATCGGATATTTGTTTCGCAACCCGTTTTATTGCTTCCTTTACGTCATGTGCGGCCCCGCCAACTCCAAGCGAGGAATAGGCTCCCCTACAAGAAGCTACAGGGCGACCGGTAAAATAATCAATAAAATTTACAGTCACAATGGTTTCTTCTGACTGAACATTCACACCATATTTTACCAGTAGTAGTTTTTCTTGATCCGAGCGGGATAATTCGTAAATTCTCGCATCGTTAACAAGCTGTAGATTAGAGTTCCCCACAGCATCAAACAACTGAATTTCATATTCCATCAACTCAGCCGGAATATGATACGTATCGTTGTTGATTACCGACGCATACTCGTAATTCGACAGATTGACATTATTGGAAATTGTCGATTTCGAAGTCGTGCACGCTATCAGCGACATTAATATTACAACTGCAAAAATATTTTTCATCGAGTTATACATATTAATTTTATAGATGACCTTATTAATATTTAATGTTGATATATAAGAGACAGACCCCAGACTTTACATAAGAATAATTTCACTTTTTTCTTATATCATTTGGGATTTTCCCGGACTATACAATCCCTATCCAAATACAAAAATAGTCAAAACACATGGAATATGATACCTCCACTTCTATAAAATTTCATATCCATATTGTCAGTACACATAAATCTCAATGGACTGGTGAAGCTAATTATGGTAACATTGTAAAAAAGCGGGGGAAATTGTGGCGGGAACCGATAAAAAGAAGTATTTTTGTATGCCGTGAAAAAACTGACGGGCACAACGGTCCGTTGCGGCGCATAACCGCATACAAAACAAATACATATAACGACATGAGTGAACTTATAGAACGATTTCTGAAATATGTGAAGTTCGACACCCAGAGCGACGAGACCACAAATCTCACCCCATCGACTCCGGGACAGTATGAATTTGCTAAATTTCTGAAAAAAGAACTCGAGCAGATGGGTCTGGAAGAGATCACCCTCGATGAGAACGGTTACCTGATGGCATCACTGCCGGCTAACACCTCGCGCGAGGTTCCGGTTGTCGGATTCATCGCCCACCTCGACACATCACCCGACATGTCGGGTAAGAATGTGCGTCCGCGCATCGTTGAGAATTACGACGGGGGCGACATCACACTCAACGAACAGAAAAACATCGTTCTCAGCCCGAACGAATTCCCCGAACTGCTGCACTACACAGGTCAGGATCTCATAGTCACCGACGGCACCACCCTTCTGGGCGCCGACGACAAGGCCGGCATCGCGGAGATTGTAAGCGCTGTCGCATATCTCAAGGCACATCCTGAAATAGAACATGGCAAGATCCGCATCGCTTTCAACCCTGATGAAGAGATCGGTCTGGGGGCGCATAAATTCAATGTGGATGAGTTCGGCGCCGACTGGGCTTACACAATGGATGGCGGTGAAATCGGCGAACTGGAGTATGAGAACTTCAACGCCGCTCAAGCCCGTGTCACCTTTACCGGCCGCAATGTACATCCCGGATATGCAAAGCATAAGCTTCTCAACTCCATCCGTATGGCCAACCAGTTCATACTGATGCTTCCCCGCTGGGAAACTCCCGAACACACCGAGGGTTACGAAGGATTCTATCATCTGGTTCACATCGAAGGCTCAGTGGAAAGCACTACCCTCACCTACATAATCCGCGACCACGACCGCGATCGCTTCGAACGCCGCAAAAAGGAACTTGAACACCTTGTGCGCAAGACCAACAATGAGTTCCCCGGCTGCTGCTCCATAGAGCTGAAGGATCAGTACTACAACATGCGCGAGAAGATAGAGCCTGTTAAGCATATTATCGATATCGCCGAAGAAGCGATGCGTCGCGCAGACGTAACCCCTGTAGTGGTACCCATCCGCGGTGGGACAGACGGTGCTCAGCTCTCGTTCAAGGGGCTCCCCTGCCCCAATATCTTCGCGGGAGGACTCAACTTCCACGGACGCTATGAGTTCGTGCCAATCCCTTCGATGGAGAAGGCCGAGAAAGTGATTGTAGAGATCGCAAAACTCGTTGCACAGGCTTGAAACCGACACTTCTGACAGAAAACAACGCTGACGGTCCGGTGAAAACTCTCGTGGTTATCACCGGACCAACGGCTTCCGGCAAGACCGCACTCGCCATAGAGACCGCCCTGCGTCTGAATAGCGAGATCATATCGGCGGATTCACGCCAGATGTTCCGCGGCCTCCCCATCGGCACAGCTGCCCCCACTCCTGCCGAGCTTGCCACGGTTCCTCATCATTTCATCGGCAATCTCGCTGTAGGTGATTATTACAGCGCGGCTTGCTTCGAGGAGGAGGTAATGGAGCTGTTGCCGAGGCTATTTGTAAAGAGCGACTACGCGGTGATGTGCGGCGGATCGATGCTTTATGTCGATGCTGTCACCCGAGGTATCGACGCTCTGCCAACCATTTCCGAAAGTGTGAGAAAAGAGGCTTACGCCATTCTGGAACATGAGGGAACCGAGGGGGTATGCCGCCGGCTCGAGGTGCTTGATCCGGAATACCTGCGCACGGCAGACATGGCAAACCATAAGCGCCTCGTGCATGCACTTGAGATCTGCATGGAGAGTGGGAAACCATACTCCTCGCTCCGCACCGGAGAGGCAAAGAAACGCCCGTTCAGGGTGATGAAATTCGCTATAGACATGCCACGCGAGATGCTTTTCGAGCGGATAAACCGCCGTGCGGACACGATGGTGAAAAATGGACTGATAGAGGAGGCATCGTCGATGCTTGCCTACCGCGACAGCAATGCCCTCAATACCGTAGGCTACAAAGAGATGTTCACCTATCTTGACGGCGTATGGGATCTACCGACTGCTACAGCCCGAATGGCAAAAAACACCCGCGTCTACGCTAAAAAGCAAATGACATGGCTACGGCGCGACCCGTCGATCATATGGCTTGACGGCACTCTCGCCACACCTACTCTCGCCGACCAGATCATAGCTCTCGTAACTCAACCGATCCAACCATCCCAAACTATATGAGCAACAAATTTTTCACGGATCTGAAAACCTCCCTCAGCAGTATTTTCTCACTTGACGGATTTCTGGTTCCTGAGGCAGAAGCGGAACAGTCGATACGCGACGGCGTCAGTTTCAAAGGCACCAATCTGCTCATCCTTGTATTCGCCATACTCATCGCCTCACTGGGGTTGAACACCAACTCTACGGCTGTCATTATAGGCGCCATGCTCATATCTCCCCTTATGGGACCTATCATCGGACTTGGACTTGGAATCGGCATCGAGGATTTCGGACTACTGAAACGCTCGGCACGCAACCTTTTCATAGCCGCCATATTCTCAATACTTGCCTCTACGCTCTATTTTCTCATATCACCTGTCAGCTCCGGTCACAGCGAGCTGCTGGCACGAACATCGCCAACGATCTATGACGTTCTGATCGGATTTTTCGGCGGAAGCGCAGGCATATTCGCAATCGCAAGCAAGAACAAAGGAAACGTAATCCCCGGCGTCGCCATCGCCACTGCACTCATGCCGCCCCTATGTACCGTAGGCTATGGACTTGCTACATGGCAGATGCACTACTTCTTCGGGGCTCTGTATCTCTTTCTGATCAACTCGATCTACATCTGTCTCGCCACATTCATCGGGGTAAAACTGATGAAATTCAGCCGTATAAAGTCAGCTGTGCCGCAACGTGCCCGACGCATGCGACGCCTCGTCTACACCCTCTCCATCCTCACCCTCATACCCAGCATCTATCTGACATATACAATGCTTGCCCAGTCGCGCTTCGAGATGAACGCCGACCGCTTCATCAGTGGTGAATGTCATTTCGTCGGCACACAAGTGCTCAGCCACACAACCTCACAATCTGACGGGCACCGCATACTCACCATCACCCTCATAGGTAAGGTTCTCCCTCAGGACTCCCTCGAACTTGCACTGAGCAACCGCATGCACTACTATGGACTTGACAACGTAACGCTGGATATCATTCAGGGAGATGCTGGCACAATCCGCGACCGCGAGGATATTATGGGACGCTCCATGACACAGATCTATGAACTTGCACAGAACTCACTCGTTCAGAAACAGCATGTGATTGATTCGTTGCGGGATATAATCAACGAACAGCGGCGTAGCGATTCCATTCCGGCATACCTTGCCCCCGAGCTTAAGGTGGTCTTTCCTCAGGTGGCTGAAATTGCAGTGACACGCGCAGTATTCGGCGAGATTGCCGGCGGAGGGCTCGACACCGCCGACATAGCCCTTATCCGCTATACCACACCGATCTCCCCTGAAAAGCAGACCGAACTGCAGCGCTATCTTGAAGCGCGCCTGAGGCTGAAAACCCTACATATGGTCAACATTGACTGATTAGCCTCGTTTACCGGCTCAATCAATGAATGCGGCTGACACCACCTCATATCTTTTTCCGGAAAACCCTTCAGGTCCTTTGGCACGCGACAGTTTCACCTTACCATTGCGAGCTGTCAGGGTCACATCGTTGTACTCCCCGCGCTCGAAAGCATACGATACGCCATCATCCTCGAAAAGAGTACAGGATGTCTCCGGAACGCCATACACCTTGCAATTTAGCCGGAAAACGGTATCATCGCCGACAAACTGTACAGGCTCGGCAAGGGGCAGAAGCGTTCCCGCCTTCACATAGAGCGGCAGATGTGACCTGTCGGTGGATACCCTGTAAAGGTTTCCGCCCTCGTAGCGGGTGTCTGTATTTATGTCATACCATATCCCTTCGGGAAAATAGACCTCGCGGGAATCTCCATCGCCAACGAGAGGCGCAGCCATAAGAACATCTCCTATCATATACTGGTCTGATATGCTCAGTGTGTTCTCATCGCCGGGGTAATCCATCACGAGCGGGCGGAATACAGGAGTTCCTTCCACGCGGTAGCGATTGAAAGCGCTGTATAGGTAAGGTAAGAGAGCCATCCTCATATTGATGAGTTCACGGGCTGTATTCTCATATTCCTCCGCCTCGGGCAGGAAATCCGCTTTCTCGTTGCGTCCGCGGTCGAACTGAAGCCAGGGGGGATATTGCAGATACCATGAATTAACCATTGCCTCAGGAGACAGCATAACGGTCTGAAGACGATGAAAGAAATCGTCGGCCGATCGTGAATCCCTTACCTCCGGACACCAAAGCAGACCGCCGAAAGCCGAGTTGCATAGAGCCCGGATATATTCGGTGTGGTCGTATGAATCGCTGTAAAGCACAGCCGGCCTCGAGGACATGAACAGTCCCGACGAGCGGTAGTCGTGATAGGCGCGACGGTCGGTTTTGCGGAACTCATCGTCAAGCACCGACATATACAGCCCACCGAACATCTGGTGCATCTGCTCACCGTCCACACCTGATGGGAACTCCGCCATATCGGGGAAACACCATGTGGCATCAGGACGCGAGATGTTCGAATTGTCGCATTCGTCGAGTTTGAAAGCCGCCACACCATCGGAAATCAGACTTGCGTGATATCCTCCAAAAATACTGCGCGCCTCAGGCAGAAGAAAATCGGGTACCAGTCCGCCCCAAACCAGAAAATTTCCCGAATAAGGCTCTATATCCTTATGAATCGGGGAATGACGATTGACATAGGCGTGCTCCCAGAGATTGGCATGGTAGCCCTTAGCCTTGAGATCGGAAAGCAATGCACAGTGGTCAGGAAAACGTCCCTCATCCCAGACATATGTACAGGAATATGCCGCCGTCTGCCATCCGGGTTCAAGTCCGAGGACATCGCAGGGGATTCTCCTGTCGCGGAAATAACCGGCGAAACGCATTACCGAATCCTGAACCGCATCGCCTTTAACCCTGTATTTGAAACCGAGCCCCCACATCGGAGGGAGACATCCACCTCCACCGAGCAGATTGTAACGCCGCACCACATCTTTAAGCGTCGGCCCGTCGATCACCATAACCTCCACCCCTTTTGCTCCGGGTATATCTATATACACGCGGTTGCCGGCTGTACGGCTACGGTATAGCTCGCCGGTATCTGTCGCAATACCCTCTCTAACAGCCGTGCGGGATGGATAATTGTCGTTCTGCTCGTTCGTACCGCAAAGGAAGGTTGTATTCCGGTTAGTGTTGACCAGAATGCCATACCCCGCCGTAGAAACATAAAAGGGCTGCGGGGCATGGGTATAGCCCAGTCCATTGAGCGGATTATCGTTCACACGCGGCTGCTTGCGGAGCCCACGCTGCCCGAATGTCTCGAACTGAAGTCCGAATCCGTAAAGTTGCTCGCCGTCACCGAGCGGTACCGACACTGTGCAGCCCCGGTCGGTAACCTTAAGGTTGATCATTGCCGGATCGACAGACGGCTCCCCCGCCGGAAGCTTCCTCATCGCCTCCAAAGCCGGATTTCCACCGAAAACCGAATATGGAGTATAACGATCGGGAGTACCTGCAGACAGAACCGTCACACCCGGTGCCAGTTCCGAAACAGTCATCTCAGTCTCCGTAGCCCTTATTGACACAGCACCTGTGAACAGCGCTATGCAAATCACAACAATATTCTTCACCAACATATATATTGAACATAGTAAATCTGAAACAATATCATGAGAACATATTAAGTAAGTCATGAAAATTATTACATATATGTTCAAAATAGATATTTTACACTTTCAGCGGCATCTTTTTGGTTCACTCTCATCTTCAGTCTTTTTCGACAAGCTCAAAAGCGCAGGCGATAACGTGTAGACATCTACACTCCTTCATCTTCGAGCGAAAGTCGCTCAAAAATACACTCCCTGAAAGTATAAAATAATTTTTACGACTTACTTATGAGTACAAATATACAATAAATTTACGACACCCCGGTATATATCGTATCTTTGGATGCGGTTGCGTTGGATTTCGACCGGTAAAGATTGATTTATACCGAATTATTGTGTATATTTGCAAACTAGCATCTAATATCATTTTTACTATTATGGATTTCACAGGCATCATATCAATGTGGTCGTTATGGCTACTGCTAACCATCGCGTTGGGCATTTTCGAGATATTCACAATGTCGGCTATCGCCCTTTGTCTCGCCGTGGCGACAGCCAGCGGTCTGATAGCGGCCCTATTGGGCGCATCACCTGAATGGCAACTCCTGACGGTGGCTCTGGCGGCTGTTCTGGCACTCATATTCGTGGCTCCGTTCGCGCGTCGTCTTCTGAAGAAAAGCGCCCCCTCCGACCGAGAAGCCGCAAGCAACATGGACGCCCTTATCGGACGTCGCATCACGCTTCCCGCCGATCTCGCAGGCGGCGGTACCGTAAGAGTAAAAATCGACGGTGATTCATGGCAGGTAAAAGCTGCCGATCCTCAGATCAGCTACGATGCGGGAACACAGATGATCGTATGCGGCTACGACAGCATAGTGCTTCTCGTGAGCCGCTGACCATCGCATCTCCTCTCCTCACTACAAAATTAGATTACTTACCAAATACCCTATTCACCATGGAAATCTGGATTATTCTCGGAGCGTTGCTCCTGTTGGCGATTCTGCTTGTTGCCAACGCCGTGAAAGTAGTACCTCAGTCGGAGACACGAGTCATAGAGCGCCTCGGGCGCTTCCATAGCGTACTCCCGGCCGGTCTCAACAT
Organism: Bacteroidales bacterium; assembly: GCA_014800795.1. Classification (GTDB taxonomy): domain Bacteria; phylum Bacteroidota; class Bacteroidia; order Bacteroidales; family Muribaculaceae; genus UBA7173. Next base: position 16,172 of record JAAVFL010000028.1, on the reverse strand, counting down.
AATAGTTCCGTTCATCGACAAGCCGAAGATGATCTATACCCGCCAGATCAAGAACTACGGTAGCCGCGGCAGTTACGTAAGCATCACCGCAACCCCGGTGATCGATCTCCGCGAGCAGGTCTACGACTTCCCCTCGCAACAGGTTATTACCAAAGACAACGTTACGACCGAAATCAACGCACTGCTATATTTCCAGATCGTCGACCCGAAAAAGTCGGTATATGAGATCGATAATCTGCCGAATGCTATCGAAAAGCTGACGCAGACGTCGCTCAGAAACGTGATAGGCGAACTTGAACTTGACGAGACCCTCACCTCGCGCGACACCATCAACTCGAAGCTCCAGGCGATACTCGACGACGCCACCAACAAATGGGGCGTGAAGGTGAACCGCGTGGAGCTGCAGGATATCACTCCTCCCGAAAGCGTGCGTGAAGCTATGGAGAAACAGATGCAGGCCGAGCGCAACCGCCGCGCCGAGATCCTCAAGGCCGAGGGTGAGAAGAAGGCCCTGATCCTGCGCTCCGAAGGTGAAAAACAGTCGCGCATCAACCAGGCCGAGGCAGCCAAACAGTCGGAAATCCTCCAGGCTGAAGGTGAGGCTCGCGCACAGATTCTTCAGGCCGAGGCTGAGGCACAGGCCATCAAGAACGTAACCGAAGCTATCGCACAGACAAATACCGATCCGGCAACCTACATGCTGGCGATAAAATATATCGATGCCCTCAACAATATGACAGCCGGCCAGCAGACCAAGACAGTCTACATTCCCTATGAGGCAACCGGTGTGCTCGGTTCGATAGGAAGCATCCGCGCCATGTTCGACAAACAGCCGGGCTGATAATTCAATATGATCAAACGGATTCGCTGACTACGAATCCGTTTGATCTTTTCAGACCGAAAAAATATCAATTTCCCACACACATTATGAAATCAACAACATTACTGCTTTGCGCGGCCATTTCACTCACATCGTGCAATGTGGAAAAACAGTCTGACGACTGGGCGCTGACCGGATTCGAGAGGATTACAGACCGCCCGGTACTCTCCCCTGATTCATCCATAACTTTCAGCTGTCCCATGACAGACACTCCGATTGCATGGATGGAAAGCGATGTATTCAACCCTGCGGCAACCATATGCAACGATTCTATAGTGGTTCTTTTCCGGGCGGAAGATAATTCCGCCACCGGCATAGGTATGCGTACTTCACGGATCGGATATGCCGTTTCTGCCGACGGGGTGAACTTCACATACGGCGCTACCCCGGTACTCTACCCCGGGAGTGACAGCCAGAAAGAGTATGAATGGTCGGGAGGATGCGAGGATCCGAGAGTTGCGATGACTGAAGATGGCACTTACGTGATGTTCTATACCCAGTGGAACCGCGACGTGGCCCGTCTGGCTGTCGCCACATCAAAAAATCTCGTCGATTGGGAGAAACATGGTCCGGCATTCGCAGAGGCATACGACGGACGATTCAAGGACACTTTCTCGAAATCAGCCTCGATCGTGACGAAACTTGACGGTGACCGACTGGTAATCGCCCCGATTGATGGAAAATACTACATGTACTGGGGTGAGAAGTTTGTAAACGTCGCAACTTCCGACAACCTTACGGACTGGACCCCGATGCTCGACGGAAACGGGGAACTGCTACATGTGATGGACACCCGCGACGGATATTTCGACAGCGATCTGACGGAGTGCGGTCCGCCGGCATTGCTGACCGACAATGGCATACTACTGCTTTACAACGGTAAAAATGCCGGGGGCGACAACCGCGACCCGCGCTACACAGCCAACACTTACTGCGGCGGGCAGGCGCTGTTCGATGCCGATGATCCCACACACCTTATCACACGCCTTGACGAACCTTTCTTCAAACCGGAAGCTGCTTTCGAGAAGAGCGGACAATATCCGGCCGGCACCGTATTCATAGAGGGGTTAGTGTTCTTCAAAGGTAAATGGTATCTTTACTACGGATGTGCAGATTCGCGTGTAGGTGTGGCTGTGCGGGATAAATAGATCCATATTTGAGGTTGTAGAAACTTTTTTACATCAGAATTTTGTGAGGGTTAAACAAAATTTGTACCTTTGCACCGCTTAAGCATGGCATCTGCGCCAAAGCTGGGCATCGGATTGTCTTATGGTGTAATGGTAGCACTACAGTTTTTGGTTCTGTCTGTCCAGGTTCGAATCCTGGTAAGACAACGAAAAAAATCCGCAAGCATTGATAATCAATGCTTGCGGATTTTTTATGTGCTGTATCCTGATATAAGTTTTATTTAAGTAAGTCGTGGGAATTATTTTATATTATCCGTGATAATTTTCATGACTTACTTAGTTTTAACAACTTTGACATCAAGAGTTGAATTTCCCTCTATGATTGTAAGTTCTGCGGTAGAGCTTGTCATTTCCTTCACCTCATATTTAAGATATAAATTTCCACCAACATACGTTTCGATTGTGTTACCCTTGATTTTATAGGTTCCACTCCCCGTTCCGAATGCTCCTTTACCGTAATAGGTACCATCATCATAGAAAGTTGCAGAGAAGCCCAAACGAGTGTTGTAAGGATATTTGGTTATATCTATCCACTTGCCATCAATTTTTGCAGCAGTACCGGTCCATGTACCGACGATGTTTTCTTTGATACCTCCACCAGGCTCATCTTTGTCATCAGAGCAACCTGGCAGAACGATAAAAATTGTTGCGAGCAGCAACATTAATGAAAATACTTTTTTCATTCTCTTGTTGTGTTATTAGTCTTGTGCAATATTGCCATCTGTTGTTTCGACTCGGTTTACTCTCTTGTTAATAAAAACAAAAGCGCAGACTTCCGTCATACGCAGTCTTGGCTCACCACAAGCCATAATAATCCTATGCGAAAGTCCACGCCAGATGGCATGCACTCACGGATTATTGTCATAGCTCGTTCTTTTGTCGAGGTGGTGATTCAGACTGCGATTGAGCTAATATGTAAAAGGTGCAATACCCCAAAGGAATATTGCGCCGCAAATTTAGGTATAATTTGACGATTTGCAAAGAATTTGTTCAACTTTGATTTGTGGAAAAACGCCATAAATTTATTCTTATGCAGATTATGCAGGTAAATATAATCGGCAGTTTTAACATAGCAGTGCTTGATTTTTGCCCATCATGGTGCTAACTTTGCGGATGAAGGCTATGGTAGTCTTCCACGTAACTGCTAAATCTTAGAAATATGTCGCTGATACTTATTGTTCTCTGTTTCCTGGCATGGATTGGTCCCGCACTGAAGGATGGTGCCGACATTAAGTAAATAACCCCTAAAAATACAACTATGGCAATTTACAAAGTACATATAAAGACAGAAGGCGACAAAACCACCTACACAACCAACGCCACCACATTTGCGGCAATCACACACCGCGCGGGCTCTGGCAAGTTTGATGTAATAACCCCAGATGGCGTGCTACCGGCAGACACTCCGGAGGAAGCCGACAAGATAGCCCGCGAATTTACCGCAAAAGTTATGGCATCCGTGGGAACAGTCCCGAACTTCATCAACGAATAACCACCTAAAAGCACTCATAATGTTTGGTATCATTCTCTGGTGCATTGTGATATTCATAATAGCCTGTTGTACTTGTCCAGGCTTCCTCGGGACGTGTGTAGTCGGTCTTATCGTCGGAGGAGTGATATATTATTTTTTAGACCGATGGTTCAACGATTGAACCAATAAACATATTGCTTATGCCCTGGGTACAAGAAATACAACTGAACAAAGTGTAAATCACAAAGTTAAGCCACTTATTTTCCACGGCAAATTACAGGCAAAATTAAAATATTGCCTTCGGCGAGCTAAAGGTTTCGCGTAACTTTTGGCTGCAAATACGCACAGACGGCATTAGAAGGAAAGGTCTATTCTTCCTCGTAATAGTACGAATAGTCGATCCCTTTCATGAACATCTCGCGGTCGTTGATTTTATCGGTCAACGCACCTTTCAGGAGAGACTTGATATGCGTTGAATCCACTACGCTTTCTCGCATTGCAGCCAGATATTCATTCTTATCAATACGGCTCCAGTCGACGCAAAGTTTTAATGAACGTCTGAGCATAAGGTCAAGCCAGATTCGGGTGCTACGCCCGTTTCCTTCCATAAATGGATGCACCACGTTCATCTCAACATACTTGTCTGCAATCTCGTCAAGGGTGGTTTCTGGCATTCGCTCAATGGTCGGTATGATTGTGGGGAAATGAAGACAGTTGGCAAATGTGAATCCACCCTTTGAAATATTCTTATTCCTTATCTGTCCGGCAAATTCATATAAGCCTCCAAACAGATAGGCATGTATCTGTTGCAGACATTTCATGCTGCCAGGTTCCAGAGAGTTGAGCAGCCCGCTTTCAAATAAGGTGTATGCCTTCTTTCGGCTCTGCCCGTCAATAGTATTGTCGCTGTAAGTGAACCAGTCAAGGAACTTGCCGGCACGATTGTTGGGATAATGCTTGGCGAGAATGATAACGCCATCGCTATTCAAAACATCTGCCTTGCGCTGCTTTCCATCCGGAGCCTCAAATTTGAACCCGTGAGTGGCACTCACGAGTTGAATACCGTCTTGTGCCAGCTTACGCTTAAGCCAACGCCAATAGTTACCGGCTTTTGTATAATCAGGTTCGTCATTGATAGCACGTACCACGTCAGTTGCCGAAAACCACCAGCAGTTGTTCTCGTCATCCCAAACCGCCCTCACCTCGCGATCATTGAAAAACCGTATCGACTTCTTGCTCATAAGTAAGGAGCTTTACTATATTATTTATAATTTCTCCATAAAATCCCGTAGTGATGGATTTATATATTTCAATGGTTCTTATATTTATTGCATCCTGATGTAAATGTTTAAGAAATCTGTATTATCGTATTTTCCCTTTCAAGGCACTGTTTTGTATGTTCACATTCCGTAATCCTTTGGTCAAAGATTCTACGATTAATCGAGACGCTTCAGTCGCTTTGGGGGCAAGTGTTATCTTTAAATTATTTAGAGTATAATCAGATATCGGGACAAAAATATGTTTGGTTTTTAATACCCTTTTCCCTGAAACAAATTGGGATTTTTCTTTTTGATTCTTATTGTATGGAACAGCATAAATCAAGCATCTGATTTCTTTTTGAAATTCCCAATATAACGTTTTATAAAAACCAAAGTCAGTGGGTTGAAAGAAAATTTCTCTATGAATGGAATTAGCCCCGTCTTGGACATCGTCTATTTTAAGCAAGGTTCGGTATTTTTCCTTAATATTATCTAAATATTCAATCTTTTTCAATTTTATACAATCACATAGATTATCTTCTTGAGAGGAGTTCCAGTAAATTAAAATATAATCTTCAGTGAAAATATCCTCTGATTTTATAGCAGTATTCACAGATACTGGTGTCTCAAAACTTTTAAAAGGGTGAAAGGGAATTTTAAGAAATGTTTGAACCGGTTCAAACAATTTATTGGAATCAAATTCAAGCCTAATACCAGTTTCCATATTCGCATACATTTTCCATAAAGGTATATTTTCAATCGGATCATAAGTAAAACTACACGAGAATATATACTGCAATGGATTAAAGTCAGCAAAAGGTTCAGCCTCGGTTACATCGTCTAATTGATCGAGTCTACTAAACTTTAAGGAACGATTGTTCATAATATGAGCAAGCGTATCAATTGTTGTATAATGGAATAGTTTCATTATCGAATTATCTTTATATGTTCCCAAAGTTAGTTCGGCCTTCGCCATATGCTGTTTACTGATTCTTTGGCGAGGCAAAGCGACAAAAGGTCGATGAGGTCTTTTTTCAGATTGTCGTTACTTAATTACAAAATTAGTAAAATTTCTGAGATTATAGCTATGAACAAGCAGGAAACTTTACGTGCAGAGTGCTGACTAAGGGGCGGTTGGTAATTTTTTTTATGTGCCCGGATGTCGCTGGAGGATCGGATGCGGGTGTATCGCCTTAGGGGATTAAGTTTTGTCCATAAGAATCAACTACCGGAGTGCGGCAGCTTAGCTACCGGATAAAATTGAACCATTTGCTTCATTTCTTTTTTATACTTTTGTAAAGATTATTTTCACACAGGTTTCAACTATGATAGCAAGCATTGCATTTCTTTTAGGAGGGTTGGCTCTGATTCTGTTCGGAGCGAACTGGCTTACTGACGGTTCGGCGGCGATAGCGCGCCGGTGGGGGGTATCGGATCTGGTGGTGGGTCTGACAGTTGTGGCTTTCGGCACTTCGGCGCCTGAGCTTGTGATTTCGGTTATGTCGGCTATAAGCGGTAATGCCGGGCTTGCCATAGGTAATGTAGTCGGCAGCAATATATTCAATATTTTTGCTATAATCGGAGTAACGGCGCTGGTAGCGCCTATAAAGATTGAGCGAACGATTCTTACAAAAGATATTCCGCTGGTTTTGCTGTCAGCTCTGGCTCTGCTTGCCATAGGCAACGCCACGTTGCTCGACGGAGCGGGTGAGAATATGGTGACACGCGTCGACGGCATACTGTTGCTGCTGTTCTTCACAATTTTCATGCGTCATACATTCTCTGCCGCGCACAGCAACACTGATGCGGGTGAGACTGTAGAAACTACTCCCCCGATGCCGATATGGAAATCGGTAGTTTTTGTAGCTGCCGGACTTGCGGGACTGATTTTCGGGGGCAATCTGTTTGTTAACGGTGCATCGGCTATAGCTTCTGCGCTGGGTGTGAGCGATGCAGTGATAGGTCTGACTATCGTTGCTGCCGGGACCTCACTTCCGGAACTTGCCACCTCTGTGACTGCTGCCGCCAAGGGAAAACCGGGGATGGCGGTAGGAAATGTGATCGGGAGCAACATTTTCAATATTTTCTTTGTACTTGGCACTGCCGCCACCATACGCCCGCTGCCATTCGGCTCGATCGGCAATTTCGATCTGCTGACACTCACGGCAGCCTGTATCCTCTTCTGGGTGTTCGGATGGTTTATCAAGGTACGCACTATAACGCGGGCAGAGGGTGCCTTTCTTGCTCTCTGCTACGTCGGTTACATCACATATATGGTGGTTAGAGCATAAGATAGGGGATAGAGCATGAGAGCAATAGAGCAGGAGCAAGGTTAGATAAACTGCATCAAACCTTGCTCCTGCTCTATTGCTTTATTGCTCTCCTGCCCTAAATTACCCCAGAAGTTCCTTCACTTTCGCGGATATCGCGCGACCTTCAGCCTTGCCTGCGAGTTCTTTGGTAGCCACCCCCATCACTTTACCCATTTCTTTTGGCGAAGTGGCCCCTACACGGGCAATGATTTCCCTGAGGGCTGCCGTAAGCTCTTCGTCGGAAAGCTGACGGGGCATGTATTCCTCGATTATAGCTGCCTGAGCGAGCTCGGTTTCAGCCAGTTCGGGACGGTTCTGATCGGTATATATAGCAGCGCTCTCCTTGCGCTGCTTAATCATTTTAGCAAGAATCCGGGTTGCCTTCTCATCTGTCAGATTGCCGTCCGATCCTTTTGCTGTTTTAGCTTCAAGGAATTCTTTCTTTATGCCACGGAGCGCATCCAGGCGCTGGGCGTCGCGAGCCAGCATCGCCTTCTTGATATCTTCAGAAATTTTATCAAACAGTTCCATATCAATATATTATATAATTAAAAAATCATATCACTACTCCCCTGCATTCTATTAGCTATCGCCAATTATCAGTTGATCTTCACTGCCGGATTTATGAGCGTAAGCCGCTCCGTTGCACGCGATACGGCTGTGTACAACCATCGGTAAAACTCGCGTGTGGTATACGCCTCGGGAGGGATGTATCCCATATCGACGAAAACCGACTTCCATTGACCTCCCTGCGCCTTGTGGCAGGTAACCGCATAGGCATACTTCACCTGCAACGCGTTGAAGTAGGGGTCTGCTTTCAACACCTCGCGCTGGGCCGCAGGAGAAGCCGTAACAGGAACGCCGGCATCGGCAAGGGCCTGATCCACTAATGTCAGTTGCTTTTCGCGAGGAAGCGCAGCCCCGTCAGATGTCAAAGTATCGAGATTGATCTTGGCATTGATAGTTGCTCCGTAGTCGGGGAAAAAGAGCCGCACATCGGCAAACTGCATCATATTGCGAACTTCCATGTTGTAAACTTTCTCCACTATGGCAGCCTCACCGTTGGCGACGAATTCCATACTGTTCCCTTCCACACCCTGAGGCATCTCTTTATCCTGCACGCTGCGGCGTGTCCAATAATAGTTGTTTTTCGATACGATAATACGGTCGCCTTTCACGAGAACCTCCTCACGGTCGAAAATAACGCGCCGCACTGCCAGATTGAAATCGACCGCACGCTTGTTCGAGCGCGTGATGATGAGGGTTTCTCCTTCACCGTATCGGTTGAACGACTTGTGGAGGATATCCTCAAGATCTTCAGGTGCCACAAGTTCGACATCGGGAAACGCACTCGCCCACAACTCGGGTTCGGGCAAAGGATCTTTCACCATCGCACGCCGCAACATTGTGGCGTTATACAGTATCCCCGACCGGCTTTTCTGACGCACGGTGCGTGTCATGACAGCGCGCGTAACCCGCATACCGAGGCTTTTGAGCTGAACGGGATCCATAGCGGGCGATTCACTCATTCCTACGGGGGGCAGCTGCGCAGTGTCGCCGAGCATTATAAGACGGCAATTCACACCGCTGTAGACATACATCAGCAGATCCTGAAGCAAACTTGCTCCAAGATCGCTGCTGTCGCCTATCATGGATGCCTCGTCGACGATGAATACTGTATTCACATGCGGATTAGAGGTAAGTCTCGTCACGATTCGCCCGTCGGGGCCGATTGAAGGTGCGGCGTAGATCTTGCGGTGGATTGTATAGGCCGGAAGTCCCGTAAAGTTACTGAACACCTTGGCCGCTCTGCCGGTAGATGCCAGGAGAACGGTAGGAATTCCGACAATACGCAGTGTGCGCACCAATGCTCCCATAACGGATGTTTTGCCCGTTCCGGCATAGCCATTCAGCACAAACACCGTATCCTGCGGAGTATAGGCCGAACAGAAACGCGCGAGAGCCGCCACCAGCTTTATCTGCTGGTCGGTAGGCTCAAACGGCAACTGCTCGAGCGCGAGGGTCGCGAATTCATTTATCGTCACCTTTTCGGGGCTTCATTCTATTGCCGATAATTATCGGTTCAGTTATTTTTTACACTCCACTCCACTCCATCTTTGGTGTCTTTGACCGAAAATCCGAGAGCCGCGAGGTTATCGCGTATAAGGTCGGAAGTCGCCCAGTCTTTCTTGGCCTTGGCCTCAGATCTCACCTGAAGGAGCAGGTCCACCGCCCCGCGATATGGTTCGAGAGCCTTGGTGTCGTTCACCTCTCCCGCGTCGGGCCTCATGCCCAGCACACCGAAAAGGAACGTATCGAAAAGTTCACGCAGCGCATCTATGTCGGCCTGAGTTGCAGTGGCATGTCCATCGCGAACCTTGTTTATAAGACTTACAGCCTCGAAAAGATACGCGATAACAATAGGTGTATTGAGGTCGTCGTCCATAGCCTCGTAGCATTTTGCAGGCAGCGCGTTCACCTCCTCACTTATTGTCGACACCTCCGAAGGTTTCAGATCGGCGAGACGGCGCCAACCTTCGAGCATACGTTCTAGCGCTTTTTCCGAAGCCTGCAGGGCGGCATTGCTGAAATCGACCGTCGAGCGGTATTGCGCCTGAAGAATGAAGAAACGTATGGTCATAGGTGAATAAGGCTGCTCGAGCGCCGGATGCGAACCGCTGAAGAATTCATCGAGTGTGATGAAGTTGCCGAGCGATTTTCCCATCTTCTGACCGTTGATGGTTATCATGTTGTTGTGCATCCAGTAGTGTACGCTGTCGCAACCGTTGTGGGCAACGCTCTGGGCTATCTCACACTCGTGATGGGGAAATTTGAGATCCATTCCCCCTCCGTGAATATCGAATTTCTCACCGAGATATTTCTCGCTCATGGTGGAGCACTCGAGATGCCAACCGGGAAATCCATCGCTCCAGGGTGAGGGCCAACGCATTATATGCTCTGGCTGCGCTTTCTTCCATAGAGCGAAGTCGGCCGGATGGCGTTTTTCCTGCTGCCCATCGAGCGACCGGGTCTGCGATAACAGCTCGTTGATATCGCGTCCCGACAGTTTGCCATAATGAAAATCAGCGTTATATTTCGGCACATCGAAATATACGGAACCGTCGCTCACATAGGCATACCCGGCATCGATAATCTTCTTTATATATTCTATCTGCTCGATTATGTGGCCCGACGCATGCGGTTCGATCGAAGGAGGAAGCACATTGAGGCGGGCCATCGCTTCATGATAGCGGTTCAGGTAATGCTGCACAACCTCCATCGGTTCAAGCTGTTCCAGCCGCGCTTTTTTTGCAATCTTATCCTCGCCGTCGTCGGCATCATGCTCAAGATGGCCTACATCCGTTATATTACGGACATAGCGCACCTTATATCCCAGATGCGTGAGATAACGGAAAAGAACATCGAAAGTTATTGCCGGACGTGCATGCCCGAGATGACCGTCGCCATATACGGTGGGACCGCACACATACATCCCCACACGCCCTTCATGCAACGGACGGAAAAGTTCCTTGCAACGGGTCAGGGAATTGTAAATGCAAAGGTTGTGATTCTTCATTTTTCAGTATTGTATGGTTTGGTGAGCCAATAGCACGAACATATCCGGCATATCCCCGCGGGATATGCCGGTATATGTGTGCCGTTGTCGGTTCGTTTTATGCCTGGAAGGGGTTGGGGAGGCCTCCGTTGTTGGTGTTGCCACCCTTGGGAGCTTTACGCACGATCTCGCCGAAGTTTCCTTCATACTTCTGGATATTGTCGCGCAGAGCGAAAAGCAGATTCTTGGCATTTTCAGGAGTCATGATGATGCGGCTCTGGACGCGTGCCTGAGGCATATTGGGTGCCACATTGATGAAGTCGAGGAAGAATTCACCTGCGGAATGTGAGATTACCGCGAGATTTGCATAGTGGCCTGCAGCGATTTCAGGAGTGAGTTCGATTTTTATTTCTTGCTTATTTTCTGCCATTTCTGTTTAATTTTATGGTTTATATTTTTATGGTTTTAATTATTCTCTTTTTTTGACGGCATCAGAGTCACCGCCGCCGGGAATATCTTCTTCATCGCCAGAAGAGAGCGAAAAAGGTCTTTCGATTATAAACTCATCAAGCGATGTATTGTTCGAATTATTGACGTGTATTTTTATACCCCTGTATTGAGGATGGGTCCAGAAGGCATAAAGATCGAAAGCCACATAATACTGACGGAGAAAATTTTCACCTTCGCTCCGACGAATATTAACCAGATAGGCGTCGGGGTATTCCTGATCCATCGTGGTTTCATCGACAACCAGCCGGAACACTCGTGGTTTATCATCATACACCAGACTTACGCGCATCATAACATTTCTGCCCGCACGCCACAGACTGCTTACCCATACAGGATCATCGTCCCATCCTGACAGAGTTTCAGGAGCCCCTTTGAGCAGTTGTGAGTTGGTTACGGATCCTATACCCTTAACCTCAATCCGATCCGATACATAAGCCTCTCCGTTGACAGGTGTATACGCCAGCATCAGTGCCTGACCCGGCTCAAGTTTCCCGAGATCGGGAGAAGAGAAGGCTGTCAGCACCACGGGATCATCTTTCTCAGGTGGGTAAAGCGAAAATATCGTCTGCCCATCATTCTGCGAGGTATATTCTACAACATCATAAAGTGTGGCATAACGAATATCATCCGATTGTCCGTCGGAAGAACAGCCGCAGACAATTGTCCCGAGCCATAGGCCTGAGAAAATCATGCATATCGTTGATATTCTTTTTATACTCACTGCTTTATCTATTATACTTTTCTATTTGTCGTAATCTCTGTAATGAGGCCGTCGGTCATATGCACCACCCGGTCTGAATCGGCTGCAAGCGATTCGTCGTGCGTCACGATAACGAACGTCTGTCCGAAATCGCGCCTCAGATCGAAGAACAACCCGTGAAGTTCCCTCCGGTTGTGCGAATCAAGACTGCCGGATGGTTCGTCTGCAAGCACGACATCCGGACGGTTCATCAGCGCTCGTGCAACAGCTGCCCGCTGTCTTTCCCCCCCCGATAACTGCGCCGGACGATGATCGGTCCGATCCTGCAAACCGAGATACGCGATCAGTTCGGATGCCCGCTCAAAGGCTTCGTTCCGGTTATTTCCACCAATCAACGCAGGCATCGCCACATTCTCGATCATAGAGAATTCGGGAAGCAACTGATGAAACTGGAAAATAAATCCGATACGGCCGTTCCTGAAATGCGCAAGCTTCCGGTCGCTCAGGCCCAACACATCCTCGTCTCCATAGCTGACGGTTCCACTGTCGGGACGGTCGAGCGTACCCATTATCTGCAGGAGGGTTGTCTTTCCCGCACCACTCGGGCCTACTATCGACATCACTTCTCCACGGTTCACATCAAGATCGACCCCCCGGATCACCTCCAGTCGGTCGAAGCTCTTGTGTATGCCGCGTAAAGCTATCATCTCTCTGTTCCAAAAATCTCCGGACTAATCAAGGTGTTCCGACAGACGGCTGATTGCATACTCCGGACGCATACGCCGGTATATGATATCGTAAACCGTATCTGCTATCGGCATGTTCACCTCGTAACGCTTGTTGATCTCGTGAATGCACTTCGCGCCGTAGTATCCTTCGGCAGTCTGTTCCATCTCCATCATGGCAGCCTTCACCGAGTATCCTTTGCCGATCATTGAACCGAAATTATGGTTGCGGCTGAAACGGGAATAAGCAGTCACAAGAAGATCTCCGAGATACACACTGTCGCAGATCTGACGCGGACGCGGATTCACTGCATCGAGAAAATGTTCCATCTCGCGTATAGCATTGCTCACAAGCATCGCCAGGAAATTGTCGCCCTTCTTCATACCGTGGACTATTCCGGCAGCGATAGCATATACATTCTTGAGCACACCTGCATACTCCACCCCATCGACGTCAGTAGTCGGAATTGCGTGGCAGTTCTTGGAGCCGCAGACACAGTTGCCGAAACGCTTTGCTGCCTCTATATCCTTACATCCTATTGTCAGATATGTAGGACGGTCGAGAGCCACCTCCTCGGCATGACACGGACCGCTCACCACCATCAGATGATTGTCCGCGACATTGAAGTTGTCGCGCATGTAATCTGTGACGAGCAGATTCTCGCCGGGTACGATCCCTTTCACCGCCGACACCACATATTTCTTGCTTATGTCGACGCTGAGTTTTTCAAGATGGCTCTTGAAATAAGGCGACGGCATCACCAGAAGCAGGGTGTCAGCCTCCTGAGCCACATAATTGATATCGGACGAAAATTCTATACGCTGAACGTCAAACTGAACGTCGGTAAGATATGCCGGATTGTGTCCCAGACGTATGAATTCTTCGATCCGGTCGTCGCGACGCATATACCACAATATGGTATCACGGTTGCGCAGCAGCAGTTTCGCCAGCGCTGTAGCCCAGCTGCCGCCACCCATCACCGCTACTCTGCCGGGATAATCTTTTGGTAACATACGCAGATATGAGATGTTATAGCTTATCAGTCATTTTCTCCATCAGCGGGCGCCGAAGCCGCGATCCAGGCATCAACCTCATCTATCGACGGATTCTTCAGACCGAGATGATATTTCTTGTTTATGCCGCAAAGTTCCTGATGGAGCTTGCCGGCGGCAGCCTTTCCAAGAGCCTCCACTGTAAGCACACCGGCCTTCTGAATGGGAGCGACCCACTCCGATGCAACTCCGACAGCCTCAAAAGCCTCGGACTTATCGCGGCGCGCTACCTTCTCGGGACGCATCTGCGGGAAGAGCAGAACCTCCTGGATAGTGGTCTGTCCGGTCATGAGCATCACGAGGCGGTCCATGCCTATACCCATACCTGAGGTCGGAGGCATACCATACTCGAGGGCACGGATGAAATCATGGTCGATGATCATCGCCTCATCGTCGCCTTTCTCCGACAGACGCATCTGTTCAACGAAACGCTCATACTGATCGATAGGATCGTTAAGCTCGGAGTATGCGTTTGCAAGCTCCTTGCCATTGACCATGAGTTCGAACCGCTCGGTCAGCTCGGGATTGCTGCGGTGACGCTTGGTAAGAGGCGACATTTCTATAGGGTAATCGATAATGAAAGTGGGCTGGATATATGTTCCCTCGCACTTCTCACCGAAAATTTCGTCTATAAGTTTTCCTTTACCCATGGTTTCGTCTACCTCGATACCCATGGAACGGGCTGCGGATCTAAGTTCTTCCTCGCTCTTTCCGTTTATATCGAAACCTGTATGCTCCAGAATCGCATCCCGCATAGTCACACGTGGGAATGGAGCCTTAAACGAAATCACATTATCGCCTACCTTTACTTCGGTAGTGCCATTCACCTCCATGCATATTCTTTCAAGCATCCGCTCGGTAAAGGACATCATCCAGTTGTAATCCTTGTAGGATACATATATCTCCATGCAAGTAAATTCCGGATTATGAGTGCGGTCCATACCCTCGTTACGGAAGTTTTTCGAAAACTCATACACACCCTCGAAACCGCCGACTATCAGGCGCTTCAGGTATAGCTCGTCGGCAATACGCAGATAAAGGGGAATATCAAGAGCGTTATGATGTGTGATAAACGGACGGGCCGACGCACCTCCAGGTATCGACTGAAGGATAGGCGTCTCAACCTCCATATAGCCATGCTCATTGAAGTAATTGCGCATCGCAGTGAATACTTTGGTACGCTTGATGAATATATCCTTCACCCCATCATTCACTACCAGATCCACATAGCGGCGGCGGTAACGCAACTCGGGGTCATCGAACGAATCGTATGTAACCCCGTCCTTCACCTTAACGATAGGGAGAGGACGCAACGACTTACTAAGCACTGTAAGTTTCTGTGCATGAATGGAGATTTCGCCGGTCTGTGTGCGGAACACGTATCCTTCCACACCCACAAAGTCACCTATATCG
Source organism: Bacteroidales bacterium (assembly GCA_014800795.1). Taxonomy (GTDB): domain Bacteria; phylum Bacteroidota; class Bacteroidia; order Bacteroidales; family Muribaculaceae; genus UBA7173. The sequence goes on along the minus strand of JAAVFL010000028.1, from coordinate 1,106 downwards.
AGAAGTTTCTTGAAAACAACGTTATACAGATCTTTATTCTCACCCGAACAAAGTTCGTCGCGGTTTACATATACCTGGATTCTGCCCCGCGCATCCTGAAGCTCCATGAATGAAGCCTTACCCATGATCCTACGGCCCATCACACGACCGGCTACACTAACCACACGAGGCGCAGGAGAATCCGGCAATGGATTACCCTCCTGATCCACCTGAACATCCGTAAAATTGTCCTTAATCTCGTCCGTATAACCTGTAACGGGAAATTCCGCTGCTGGATATGGGTCTATACCAAGCTGTCGCATCTGCTCAAGCGACTGGCGGCGTACTATCTCTTGCTCACTAAGTTCGAGTATATTCATATCTGTAATTCTGGCAAAAACCAATAATCTTTATTAGATTACAAAGATACAAAATTGATAAAAAAATTCCCACCATCTCCTGCTAAAAAGCCTGAACGACCGAAAAAAAAAGCATCAACACACACATTACAGAAAAAATGAGCCGCACATACCCAAAAAGATCTCGAAAATTTTGGAAGTTCGAAAAATCATAGTAACTTTGCAGACGGAAATGAGAAATCAACGAACTCATTGCCACAACGCACACTGAAATCAAATTTTCAGAATGATGGTTCGCTAGCTCAACTGAATAGAGCATCTGACTACGGATCAGAAGGTTACAGGTTTGAATCCTGTGCGAATCACCCCCAACCCCACCAAACCCCGGAGGCGCGCCTATCCCTTATTGGCGCGTCTCCACTCTTTTTATATCTACACCTCCACTCCATATCGGCTCAATCCGAAATTCCAGCGCATACTAAAGGGTCAATGAAAATATCTAACTTTTCAACCGGGTTTTGCATCTGACCCGATATCAGCTTACGGACAGTAGTAATCCGGCTGCAACTGCTATAAGACGGCGCCCGGACTGATATGGATACAACAACCGATTAAGACACAACTGATAGAGATACAACAACCGATAGAGATATAACAAAAGAAGAGCGCCCTCACCACCATTCCGGTGTGAGGGCGCTCTGTGATAGGGGGCGGCTACCTACTCTCCCACTTTCGCAGTACCATCGGCGCGGCGGGGTTTAACTTCTC
>JAAVFL010000027.1 GCA_014800795.1 Bacteroidales bacterium | reverse complement strand
CTACAGTTCAAACAAAATTCTCTCACAACTGAATTATGACTGATAATATCAATAATCTTGACTATTCGGACAAGATGGTACTGCGAACAGAAAATTTGGTAAAAAAGTACCGCCAGCGAACCGTAGTCAATCATGTATCTATCGATGTTACACAGGGAGAGATTGTTGGTTTGCTCGGACCGAATGGCGCCGGCAAAACAACGACATTCTATATGACTACCGGCTTAATTACCCCCAATGAAGGCCAAATATATCTTAATAACAAGAACATCACAAAATATCCTGTATACAAACGTGCTCAAAACGGAATTGGATATCTTGCACAGGAAGCATCCGTATTTAGAAAAATGTCGGTTGAGAACAATATACGATCAATCCTTGAAATGACAGAAATGTCCAAGGAGGAGCAGAAAGATAAATTAGAAAGCCTTATAGCAGAATTCCGCCTTGAAAAGGTCCGTCACAATCTTGGAGATCAGCTTTCCGGCGGTGAACGGCGGCGTACCGAAATCGCAAGATGCCTGGCTATAAACCCGAAATTCATTATGCTTGATGAGCCATTCGCCGGTGTGGATCCAATTGCGGTAGAAGATATTCAAGAAGTTGTATATAAATTAAAAAGTAAAAACATCGGAATACTTATTACGGACCATAATGCGCAGGAGACGTTACGTATTACAGATCGGGCGTATCTTCTATTTGAAGGGAAGATTCTTTTTCAAGGTACATCGGAGGAACTTGCAGCTAATCCAATCGTAAGAGAAAAGTATCTCGGAAGAAACTTTATCTTCCATAGAAAACAATTCAACTAAATAAGTTACGGATAATATAAAATTCCAAACAGAATATCGATCACACATAATAATTTTCATGATTTATTTAAGAACATACCACCCTCATCAGAGGCTCGCCTTTATAAATCAACGCATTGGTTATATTCCCGATCGATAACATCATATTGCGATAGAAGATTTGAAATGTTTGGATATGAAAGCAGCCATATCATTTAATGACATGGCTGCTTTCATATCCAAACATTATTATTAGTTTTGTCGATTACATAGTCTTTTAAGAATTACAAAAAGCAAGACTGTTATAATAATACTGACTCCAACCATAATACAATTCGCAGACGAAGAAAGATCTACTCCTAATTTATCCGGATTGAGTGTTTCATCGGGAATATTACATGAGCGCCAAGTAAATATCACTACAATTGTATTATTTAATATATGTAGAATTATAGGCAACCATAATGAGCCACTCCACCAAAGGAGATAACCAAAATAAGCGCCCAACAACATACGTGGTACAATACCGAAAAACTGGAAATGGAATAGACTGAAAATCAAGGCAACACACCATACAGCTAAATGTCCGTTCATTGTCGTGGACATAAATATACGTTGCATGGCGCCACGGAAAAACAGTTCTTCGCTAAAACCGGCCATAACACCAATTATTAATATAGATACGGCTAATGTCCCTACTGAACTCCCCCTCATAAGATTATCTATCACAGTTTGCGCGCTGTCCTCCATCTGTCGGAATACTCTTTCGAATTCTGATAGATACTCCGGGAAATGAATTGTTCTATTCCATTCTACGATAACATTCATTATAGGCATAGAACTAAAAAGTATTGCAACTGAAATGAGTATAATGTTTAATGCCGGAATTTTGTTAATAGCCAGCAGTTTCGCAGGAAGGCGTGTTGCCATAAGAGCCGTAGCTATTGCCGGTAAAATAAATATCAAAATATCTTGAAGTATCATAGATAGTCTGATAGCGACTACAGTTGTCTTGCTAACATTTGCTATTAACCCCGACAATATTGAAGATAATATCATAAAAAAAGCAAACAAAGCAAACAAGATTGTAAGAGCCGGCCCAGGATGGGACAACATTATTCCTGATGAAGGAACGCGTCGTTTTAAAAATTCATTCATACATAGATAATTTTCAGTATTGCTATAGGTTTGGTGTATATTTATAAATATAAGTAAAAATCTGAGACTAATTCCACATATTGATTCGTATATCCACCGTTGTGTGAATGTATAATCAGTTTATCTTCCTTCATTTTCAGATTCCGCTCCCCTTTCACAAATTCTATCATCACTCGTTTTGGTGATTTGACAGCAGTAGTCGAAACCATGCAGATTCTTTCAGGATAAAGATACTTTACCAAACCTTCGGATATAATCTTTTCTCTAATATCTGCTGGAGAAATTATAGCAAGTCTGCCACCTATTGGTAGCAACTCAGATGCTTCGTTTAAAAGAGATATATAATTTAGAGTTCCTTCATGTCTGGCTGTCCGTCTTGATACATCGGGAGAAAGATCGCCATTACTAAAAAATGGCGGATTAGAGATAATGAAATCATAAGAATCATATAATGAATCTGGATAATCATATCTGAATCGGGTAAAGTCTTTTTGTATAACCGTAAGTCTATCTCCCCATAAAGATTTTTCAAAATTTAGCCTGGATTCAGCTATAGCCTCAGGCATTATATCAACTCCAATTATTTTCCAACAGGGAAATCTCTGAGCCAACATCAGTGAGATTACTCCTGATCCGCATCCAACATCCAACACTCGTCCCGTTGATTGATTTTCAACATTACGAAATGCCCATGAACCCAATAAGACCCCATCCGTTCCGACTTTCATCGCTGAAGCCTCATTTATTACAGAAAACTGTTTGAATCGGAACACCGATTCACGGCCTGAATTTCTCATGCATCATTGTTTTGAATTATGCAAATTTACAAAAAAGACACTCTATATCAAACAGAAGATGAACTTAACTGTGAACACGCTTGTTAATTAGTGAATTAATATTTAAATTTGTGATACTGGAAATGCGCGTCGAGCTTTATCCAATCACTTAATACAACCAACTGATATGATAGTCAATTCTGCAAAATTTGTCATAAGTAATACAGACGTCGGTAAATGCCCTGCTGACATGCGCCATGAATTTGCTTTTATCGGACGCTCTAATGTTGGCAAATCATCATTGATCAATATGATTACCGGTAGAAAAAATCTTGCGCAGACATCCTCGACCCCTGGGAAAACATTACTTATCAACCATTTTCTTATCAACGATGAATGGTACCTTGTCGACCTACCGGGTTATGGATATGCTCAGCGTAGTAAGAATGGCAGACTAGAAATTAAGCGGATCATTGAGAGTTATATACTTAATCGTCCTCAGCTGACATGTCTGTTTCTTCTTATCGATGGTCGCCATAAGCCCCAAAAGATTGACATGGAATTTATGGAATGGTTGGGAGAAAATGAAATCCCATTCTGTATAGTATTTACCAAACTTGATAAACTTAGTAGTTCTGCTGCTAAGACAGCTATTGCTGCTTATTGCGCAAAACTACTTGATACATGGGAAGAACTTCCGCCAGTGTTCCGAACATCTTCTGTAGATAAGCGAGGAAAAGATCAGTTACTTGCTTATATTGATGAACTTTGTCAGCTCCCTCTTCAGATTGAAAGCTGTTCATAGCATAAATGATAATTGATGAACATTACATTAAGTTAATCTGTTTCTAAGAAAAAGAATTGTTTAACTTAAAACAGTAGGATTATGAGCGAAAAAACTTCATCCCCAATCGACTCCATCAAAGATATGATTGGTACGACAGACATCAAAGATTCTCTTGGTAAAATAACAGATAAAGTTAAGGACAGCGTAAAGAATATTGATCTAGAGGAAACGATTGATGATATCAAAAAGAGCTATCAACATGGGGGAATAAAGGAAGCGACAGCTACAGTCGGTGAGAAATTAAAGGAAGTCGCAGGAAAAGCCACCTCCTCCTCTATTGGTCAAGGACTGGCAGACTATCCAGGCAGTGCTATTGACACTGCTGATTGTGACGATGTTACGGCACGCCTTGTAAAAGAGGATGTTAGAAGCCTTAACAATAATCCTCGTAACTCAGATATGTGATCGCGACTTTACGTATAAAATCAGCCTCACAGCAAACACCTTAAAATGGAAGTACACAGTGAGGCTGATTTTACAACTTTTCAGTATTGTATCGGCCGAACTTATTTCGAAGCCTCAATAGAGTCCTTACGGAACTGCTTCATAAGCTTTTCTAACTCAAGAGACGCCTTGCGGGCACGTGTACCGGCAGCTTTGTTGCTATTCTCTACATGAGCTTTGGCTTCTTTCTCGAAATCCTGGAAAGTTGCGACGATTTTGTCTACTAAATTCTTCATTGTTGCGTATTTTTATTGATTAAAAACGTGTATCATCAACCTCATATCGATTGAAAAATCAATACATCTGCAAATGTAATAATCTTTTTTTGAAAAAAACAAAAAATGAGTTCTTAAAATAGCATCGCTATAGTCTTTTTCTTTTAAAAAGAGCCCTATAGCATAGAGTTGCACCCTTTATTGCGCTTTTATAGTCATGATATCGCATCAAATCATAAGAACTCTAAACATTCGTGAGTTATAAAGATTTTATATTTGTGTACGTCTCTTCGCTGATTGCAGGAAGGGATTTGACATTATGCATGGAATATTTGCATATGATAAAATTGAGTATCTTTGCAAATCAAAATACAGAACGAACATATATAGTTATGATTATTGCATCAAAAAAAAGAAAAGAAAATATCGCCGAATATATATTGTATATGTGGCAGATTGAAGATATGATTCGTGCCAACGATTGCGATATTGAGAAAATCAAGTCCAATATAATCTCTCGGTTTGATATTCCGGATATTCAGCGAAAAGAGATGGAAGAATGGTATGAATCACTCATTGATATGATGCGTAGAGAAGGGGTGACGGAATCGGGTCATCTTCAAATCAATAAAAATATACTGAACCAATTGGTACAACTTCATCAAGCGCTCCTAGCAGATCCTGCGTTTCCTGATTACACCGCTGAATTTTATAAAACTCTACCTTACATTGTAGAGCTCAGAGGAAAAGCCGGCGAAAACCGTGTCGGTGAAATCGAGACATGTTTTACTGCGCTATACGGAATGCTGATGATGCGCCTACAACAAACAGAATTGACAGATGAGACCAAGGAGGCCATCAGACAAATTTCCCGCTTTATCTCTGTTTTGGCACATGATTTTCATCTGGATGAAGAAGATAAATTATTCAAACACGATGAGAAGAGTTCCTCTGATATTGCAAAGGATCATATTCAAAATTAATCATTACACAAAACGATACGTTGAATCCCATACTTCATCCATATCCGTAATTCAAATAGAACATCATACAATAGCTTAACTTATTTGCTATAAATTCATACTATGCATGTTATTTTTATATAGAACCTGTAAACGGTTTTATATGATTCAATTGTCATATGCTTGATACAAGCAAACATGTGACATGCTAAGCATATTTCACATATGCATATTTTTTAGTACCTTTGCATGTCACAATACGGGACTGAATCGGTGGATTCCGATCACTCGTAAAAATAATAAAAGAATCGCCATATGGGAATCTTTAAAAAACTTTTCTCCCGTGAAGAAAAGAAAACGCTTGACAACGGTTTGGAGCGTACTAAGAAAGGTTTCTTCGATAAAATCACTCGTGCTGTTGCAGGTAAGTCGAAGATCGACGATGATGTCCTTGATAATCTTGAGGAGGTATTTATAACATCTGATGTAGGAGTTGATACTACCCTGAAAATAATTGATCGGATCCAAAAACGTGTAGCACGCGATAAATATGTCGGCTCCTCTGAATTAAATTCACTACTTTGTGAAGAAATATGTCAACTTCTTGCAGAAAACAATAATGAAAGTTCCGAAGAAGATTTCACTTTACCAGTGAACTCCAACCGCCCGTATGTCATAATGGTTGTCGGGGTCAATGGAGTTGGCAAGACTACTACAATAGGCAAACTCGCAGCCCGTTTTAAGGCTGCGGGAAACTCCGTAATGCTTGGAGCTGCAGATACATTCCGAGCCGCAGCTGTTGAACAGCTTGATATATGGGGCGATCGTGCCGGTGTACCGGTAATTAAACAAAAACTCGGTAGCGATCCGGCTGCAGTAGCATTCGACACTTTGCAATCGGCAAAAGCGAATAACATTGATGTTGTTATTATAGATACAGCAGGACGTCTCCACAACAAGAAAGGACTTATGGATGAACTTACAAAGATCCGTAACGTAATGCAGAAGGTTGTCCCAGATGCTCCACATGAAGTTCTTCTTGTACTTGATGGTTCTACCGGACAAAATGCATTCGAACAGGCCAAACAATTTGTTGCTGCTACAAATGTCAACGAACTTGCCATTACGAAACTTGACGGGACTGCCAAAGGCGGAGTTGTTATTGGAATTTCCGACCAATTCAGAATCCCGGTCAAATATATCGGATTAGGTGAAGGCATCAATGATCTTCAGGTTTTCCACAAGGAAGAATTTGTAAAGTCACTTTTTGAGGATATCAATCATTGATTGATTTAGAAGCCCTATTTTTATTTTGATTAAAAATTCGAAAAAAAATTGACTGCGGTAAATGTTATAACTCTCGGTTGTTCCAAGAATCTTGTTGATTCGGAGAGAGTCCTGAGAATGCTTTCGGATGCAGGTTTTGATGCACGTCACGAATCAGAAGCCCAATCTGATATCGTAGTCATCAATACATGCGGTTTTATTGGAGATGCTAAGGAAGAGTCTATAAACACCATACTGAATTATGTTCAAGCCAAGAATCAGGGACTCGTTCGTGAAATTTATGTAATGGGATGCCTCTCCGAGCGATATCGTGATGATCTGGAGAAAGAAATTCCGGAACTTGACGGAATATATGGTAAGTTTGATTGGATATCATTGGTCGAAAACCTGTCTCGACGACATACTTCAACATTGCCTATTGACAGAACTGTAACCACACCGAGCCACCATGCATACCTCAAAATATCCGAAGGATGTAATCGACGTTGCGCATTCTGCGCAATCCCCATTATCACTGGACACTACAAATCACGTCCAATAGAGGAGATCGAACAGGAAGTAAAAATGCTCGTTACCCGTGGGGTAAAAGAATTTAATATTATCGCACAGGATCTATCCGGATATGGCCTCGACATATACCAGAGCCAGATGTTACCCACACTTGTTGAGTGCTTATCAGATATTCCGGGAGTTAGATGGTTACGCCTTCATTACGCTTATCCTGCGCAATTCCCTTCAGACATATTACGGATAATGAGAGAACGTAAAAATGTCTGCACATATCTTGACATTGCACTTCAACATATTTCAGACAATATGTTGTCTGCGATGCATAGGCATATTTCAGCCGATGAAACAAGAGCTCTGTTGGCCAAAATGCGTAAGGAAGTTCCCGGTATACATATAAGGACAACTCTCATGGTCGGGTTCCCGGGGGAGACTGAAGAAGATTTCAATGAACTTATGAATTTCGTGCGTGAACAGCGTTTCGAAAGAATGGGAGCATTTTCATATTGCGAGGAAGAGGGAACTTATGCCGCCGATCATTATGAGGATGACGTGCCCCCGGAAATAAAACAACGACGGCTTGATGCTCTTATGAAGTTACAGGAAGAGATCTCCTCTGAACTTCAAAATGAGAAAGTCGGAAAGATTCTGGAAGTTATAATTGATCGGGAAGAAGAAGATTATTATATAGGTCGCACACAGTGGGATTCACCAGAGGTTGATCCGGAAGTTCTTGTTAAAAAAACACGCTCTTTAAGTATTGGAGAAATTTACTCAGTGCGTATTACCGAAACTTTACCATTCGAACTATTTGGCGAGGTTGTAGAGTAATCAATTATGGAAATATTGACTAAGGTAATCGTAGAGCAAATTGATCGTGCTATTAATGAAAAGCGATCTTTTGCAATAGCTATACTTCCTGGTTCTTTAATCATCCAATGGTTTGAGGCAGGAGAATGCACCACCTACTTACCTGATGGAACAGTAACTACCTCTAATGATATATCTTTTGATATATCACCATGGTTACAGCCGTTTGCTGAACGATGGACGCTTGGAGACGGTATACCACAATGGGATACCATGTATCCATGCAAAAAATCAATGACATACGAAGATTATATCAATGCAGTAGCACAAATAATAGAAATTTGCAGACTGCGTAATGGTAAAACCGTGTTTTCCAGAACAATTTGTGGAAAAACACCTTGCGATGGCGATAATTATAGTTGGGGCCAAACCGCCAATCGCTTTTTCACCCGTTTCCATGACGCTTTCAGATACATATGTTATTCTGCAAAAACAGGCGGATGGATGGGGGCGACGCCGGAACTACTTCTCGAATATAACAAGATAACTGGACAGTTTCATACTGTAGCTATTGCCGGTACCAGGAAAAAAAATAATTCGGGTATTTTGGAATGGGATGAAAAGAATATACGTGAAAATCGATTTGTATCAGAATATATACAAAACGTTCTTAGTGCAATAGGTATTAAGGTCACGGTTTCACCTCTTCGCAATGTAACATATGGATATATTGAACACCTGTGTGCAGATATATATGGAATTGCATCTCCCGACAAACTTAGCGATATAATTGATGCCATAAATCCTACGCCGGCTCTATGTGGATTCCCTAAAAATGAAGCATTAGCAGATCTTGCTATTTATGAACCTCATAAACGATATCTCTATGGAGGATTCATTGGTATCGATTCTGTTGATCGATATCGGGCCTACGTTAATCTCAGGTGCATTCATTTTCATCACAATGATTACTGTATATACGGTGGAGGCGGTATTGTAGCAGAATCCTCACCGGAAACAGAATATGAAGAAACTGTTGCTAAAACTTCTCCTCTCATAGATTTGTTAATACAGCATGATGCATCATAACGTCGATATCTCATATATTCACATTAATGCTTTGACCGGATATGAAGAATCAGAACGATGGTATAAAAGACAGTAATATAGACAAGACTACTCTTGCAAACCATGATAGTCAACCCCAATATAAAATCGGAGTGGCCCTTAGTGGCGGAGGCGCAAGAGGATTCGCTCATGCCGGTGCTTTAAAAGCTCTGGAAGAAGCGGGATATAAGCCCGATATTATTGCCGGCGTCTCTGCTGGTTCAATAGCCGGCGTACTATATGCTGCCGGTCTGCCACCGGAAGAAATCCTCTCACTATTCTCAAAAGTCAAATTTACTGATTTCTGTACATTTAATATCAAGAATGGAGAGGGAGTTTTTTCATTGAATAAATTTAAAAAATTTATCGAAAAATCCACCGGTGTCACTCGAATTGAGGATTTGAAGATTCCCATGTACATTGGAGCGACAGATCTCGACAAAGGTATACCAGCGCAATTTCATTCCGGTCCATTAGGCGAACGGGTTGTTGCATCATGTAGCATACCTATAGTCTTTAATCCTGTAAAGATTGAAGGCGTACACTATGTTGATGGTGGTGTTTTAAGAAATCTTCCTGCATGGATAATTCGCGATAAATGTGAGAAATTGATCGGAGTGAATTGCTCTCCTTTGAATGGTTTCAGATATAAAAAATCAATCTTTGAGATAGCGATGCGCACATATAATCTTATGGCAAAATCAAATCAGTTGGATGATATGGAAATGTGTGATCACGTCATAATCACTCCTGAGCTTGCAGGTTATCAAGTTTTCAATCTTAAAGATATTAATAAAGTGTTCCTGAGTGGATATGCTGCTGCTCATAGGGCTATTAAAGACTGGAAAGACTGAACGAACATGGCTGAAGAAACATTGCTTAAAAGTGCAGATGGTGGTAAAACATATCGTACCTCCTCCGAAACCCGACAGGAAAATAAACCCGTGATATACCAGATGTTGCCACGTCTGTTCGCCAACACTAATGAAAAGTGTGTGCCCAATGGAGATATCACGACCAACGGATGTGGTAAAATGAATTCTATTACAACCGCCATACTAAATGAGATTCGCGATCTAGGAGTCACCCATATATGGTATACTGGTGTAATCGAACATGCCAATGCCACTGATTATTCCGAGTACGGTATAATGCCGGATAAGATCGAAATAGTTAAGGGTAAGGCCGGGTCTCCATATGCGATTAAGGATTATTTCGATATTGATCCGGATATAGCGGAGTCTGTACCAGACCGTATGACAGAATGGGAGGAACTTATCGCCCGTACACATATGGCCGGTCTTAAAGTTATTATGGACTTCGTTCCTAATCATGTCGCACGTTGTTACCATAGCGATGTCGCTCCTCAAGGAATTGAAGACTTTGGAAACTCTGATGATGTTACTAAATTCTTCTCCCCTGCTAATGATTTTTACTATATTCCACGCCAGTTGTTTCAACCTGGATTTGATATAGGAGATTATCAGGAATTCCCTGCCAAGGCATCCGGCAACGATTGCTTTAATGCCTTTCCTGGCAGAAATGATTGGTACGAAACCGTAAAATTGAATTACGGAATTGATTACGGTGATGGATCACGCCATTTTAACCCACATCCACCTGTATGGCTGAAAATGCTAAGCATCTTGCGCTATTGGGCCTCAAAAGGAATCGATGCCTTCAGATGTGATATGGTATTTATGGTTCCCATTGAATTTTGGGAATGGGCAATTCCATTGGTTAAAGCTGACTTCCCGGATATAAAGTTCATTGCCGAAATATATGACATGAACCTTTATCGTGAGTTTCTTTTCCGTGGCCACTTTGACTATCTGTATGATAAAGTAAACTTATACGACACTCTGCGGGGAGTGCAGTGTTACAATCATTCTGCCGCTACGATAACCGACTGCTGGCAACGTATCGACGGAATAGGTGGACGGATGCTTAATTTCCTTGAAAATCACGATGAACAACGTTTTGCTTCAATGGAATATGCCGGAGATGCGATGAAGGTTCTTCCATCTCTCATTGTGAGTTCTATGATTTCTACAGCGCCGTTTATGCTTTATGCAGGTCAGGAATTTGGAGAAAAGGGAGAGGATGCTGAAGGATTCAGTGGAAAAGACGGACGCACTACTATTTTTGATTACTGGAGCATACCGACATTGCGCAGATGGCATAAAGGAGAACTTTATCCTTTGGAAGCATCTTTACGCAGTATCTACAAAAAGGTATTGAATTTACTGAATAAAGAGAAAGCAATCTCTCAAGGTGAATTCTTCGATCTGATGTATGTCAATTTTAATAATCCGGACTTCTCGCCACATCACAATTATGCATTCCTCAGATATTACGAAGGAACTACCCTACTCATTGCGGTAAACTTCTCCGATACTCCACGTAAGCTGAAAATTAATATTCCTGATCATGCTATTGACATGTTCCATATCAAGGAAGGCAAACGCATGGCAACCGAACTTCTAAGTGGACGACGCGCATCGAAAACCATATCTTCATCAATTCCGTTTACTACCGATATTTCTCCTTGGGGTGCGGTTATCTGGAAAATGAAATGATACTCAAGATGTAAAAAATATGGTGCAGGTAAAAATGATATTCCTGCACTTTTTTTTTAAGTTTATCATATGTAGTTTCCGGAATTATACCTAATTTTGCAGTAGAAATTCATCTATACTCCGTTTATGAATCCAATGTTACCACCCATCAAGGTTTTTGCAGGAACAAGAAGCCACTATATGGCTGAAGAAATCTGCAAGGAACTTGGCATTGAACTCGGTCAAATGAATATTCAATATTTTGCCGATGGTGAATTTGAAGTTTCTTTTGAAGAGTCTATTCGAGGATGTGAAGTTTACCTCGTTCAGTCAACATTCCCCAACAGCGACAATCTGATGGAATTACTCCTCATGATTGATGCAGCTAAACGAGCTTCTGCAAAATCTGTTATCGCTGTAATCCCCTACTTCGGTTGGGCTCGTCAGGATCGCAAGGATAAACCGCGTGTGTCAATCGCGGCGAAACTCGTCTCCGATCTTCTTGTAACTGCTGGCGCAGACCGTGTGATTACTATGGATCTGCATGCAGATCAGATTCAAGGCTTCTTTAACATCCCTGTTGATCATCTTTATGCTTCATCCGTCTTTATTCCCTACATTCAGTCGTTGAATCTGCCGGATCTGGTTATAGCTACTCCGGATGTAGGTGGAGCTAAGCGTGCCAACAACTATGCTAAATTCCTTGACGTTCCATTGGTGCTATGCCATAAACAGCGCGCAAAGGCAAATGTCGTTGCAAATATGACTGTAATTGGCGACGTTAAGGATAAAAATGTGATTCTGATTGATGACATGGTTGATACAGCCGGAACTATTACAAAGGCTGCCGACCTTATGATTGCTGAAGGAGCCAAATCTGTACGTGCCCTATGCTCTCATGCCATAATGAGTGACCCGGCATCTGAACGTATCGACAAATGCGGTCTTACAGAAATGATATTCACCAATTCTATTCCTTTCTCAAAAGATTGTAAGAAGGCACATATCATATCTGTTGCGAAAATGTTTGCAGATACAATACGACGTGTCCACAACTACGAATCAATATCATCACAATATCTTATCAAACATTAATTGATATTGATACGAATATAAAAGTAGCTGTGTCATTGCATTTGACACAGCTACTTTTATATTCGTATGCGCCGTATGGTAACGGACGATGATACATATTATACAACTTAAATCATTCCGACTTGTTCACAGATAATTTACGATATCCTCTATTCTGCTGATTCTATACTTAGCCTTGAAGTTATCAGGAACTTCAATAGTCTGCGAGTGAATATTTATTCCAGCTGTATCATCCAGTTGTATAGTCTCCCACCCTAATTCATTTGGCCAATAAAAATCTTTTGCTGGATTATCACCTATATACACGAACTGTTTCTCATTAGGATTTCGTGACATAAGCGTGTCAAATGGAACTCTTGTCGTTTTATCACCCCCCACTTCAGATGATATAATAATATTCCAGGGTGATACGAATTGATCTAACCCTAAGGCTTTAATCTTAGCACGCTGAGTATTGGAACGCCCGTCCGTAATTATTGCTATGGTCTGCCCATTCTTGATAAGACACATAAAGAGATCTATGACGGTTTCGTTTAGTTCTATTCTCGGTTCATGTGTCCGGTAGATATTCACCATCCACTTATCATCGAATTCCGTATGCGGATATATGGCTTTTATCATGGAAGATAGTAAGGAGAATCCTTGATGCAAAGTTGCTGCACTATTCAATATATCCACGACCTCAGATACAGACATAACTCCCATACGTTCCAATGATTCGCCTATAGCTCTAACACTGGATCGGACATAGTCTTTCTCCTTATACAAAGTATCGTCAAGATCCGTGACTATCATTTCTAATCAAACACACTCTTTTATGTTTTCGATCACAAAGCTGATGTCGTCATTTTCAAGAACGGATCCACTGGGAAGACACAGACCTCTTGAGAAAATATCCTCACTGCACTTACTACCGTAAAAAGGCATTTCAGCATATATAGGCTGCATATGCATCGGCCGCCATATCAAACGCGTCTCAATCCCTCTTGACAATAATCTCTCACGCAACTCATCTGGAGTAATTGCAACAAAATTCGGATCCAATAAGATAGTGGTTAGCCAAAAATTTGAGTTAAATCCATCTGCAGGATTCGATAAGACTGATATACCCGAAATCTGTGATAATCCTTCCGCATATAAATCATGGATTTCCTTCCGCCTCCTAACCCGATCTGGCAAAACCTCCATTTGCGCACATCCTATTGCCGCAGATACATTGCTTAGCCTGTAATTATATCCTATCGTAGTATGATAATAATATGGGCGATTTTCTCTGGCCTGTGTGGAAAGAAACTTTACTCTTTTATCTGATTCTTTGTCCGGGCAAATAAGGGCACCACCACCGGAAGTAGTAATTATTTTATTGCCGTTGAAACTCAGAACTCCATATTTACCGATAGTACCACATTTTTTACCGTAATAAGTCGAACCTAAAGCCTCAGCGGCATCCTCTACCACAGGAATACCATATTTATCAGCAATTGCCATGATTTCATTCATCTTGGCTGGCATCCCATATAAATGTACTACTACTATCGCCGCCGGATATTTGCCTGTTTTATCCCTTCGGTCAATGATAGCATCCTCCAGATAAGTCGGCGACATATTCCACGTATCTGGCTCACTATCGATTAATATAGGCGTGGCCCCGATATATATGATGGGATTACAACTGGCTGAAAACGTGAGTGACTGGCATATCACTTCGTCCCCCCTCTTAACACCCGCCATTATTAGTCCAAGATGAATTGCCGCTGTACCAGCAGACAAAGCTACAATATTGTCTGCTTCGAGATATGCCTCAAGCATTTCCTCAAAACGATCAACATATGGTCCAAGCGGCACTATCCACGTCGAATCAATCGCATCAGATACGTATTCTTTTTCTTTTCCCCCTATATGTGGAATAGACAACTTTATCATCATATATCCATTTTAAATTCAATTAACTGGACTATGTCTTAAACGCCTGAATTCATGCGAATATTAGAAATTGTCCGGAATCGAATATAAGTTCTACCTGTTGTTGCTTATTCAATCACAATATCAAACTGATCGAATGGCGCAGTTCTGTGAGCAAGATGACGAGTTGATGGAGATATGCCGAATAGAGGCGAATAAGTCTTGACACCAATTGTTTTACCGTCAGGCATAAACTCCAATATTCGTAACCATCCGTCACCTCCATTGCCTTCCCAGCCTCCTCCAAGAACCTGTACATTAAACATCATCTGGTGTATATCCTTACCTGATTGATTTTTATCGATTCTATAAGCTACTGAATCTTCAAACTCACCAGGGGTTCCGGTGTGACCGCAAATTGCAAGAATTATATTATCAGACGGTTGAAGCAATTTCTCCCAAACCTGTTGCCCCCAGTTTCTTGGAGTAATATCATACGGCTCATTATCAGTGCGACTTGCATTTCTTTCATTCAGTAAGGAATGGGTGATATAAATCACTTTGTGATTTTTGAAACGATCACTGTTGATTAGATCTGCAGTCCAATTCAAGACCTCATCACGTGGGGCAAATTCATTGCATACTACCAATATTTTACCCCAATAAGGTTGTTCAAATTCAAAAGCAGCATTCTCAAGTGACTCTATACCACTTCGATTAGGAAACACTGCTACCGCACAATCATACCATTTTTTATTCCGCTCAATTGGAAAATACTCCGGATAATGCGTATTCCCGTTTTCAGAATGTCTATATCCATATTCATGATTACCGGTAGATATGATATATGGGACCTTATTGTCAAGACGTTCAAACGAACGCGATACATTTTCCCACATTTCACGTGACGTCTGATTTAACATCCGGGGATTTCTTATTAGATTATCATTCTGTTCTACCAGATCACCCGTACATAATACAGCCTTAATGTTCAGATTGTCAATATTATCTGCAATCCATGCTGTCTGTAATTCAAACAGGGGCTGATTTATATCATATTTGATATATCCCTGTGGGTCACCAAGAAGAATCATTGAAAATGATTCAGAATTATCAAGATGTTGTTGATCTGCACGATCTTGGGCATAAATAGTTAAAAATCCCAATGATAACAAAAATGCTAACGTTATTTTTTTCATATTTCTCTAATGTTAGGTCTTAATGAATCCCTCTTGCAAAGATAACTTATTTTTTCATATCACACAAGGTAAGGTAATACGTGCGAATTTCAGTAATTTAATCATCTGGAATATGGGACCATTGTATGTCGGATTTTTATCTTGAATCCGGTATACGCAAGCAACAGACTCATGCAGGGCGACAGAATATTAAAGATGCAATATGGCAAATAAGTAAGAGTTGCAACACCTAGAACTGTACTTTGAGTGATTCCACAAGAATTCCATGGAATCAAAACAGAAGTTACCGATACTGAGTCTTCAATAGTCCGGCTTAACAATCGTGGTTCCAGACTGCACCTGCGATACACATTTCTGAACATATTGCCCGTAATTATTAGCGACAGATACTGATCAGCCGTACATGAATTCATAAAAAGTCCACTTGCAACAGTTGCCCCCACGATCGATCTGCAATTTTGTAGACTTTTTGTAAATGCATTCGTCACAACCGATAGCATACCGGTTCCAATCATTACGCATCCGAATATCATTGCGCTGAGTACGAGAAATATTGTAGGCAGCATTCCGATTATTCCACCGGTAGAAATGAGAGAGTCAAATACTTCATTACCGGTAGATGACACAGAACCGCTCCATAATGCATCCAATGCATTAGCAAGTTCGTAATGCTCATTTTTCTGAAAAATGAATATTCCGGCGAATCCCAATATTGACGCTCCGGCAAGAGTTATCATTGTCGGTACTCTTAATGCTATAAGCATAAGTGTTAAAGCGGGAATAATCAACGTCAGCGGAGTGATATTGAAATAAGTTTGTAAT
Organism: Bacteroidales bacterium; assembly: GCA_014800795.1. Taxonomy (GTDB): domain Bacteria; phylum Bacteroidota; class Bacteroidia; order Bacteroidales; family Muribaculaceae; genus UBA7173. The sequence goes on along the minus strand of JAAVFL010000027.1, from coordinate 4,006 downwards.
GCCGATTCTATTTCATTGCCAGAAGATATTTCACCCTCACCATTTACAAAGCCTACAATACCGAAAACAATCAAGGATATGATAATTGCCGGCATTGATGTTAACATCAGATATCTGATATGTTTAAACAGATCAACACCGCAAGCTGACGACGCAACTACAGTCGTATCACTCAGAGGAGAAATTTTATCACCGAAATACGCACCCGATATAATAGCCCCGGCAATCCAACCCTCGCTAAATCCGAGTACCGATCCCACACCCATAAATGCAACACCGATAGTTGCAATTGTACTCCATGAGCTACCGGTTAGAACAGATACTATTGCACAGACACCACATGCCGTCATCAGAAACATTGTTGGGGAAAGCCACTCTAATCCATAATAAATCAAAGTGGGAACAACGCCGGATAACATCCACGTTGTTGCCGTCAACGCAATGAATATCAACATTGGAACTGCTGGTAAGATCTGAGAGGCACTACGTGCCATACCACACTTTATTCCGCGTATAGTAAATGATCCGGTCACATATGACAAAATTAAAGCTATGAAAGATGATCCCAGAAGTACATATGAAGAGAGATCGTATACTGCTGTAGCCCCCTTTAAAATAATTATACAGATCAGACTGAATAATAAAATTAATATTGGGGCAATCGATGCCCACAATGGAGCATGTGTCGGCGAATTATTAATTAGTTTCATATACACACCATCGTAACCTTCCGATATATGCCTGCAACTAAGGCATAAGTTGTTTTTTGGCGTTTTAAATTACTGTTATTAATAAATTACATGTAACATAACGCGCTATTTAATTATTTATTATATCGGACAGGCTGATATCAGTTCGCTAATATAATTATTTACCAAAAAGATAGTGCTGAAAGTATAAAATATAAGTATTCATCATGTCTGCTATAATTTTCATGACTTACTTAACTGCTTTTACGTATGATTTTACCGGATGCAGTACGTTCTATACGCGACACAATTCTTATTTCACAGGGTACTGCATATTTTGGTAATTTTTGACGGCATATCCGCATTATTTCATCAGCAGTTATCGTATCAGAAGAATCCTCTATAGTTATAGCGACAACCTCTCCCCATTTGCCATGTGGTATTGAATGTATATAGAATGGGTGCTTAATATCCCCGTACAAAGCTCGTTCAAGTATTTCCGGATGAAATTTTACTCCTCCTGAATTAATTACATTATCAACCCTCCCGAGCCATCGAAAGCTTTTTTTATCTTTTAAAACCACGGCATCGTTTGTAATCAGACTTTTAAAACTGAATTCTTGAGCCTGAATAATCAGACATCCGCGTGTATCTGTTGAGAATGTTACTCCTGGCATTGCTCTATATGATTCACTCCCGGATTCACGTAATGCGATATGACTGCAAGTTTCAGTCATGCCATAAGTTATATATGACTTCCACGGCATATATTGAAGCTTTTCTTCCACTTTTGTACTAAGTGGTCCACCTCCTATTATCAGATTTTTCAACGTCTTATGTGCAAGTTGATTATTTAACAGACTTTCTACCTGAGATGGAACCACACACATCAGGTCTATCGAATCACATTCTATCGGAAGTTCTTTCATCGGTGTTGAGGATGGACTTTCTGTAATAAGAGTGCATCCTGCTTCAATAGCTCTTACCGCCATCATCTTCCCCGCAATATAATTGCATGATAAAGGAGATAATATAACCGAATCAGACGTTATATTAAACCTCGTGTTTGTAGCATGAGCAGATCTTCTCATGTCACTTTTCAGAAGCTGTATCTTTTTAGGATCACCGGTTGAACCGGATGTATATGCATCTATGGTATTCCTCTCGGAATTCCATTCTCCTATAAAACTGGCATATTCTTCACTGACCTGGTACATCATCACATTGATATTTCAATAGCTTTTTGCCAGATTGACTTTGATGAAATTGGGCTCTTATGATAGCACAACCTGTCCCCACAGAGTTCCATATGACTTGGGAAATTATCTGTATATAATGCTCCGGTGCCAAGTCCCTGGGGTATTGCCGGTACATATTGACCAACCCATTGGGCAATTGCATTAAGTCCTATATTTGACTCTAACGCAGACGTAGCCCACCACCCTATTTTACGAATCTCAGCTTCATGAAGCCATTCATCCGATTCTGTTAATCCTCCGCATAGCGAGGGTTTAAGAATGATAAACTGTGGATTTATCGTGTCAAGTAACTTCCGTTTTACATCTGGATCGGTAAAGCCGATAAGTTCCTCATCAAGAGCAATCGGAATAGGAGATTCAGTACATAGATATGCCATATCGTCCCATTGTCCAGGTTTAATCGGTTGTTCGATTGAATGAATTGTGAATTCTGAGAGCTTATTAAGTTTATATAATGCATCTTCAGGCTGGAATGCACCGTTGGCATCTAAACGCAGTTCTACTTCATTGGGCGTAAACTCTTGTCGTATGGCTTTCAAAAGCTCAAGTTCGTCTTCAAAATCTATACCCCCTATTTTGAGTTTAAGACATGTAAATCCTGCTTTTAGCTTATCAGCAATTCGTCGCTTCATCTTATCCTTGTCACCCATCCAGATCAAACCGTTAATAATCATCTGGTTTTTGCCTTGAGTGAACGGGCTTGAAAAGATATTTTGCTCTCCCCCGTTCCTAAGATCACGAAGCGCACATTCGAACCCGAAACGAATTGATGATATTTCAGGGAGGTTTTGCGGATCCTGACATACCTGCATTAAAAGTCGTTCATATTCAGGATTATCTTCCTTACTTAAACCACTGAAGAGAGCACACTCTCCCACCCCACATAATTGCGGCATGTCAGTATCACATACCGCAATTATGTAAGTGTCTTTATATTGCATTCTTGTGCGTGAAGTTATTGCGGTTTCTTTAAACCACAGACGTACCTTCACATATTCCGCATGAATCATCCTGGAAATTTTGGGAATTGCTCAAAATCTGGGTCTCTCTTTTCCAGAAAGGCATTTTTCCCCTCCTGTGCTTCCGGCATAAGATAATACAACAATGTCGCATCACCTGCAAATTCCATCAGTCCGGCCTGACCGTCAAGCTCTGCATTCAAAGCCCGTTTTATCATTCTTATTGCCATTGGCGATCGCTGAAGAATTGTTTCACACCATTCTACAGTCTCATCTTCAAGACGTTCTAAGGGAACTACGGCATTTATCATTCCCATTTCAAGAGCCTCCTTTGCCGTATATTGCCGACAAAGATACCATATTTCACGAGCCTTTTTCTGACCAACACAGCGTGCCAGATACGAAGAACCGAATCCGGCATCGAAACTCCCCACTTTCGGACCGGTTTGTCCGAATCGCGCGTTCTCAGATGCAATTGACAGGTCACATACAACATTCAATACATTTCCTCCCCCGATCGCATACCCGTTTACCATAGCTATCACCGGCTTGGGAATTGAGCGTATAGCTTTATGAAGCTCCAGTACATTCAGGCGCGGTGTACCGTCTGAGTCTACATAGCCTCCCAAACCTTTATAATGCTGATCCCCACCGGAACAGAATGCTTTGTCGCCTATACCCGTGAGTATAATCACCCCAATTTCCGGTGTGTTCCTGCAATAATTCATTGCATCAAGCATTTCGAAATTGGTTTTTGGACGAAATGCATTGTATACTTCCGGGCGGTTAATTGTTATTTTCGCAATTCCCTTATACTGTTCGAAAAGAATATCTTCATATTCTTTGATTTTTATCCAGTCTCTTTTCATATATAAAACGATTTATATTTATCTATCTGTAAATGCTTTAAACACATCTGTATCTACGGTCGGATCTGTCACTACTTCAATACATACAGGTTTTGTGGTTTCATTTCTCAATATATCAGCGGCAGCTGCGAGTTCCGGCATACTGGAAGCCCTTAAAAAACGAAAACCGTATGCTTCAGCAATATCATTCAATGGCAACATCCGTTTGCATACGAAATATTGATCTAATT
>JAAVFL010000026.1 GCA_014800795.1 Bacteroidales bacterium | reverse complement strand
GGTGATGAGCGCTTTCTCGAAGGTGTACGCATCATCGAGGAGTCCTATCAACCGACCATCAGCAAGAGATATATCCGCGCCCAGTACAAGAACGACAAGGGCGCATGGTGTTACATTCCGCTCGGCATGACCGATGTTGACTAATGGTAAAAGCAAAGCTTTTAAACGGAACAGCTTCGCCAATGATGAAATAAAAACAGTAGATGCATGGGAAGAAAGAAAGGTTATAAAGAGCGGAAGCGAGGACAGAGCTACCAGCGGAGAGTGGATGCTGTCAACAGGATCTACGAGCGGTGGAGGATAGAGGGGTTGAGCAACCGGGAGATCTGGTACCGACACATCTATCCGGTGTATGGTATATGCGAACGGACATTTTATAATCTATTGAAGGCATCCTCCGAAACGGGGGATGCCTTTGGGGTGCAAGAAGCCCCCTCGTTATTCGACTGCATCGGAGATGAGTGAATTTGACAGGATAATAAGGAATATCCTCCGGGACATACAGGTGGAAATGGCTGACGAGTTCGACCGAAACTTCGAGCGACAGGCATTCTTCTCGGAGGCTTGGCAGAGACGTAAGAGTCCCACACGTCCGGGGGGACATATTCTCGTGGACACCGGAGGTCTTCGCCGGAGCATCACAAGCCGGGAAACACCGAACAGCATTATCTTCCGTTCCGAACATCCGGCAGCAGCCATCCATAACGAAGGTGGAGAAATCAAGGTTACGGCCAAAATGAAGAAGTTCTTTTGGTATAAATACTACAGCACCACCGGTTCGTTCGGAAGAAAAAAGAATGGAGAGCTTAGGAAGACTAAGCGTAACATTCAGTTATCGACGGAAGCTGAATTTTGGAAGTTTATGGCTCTGATGAAGATTGGCTCAACATTCAAGATACCACGCCGTCAGTTCCTCGGTAATGCCCCGGAGGTGGAGCAGACAGTCAGAGAGATCATCGAAGAGAATATCACAGAATTTTTCAACACCGATTTTGACATAATAGAAAGATGAGAAAAGAGATTTACAAGGCTATCAAGGAGAAGCTCGGATTATTGTGCAGGAATGACTCAGGGGAATTCTACATAGCCGATGAGGATATGGATCCAGACCAGAGAGAGCCTGTGATCAGGCACATCGACCTGTGGAACCGGAATGTTGAGTTCATCGACCAGGAGATACCGTGGGAACGACCGGCGGTGTTCGTAGAGTTCAGCCCGGTGAGATGGAATGCGATAGTTCCTGGGGTGGAGTACCGCGCCGAGCCGCAGGTTGTACTGCATATTGTCACCGACTGGGCAGAGGTTGCTTCCGATGATGCGCAAAGGAGCATTGACATGCTGGACCTTCCCGATCATATCCATGACGCAATAGCGGGGCTTGACGGGCGAAGCTTCCGGGAGCTGTCACTGGTGGAGTCGCAGACGAACCATAACCATGAGGAGATTGTGGAGAATATAGAGGTCTATGGCTATGTGGCATTCAAGAGCGCGGTGAGATAGAGAAGAATTTGAGAAATTTTTTTTGGAAATGATTTGTATATGAAAAAATAGTGTTATATTTGCGGTGCTCTAAAATTCTAAAACAACTTGGACAGCCTGTTCTGTCCGATGCACCACACGGGCATTTTTTATGTCCGCATGTATGGTATATTGACGGCATCCAACCCCGTGCATGGGCTGTAATGGCCCCTGCAAGTCCAAGTTGTTAGGATTTAGAGCGACGGGAAGTGGATGCCGTCTTTTTTCATCCACAAAGCTCTAATAAATAACAACAATGTCAAACAAGAAAGAAACAAGACCTGCTACGGCAGGCGAGATTGAGGTTTTCAACTTCAGTCAGGAGAAAGCACCTGTCAGGGTGCAGATGGTGAGTGGTGAGCCATGGTTCGTGGCTAAGGATGTGTGTCAGGTATTGGGAATTGAAAAATACCGGGATGCTGTCGCTCGTCTTGATGAAGATGAAAGGGAGTCGGTATTAGTGGACACCCTTGGCGGCACTCAAAAAATGTCAGCTGTCAGCGAGAGCGGCCTGTACTCCCTGATTTTCCAGAGCCGTAAGCCGGAGGCGAAGAAATTCCGGAAATGGGTTACGGGGGAGGTGCTGCCGAGCATCCGCAGGAAAGGTTGCTACGGCGTGAGGAAATCTACGGCAGATTACCTTGATGTGCGGGATGTGCCTTACAGGGTGATGAACTTCCGTGACGGGGAAGTTCGGGTTGTAGAGGTTGAAGGTGAGAAATGGTATTCTCTGAACGACATCCACTCATGCATCGGGGCGCGGACCGAGAGCACCCAGAGCGTCCGGAGGCTGAATGCGAAACAGGAGCTGGCGCGCAAGATGTGGCTGTACGGGGTGCCGAATCCGGGATGGTTCGTGAGGGAACTGGGGGTGAGGCTCCTGCTTTGCGCGAGCCAGAAGGTCAGGAAGGATGTGCAGCTGAGGTTGGATTTCGACTGGAAGGAGGGATGAAAATGGAAACGACGATAAAGATTCCGACCATAACGCAGCTTATAAGGGACGGTTACGGCAAGGGAATGCTGGCAACCGTTATCGAGTCACTGAGATGTATGGCTATATCGATGAAGGCAGAGGGAACCATATCCGCTTATGAAGAAGCCGGGATATTGAATCTACTGATGCTTGAGGAAGCGGTGCTGAAGGATTGCTACGGCATAGATATCTATGAGACAATGTGAGAATAGGATGGTAAAAGAGCGGAAACCACTCGGATTTCCGCTCTTTTTTTAATGCGATACTTGCAAAATTTGAAGATTGGTGTTATCTTTGCGAAACAAACAATCAAGGATGCGTCAGATAGAGGCTTCGGCCTACCTGGTGGCTCTTGGTTGTTTTTTTAATTATATACTCTAATAGTATATAAAATTAGCTCATTCCCAATAATTTTAGCTTTCGCTTCAATTGTCTTTTCACCCACTGTTCCTTTCATAACTTTGAATTTAAAGACATGGTGTTGCCCTTCTTCAATACCTGCTTCTGATAATGATTGGAACCATTCTTCAATTCTGATTGCATACTCCATTGTTTCAGCAGTATTATTTGCGCGTACACAATTAGAGTATGTTTCCCCAAAGAACTTTTTATTAAGAATGAAATCAAGTCCAGTTGCATCATGATGAATGACAAGGCGCTTAGCTATCTGCCCCCCATTATCTATCTCCGGTAAATGCTTCTCAGCCCATTCTTTAGCGGCAGCTTTTACAACTTTCTTTTCTGTTAAGTCTATTCCTTTTGCAGATTCTTTCTCTACCATTTCCCTAATCACGGAGCACGCCTGGCATAGCTGATTGTCGGGCGGAGTAATCCTTGCGAGCTTAGACTTCCCTTTAGCAATGTCGCAGTCACGGCATCGACGGATGGTGTAAGGGTTGTATGCCGGGATGGTTGACTGCTCCAGCCCTGGATTGAAGCGGAATATACCCTTTGAATCCCTCTGCAGGGCTTCATCGCCAAGTCGCATTGCCTCTTCATGAGGAGTGGCCGGATACTTTGATTTGCGTACCTGCACGACCGTACACCGGCAGTTCCACCCATTGGGTGGATAGAACTCTGCCCAAAAAGGATCAGACGGTGGTAGTGTCACACCATCGAGAGCAGCGTGTTCCGGACGAACCTTGTCATCCTTCTGCGTCCTGTACTGGAGATTGTACCGGTCTCCGTCCTGCATGAATCCGTCCCATTTAGCAGCCATTTCGGCGGATGCAGTAACGAAGTTGTATTCTGCCCGGAGATAGTTGCTGTTATAGGTTTGGTCTATGCTCCGGACATCGTTCAAAAATCGTTCGAAAGATTTCCGATCGCCATTCTCATCGATGAGTGAAGGGAATGCCTCGTTAAGCTCATGGAAGGTCTTGATCCCGGAGAATATGAAATCAGAACGGTGCAACCTTTTACGCATCGCATCAGACATCTCCACCTTCTCAAAGGAGGAATCGAGGACAGATGCATGGGAATCGATGAACTCCCGTACTTGAGGTGTTGAGAGAATGTCGATAGACAACTGTGCGCCTTCAGTCTTATACACAGCCTTCATCATTTCTTCAAACAGGACAGACAACTGCTTCCGGATTTCATCCTCTCGCTCCTTTCTTCCGGCGATAAAGATCGGCACAGCCGGGGCGGTAACAGCTTCGCGCCGCTCCGGGATGGACTTGAGCAGCCGGGCATAGCGTTGATGGAGCCCCACATAATCAGTGGGGCTCAGTCGAAAAAATGAGAAGCGCGAGGAGTCTTCACTTCGTTCAGACCACGATTGGTTATAGATATCGGATAGTTCCGTGGCTTTGATTCCTCCTCCTTTCCACCAGGAATGCCCGGAAGAGTGGAGAGATCGCGCCTGTAGCCGACAGGCATATTGTACTTGTCGGCGAAATAGGATGGATCCACATCGTACCGGTCGGTGATCATAGTCTCGAAAGCGACCTGCTGTTCCGGAGTATAATCAACGGTGTCATCCCACTTGAAGCGGAGACCTTTGACAGGGAAACCATGTTTTATCATACGTGGGATAAGCTGATTGTTCACTATATCCCGGAGCATATCCTTATCGGCCTCAACAAGATTTTCAAAAACCTTCAGGTGGGTCTCAGACTGAGATAGAGATGAGCCATCCTCAATCGTCATGGTCTGGCCTATGATGAGTTTCGACAGTTCCGAATTGGCACGGTCGATACGCCTGTCATATACGTTGAAGGCATCCCCTTTGCCCGATTCCACGAATTGCACCTCCGTTTCCATACTGGTCAACATTCCGAGATTACTGCCTGCTTGCTGAATCATCTGCTCGAGGCGTTTCCATTCCTTAGGATCGCGAGTGGTTGTCTTGGCCACGCGCATAGGCATGCCGAATATCTCGGCAAAGGCATCCCAAAATGCAAGGGCATTCTTTTTTGGAATGGTCTGCTGCGCTGCTTTCAAATATTTGCCGAGATCATTTGAACGTCCGGCTTCGATAAGCCAATCGGAGAAAGGAGCCTCATGGTAGTCTATGCCGGACTTCCAATCGTCACCGACATTCTGTACACACCGGTGATATTCCGGAATAACATGCTTGCGCGGAATGAGGTTGACTCCATTATAGCACAAGCAACCGTCACCGTCCTGTGTCAGATCACCGAGTTCCACAAGAGAGTGACCCCACCAACGGGACTCAAGACAGAGTTCCATGAGATCCTTGAACCATGCTTGGTCGAAGTAATGCCTTGCATCCTCATCTTCATCGCCGGTCTTGTTAACGAACTTGAATGAACGGGACATCACGAATCCTCTCCGCTGGTCAATACAGCCGGTGAGGTGGAGATCAACATCCACATCCTTGTATATGTCATAGAGCCGTTGACGGTTGGGACTATCGACATTGAGAGCCATTTGCCAGGCAGCCCTCCAATCCGCAATATCCTTACGGGTCAGAGCGTCAGTGGTACGATGTATCTCCATGACAATGCTCTTGAACTTTGCCCGTCCTTTCGGCTTGGCAAGGTTCACTTCTCCGTATGGAGTATCGAAGACAATGGGAATGCCTTCTTGAGAAGGCGCAGCGTTCTTGTTAGAACGAAAATTATCAAGAAATTTGTCAAGTAAGCTCATAGAATTACCAATTATGCCGGAGCCGGGGTTCCGAGTGATAGATTGTGCCGAATGAACCTGAGTGATCATCTTCCTCTACAGTCGGAAGGTCGGGTATGATCTTGCCGGACTGAACGCCTTCGAGCCATTTGATTGCACGTTCATAACGCTCCTTGCGAATCTCTATGCCCATCTTCTGAGGCAGCGAGGCCACAAGGT
>JAAVFL010000025.1 GCA_014800795.1 Bacteroidales bacterium | reverse complement strand
ATCTGCTTGAAAAGCAGTTCGATTTCCCATCGTTGGTGGTATATGGCGATGATTTCTTCGGGGTCTGACTCCATATCGTTAGTCAGCAGCGATATCAGTTTGTACTTCTTGACATCCACATAAGTGATTATGCGCGATTTATGGTGAATTGCCTCTCCGCCTTCAACATGCTTTACAAACTCCACATCCTGTATCCTAACCTCCATTAGCCCATCAGGGGTATGATACATGATATCTTATAATATGCTGTATTTCAGGTTCTTCTTCGTTTTAGTGACGTATATCACGCCGCGCTCCGTAAGCTGCTGGGTTTTTTCATAGTAGATATATGCGCGGTCCATTGCCATTATGTCGCCTTTGCTCAAGGTCGTAGTTTTGAGCATGAAGGAGTCATTTGTAGCGGCTGAGGTGAACTTTATATCTGACGGCACACCTTCGTTGGCATGGATGACGGTATGACCTTGATTCCGCCCTTCTTTTTCCCAGTCTTTGGATGACGTCCGACTCCCTTGAAAAGAAGGTTTGAGAACCGTGTGATGGTAGTGGAATCGATAATCTGCAGCCGTTTCATCCATTTTGGGGTCTTACGGCTTCGGCTGTCCGAGGAAAGAGTATGACGGTAAGTAGCGTATAAATCGCGATATATGGCCTCGAATATAGCTTCGGAACGTCTTTTATTGGCGTCAGCCAAAGTACTGCGTCCTATCTTGAATGTGATGCCTAAATGTGACAATTTGCGCGTCTCAGCAAGCAGACTGGCTGTTATCTCGCACAGTGAGTCGAAACGCATGATAACGGCATAAAGCATCACAACCAGGTGAATCCAGCAATTGAAGCGTTTGGTGTACCTCTCTCCGCTGTTTTCACGGCTGAACTGAAGAATTTTTGATTTGTCAAGCAATTTTATCACCTGACCATAGAGCGGCTGTCCACCAAAATGACTATTTTTGCGCATAGTTTAGAAAATGTTTTGGCGAACACAAACTAAACTAAAAGGGCCGAATACGGCAAATGGAATCGACCCTAATTTTTTATGTATTCAAAAAGTTTTATCGGACAGCAATAATATGAAATATATAACAGAAACCAACCGTATTTATGTAACCGATACTGCGGGTGAAATAATCGCTGAAGTTACATTTCCCACTAAAGCTGGAATTTCTACAATCGACCATACCTTTGTGGATAAATCTCTTAGAGGACAAGGTGTTGCCGGAGAGCTGGTGAAGCGTGCTGCTGAAAAAATCCTTGCTGACGGAAATAAAATCGCTGCTACGTGTCCATATGCAATATCTTGGTTTCAGCGTCATTCTGAATATCCTGTGGTGATTTAACGAAGGTCAGTATTATAGTTTACATCCTTGCACATTTCGTCAGGTCTGATATGCTGACAGGTGATTTCAAGCGCGAGTTGTTTTATTTCTCTAAAAAGAGCGTTTGCAGTTTTTTGTCTTGTAATGTTGCTCACAAAGAAACGAGCTGAAGCTCAGACTCCACTGTGACCTCACGTATTGAGGTTAGAAACTGATCGGAATAAGAAAAAGCTGCATAAACTCCTAAACGCTTTATCAGTCGTTCAACATAACCCGTCTGTTCTCCGTCTGCTTTTGTTAGCTCCCTAACTTTGATTGTTGGACAGCCTCCTGTGAGTACTCACACATCACTCACAGCTGACCGTAATATTCTTCAGTATTCTTCGATTTGGGCAAAAAGAAAGAATGCTGAAAATCAAGTGATTTCAGCATTCTTCTGCGTTTTACCGCTTTGTTTAGTGACCCCGGAGAGGCTCGAACTCTCGACCCACTGATTAAGAGTCAGTTGCTCTACCAACTGAGCTACGGAGTCATTTTGTGGAGCAATCATGGCTCTGCAAACTCTTTAGCAGAGGTTATTCCCTCAATTGCGATGCAAAGGTACAGCTTATTTTTGATATGAACAAATTCTGACGGATTTTTTTTGAAATAAATTTAAGTATAGGCATTCTTCGACATCTCCATACCACGTATCAGATCCGATTTTTTAGAATCAACCGTCCCAGGTCGGGTTTTATTGGTGTCGTGTCCTATGTGAATGCATGAGAGGGGAGTGAATTTTTTTATAATATTCGTGGGCAGACTTTAGTAATAACATTATGTATTTTTTTGATGAACATTACAGTCAAATCCGGTGTTCATCCAGTATAGAGATAACTTTGCTTTAATAATTTATAATCGAATTAATGTATGAGAAGTATTACTACTTTTGATCTTCAGTATGCCCACCGCTTCTATGGATTCAAGGGTGAGGCACAGTACCTTCACGGCCACACAGGAGTTATGACCATCGAAGTGGAAGATACCGTAAATGAAGGTGTAAACATGGTCTTCCCATGCAATGAGATAAGAAAGACAGCCTGGAATGTATTGCAAAATTTTGATCATGCACTCGTTCTGCGTGAAGATGATCCTCTGCTGCCGGCTATTCTTGAAGTGTACCAGAAGCAGGGAATCCTGAACGGGCATCCTCAGAACACTATGAAGGGCGTCGCATTCAAGACCGAACTGGCTACTGCCTACCCGGATGCAAGGCTGGTGGTGACGAAAGAGACCATGACGGTAGAGGGAATGATCAAGATCGTATACGATCTGCTTAAGGACAAGCTCAATATAGCTAAAATCAAGTTTACCAGTGGCGTAAATGCCGCATCTATGGATTTCGAAACTCACAATGAAATAGATCGCTGCCCGCTTTGCGGAATCGCCCTGAATGACGACGGAGTTTGTCCCAAGTGCGGGTATCGCAAGAAAAAGTGAGCTGCCCATGCAAAATTAACTTCGGTGGCACTACGACCACGGGATTTTCGTTGAAGTATTCTGCAATCTCACGTGATTGAGCGAGCGATTGCGGATGAATGTCTTAAAAAAATGAATCAAGTCCGGTATATGCGCTATTCTGTAATGCTCGCATATACCGGACTTGATTACACGGTTGTAATTCGGCAGGGAGTTACTTCCGTTTTATAGGACGGGGTTTTACTCCTTCATTTGTCATTTTTACAGGATTGATTTTGCCATTTTTATCAAATGTCATTCGGTCAATGCAAGTAACACGGAAATCGCGAGCCGTTTCGCCTAATGGGCGGCGATGATATACTATGTAGTATTCATCTGTATCTGGAACGCGGATAACGGAGTGATGACCTGCACCGGTAGCGATCTCAGGATCCTGCTGGAGTATTTTGTCTTCACGTTTGAACGGACCGAAAGGAGAGTCTGCGATGGCGTAGGCTACACAATAGTCGGGGCCGCCCCAGCCTCCTTCGCTCCACATAAAGTAGTATTTCCCATCGCGCTTGAACATGAATGGGCCTTCTACATAGTTCTCGGGCGTTACCTCTTTGTAGAGTTCGCCGTCGGCAAACGGAACCAGTGACTTGAAATCATCGCTCAGTTTTACGATGTTGCAATGTCCCCATCCGCCATAGTACATGTAATATGTACCATCGTCATCGAGAAATACATACTGATCGATCGGTTGTGCACCGTTTACAATGTCATTGATCAGAGGCTTGCCGATGAGATCGCGGAATGGTCCGTCGGGACGTGTGCTTACTCCTACACCGATTCCGCCTACTTCGCCCGGATGCACGTCGTTCGCACCGAAGAATATGTAATATTTGCTGTCTTTACGCAGTACGGCAGGAGCCCACATGCATTTTTTTGCCCACTTTACTTCGGTGGTATCAATCACGGCATGGTGGCGTGTCCAGTTCACAAGATCTTTCGACGAAAAGCAGTCGATAAATGTCTGGCGCTCGTACTCATCGCTCCATGTAGGATAGATCCAGTATGTATCATCGTAGACAATACCTTCGGGATCGGCATACCATCCTTCGAAAATCGGGTTGGCTCCCGAAGTAGCTGTCGGAATAAGTCCGGCAGCCGCAACGAGAATGCATGACAGTGATTTGCTGATTTTATTCATAATCATCCTTACCTTTTATTTTTTCTTCCCCTTTACAGCCTGCTCCTTAAGCTCGTTGGAGAATGAGTAGGGGAGAGCATCGTCGGTTGTACCGCGCGATGTGTTGGGCTTGTCAGACATTTCATAGATGATGTATGCTCCGCTGTTGAGCTCGGCATGAGTGAAATAGTTTTTGTTGTATGGCGCGCCATTGAGCAGGATTCCGTCTACATAGTGGTTCTCTCTGCTGTTATTGGGAGCGGAAAGGGTCACTTTATTGCCGTTCTCCAGATGAAGCACCATATTCTTGAACAGGGGAGTACCTATGGCATATTCGCCGCTGCCGGGGCATACGGGGTAGAAGCCCATCGCCGAGAATACATACCATGCAGAGGTCTGACCGTTGTCTTCGTCGCCGCAATATCCGTCGGGGGTCGCGAGATACATTTTGTCCATGACTTCACGAACCCATTTCTGGGTCTTCCAGGGCTCGCCGGACCAGTCATAAAGATAGAGCATATGCTGGATGGGCTGGTTACCATGTGCGTAATTACCCATATTCATGATCTGCATCTCACGGATTTCGTGGATAACACCTCCGTAGTAGCTGTCGTCGAACAGTGGGGGAACGGTCATCACGGAATCCATCATTTCATTGAAAACTTTCTTGCCACCCATAAGGTCAATCAGACCCTGCGGATCGTGGAACACGCTCCACGAATAATGCCAGCTGTTTCCTTCGGTGAACGCATCGCCCCATTTGAGTGGGTTGAATGGGCTCTGGAAAGTGCCGTCCTCGTTGCGGCCGCGCATAAGGTTATGTTCCTTATCAAACAGATTGCGGTAGTTCATCGCACGCTCTTTGTAAGGTTTCAGCTCCTTTTCCGGCTTGCCGAGCGCTTTTCCGAGCTGATAGATACACCAGTCGTCATAGGCATATTCGAGAGTGCGGGCTGCGCTCTCGTTGATGCCTACGTTGTAAGGTACATAGCCGAGTTTGTTGTAATATTCATAGCCGAGACGACCGGTAGAGGGCACATGCGGATGCACATTATTTGCCCCGAAGGTCACAGCATCCCAGATTGTTTCGGGATCGAAACCGCGGCGTCCGAGGAGCCATGCGTCGGTCACGATGGAGGCGGAGTTGTTGCCCACCATACAGCCGCGGTGGCCGGGGCTTGCCCATTCCGGCAGGAATCCGCTTTCTTTGAAGGTGTTCATCAGACCTTCCTGCATTTTTTCGTTCATCGAAGGATACATGAGGTTGAGGAACGGGAAAAGGCAGCGGAACGTATCCCAGAAACCGGTATCGGTAAACATATAGCCGGGAAGCACTTCGCCGTTGAAGGGGCTGTAGTGAACAGGTTTGCCTTGTGCGTCTATCTCATAGAAGCTGCGGGGGAAAAGAACCGAGCGATACAGGCAAGAATAGAATGTGCGCAGGCGGTCGATATCGTTGTCTTCAACCTCGATGCGGCCGAGAACATCGTTCCAGCGCTCGCGGCCTTTGGCTTTTACCTGATCGAAATTATCGTTGCCGAGTTCCTTCATGTTCAGGGCAGCCTGTTCGAAGCTGATGAACGAAGATGCTACACGCGCGTTTACAACTTCACCTTTACCGGTCTTGAAACCGATGATGGCACCTGTATGGTTACCGGATGCGTTCAGGGAATTGGTATCGATATTGCCATCGGTCACAGCAGCTGTGTATGTGAATGGCTTGTCGAATTCGATAATGAAATATGTCTTGAAGTTGTCAGGCACACCACCGCTGTTTTTTGTCGCGAAACCCATCACTTTGTTCTCACCTGGAACTATGGTTACGGAGGAGCCGTTGTCCATAGCGTCGATTACTACATATGCATCGTCTGTCTGCGGGAAAGTGAACCTGAACATTGCAGCACGGTCGGTGGGGGTTATTTCCGTCACTACGTCATGGTCTGCCAGATATGCACGATAGTAGTAAGGGGTCGCGACCTCCGCTTTGTGTGAGAACCAGCTTGCCCGCTGATCCTGATCGAACACAGGCTTACCGGTGACGGGCATCAGTGAGAACTGGCCGTAGTCATTGATCCAGGGACTGGGCTGATGTGTCTGCTTGAAGCCGCGGATTTTATCGGCATCGTAGGTATAGGCCCAACCGTCGCCCATCTTTCCTGTCTGTGCTGTCCAGAAGTTCATACCCCATGGCATGGCGATGGCCGGATAGGTATTACCGGTCGAAAGTGAGTGTTTCGACTGTGTTCCCACGAGTGTACTTACATAGTCAACAGGCGATTCCACTGCGGCGGCACTTGTTGCCATGCCGATGGCGAAAGCCATACATGCAAGTGTATTTAAGTTTTTCATCACAAATATAATAATGATTTTTAACTAAGTATAAGGGAAATGAAGGTGTACGCAGTCCCTTCTGCGTACACCTTCACTCTATGTAGATATTTATTTTTTTATTTCATCAGCTTTTTCAAGCATCTTGATGAAGTAGCCGCCAACCACTGCGCGTGCCATGAAGCCGCGGCGATGGTCATTGTCGGTATAAACCCAGTCGCTCATCGGAACACGGTCTACGGTCTCGTTATAGAAATCATGAAGAGGTGCGATGAACACTTCGAATGATTCCTGATCAGGAGCCATGGTTGCGGTCCATACAATCCAGTCGCTCTTGGTGTAGGTAGCACGGTTGTCAAGGGGCAGGCCGTACTTGTTCTGACGGGTCTTGTAGTATGCGATTTCTGTATCGACAACCTCCTGCGGGAAGAGGTTAAGGCCGAGCAGTTTGTCCCATACGATATTGTATTTCTGGCTCCAGGTACCCTCTTTGTCAAATGTCAGGCGGTAGTGGTCGCCGTCGAATGCCATTTCAACCCATTTGTTGGCGTAGTCCTTGGCAATGGCGTTATACTTCTCGGCAACATCGGTAAGGCCTTGCATCTCAGCCATCTGAGCGTATGCTGCGATAGCTACGATTGCTTTTGCCGAGAGGTTCACGTTGTGGGCGAAGTGACCGGCGAAGTCATCGGTGCAGAGCTGATTTTCAGGATCAAGACCATATTCTACCAGATAATCTACCCAGGTGGAAAGAGTGTCCCAGTGTTTCTTCGCATACTCGGCGTTGCCTTCCTGCTGACATACTGCGTCTGTGATAATGATCATATTGCCACCCTCTTCGATAGGCATGTCGCCGCCGTAAGTCTGGCCGTTGGCCTGAGGATAGGTGCCTACATCATGTGCCGGGAAGGGTTTCTCCCATCCCTTGCTCTCGCTGTATTCATAGATGAAGTTCATCAGACCTTTGGCGAGTTCGGGATTGTAGTAAAGGGCGATAGGAGCCTCGGGATATGTAATGTCTACGGTTCCGATAGAGCCGTTGCTGTCGTTCTCTTTTGAGAACCACAGAATTTCGCCTGAGGGAGATTCCACAAGTTTATGAGCGGCAAGAGCCTGACGGTAAGCCAGGGCACACAGTTCGGCATATTTCTTGCCACCGGCTGCGGTTGCCTCTTCCATCAGTTGCTTATCGAATGCATAGCAGCGGTCGATAAGTTTTGCATACTCGGAGTTTGCGGCCTCGAACTGGCTCTCGATTGTCTTTGAGCCGTCGCGGTTCCAATAGGGACGCAGGTTTTCGCCGAAATACTGGATGGAGTAGAGGTCGTCATAGCCGATCATGATTTTGCCGGTAGCGTTCGTAACGTCGCCGAGATCGCATACGAGTGCCATCTGGCCTTCGCTGTCCTCACCCGATGTCTTGTCGGACAGAGCCTCGCCGTTCACGAAGTTTTCGCGCATTTGGTCAGCGCTACCTACGCCGTAAGTTGTGTTGTCTGCGTTGGCTACCATGTAGAAATTACCCCAGTCGATGCGGGTATGGTCGCCGCGCTTTGCAAGGATATTCTGTTCCTTGCTGCCGCTCTTCATATATACGAGACCATTCTTTTCGTAAGCCTCTGTAGTGGAAGTCTGATAAGGCTGGTCAAGAGCCCAACGGGGTGAAGCTTCGAAGTAGATTTCTACATCATGAGCCTTTCCGTCGTTGCTCTCTACCGTATATGTGACATAGTTTACCGGACGGCTCATAAGCTCCAGATCATCCATGAACATGGGGGCCGCAAAGGTAAGGGCGAGATCCACATTGCCGCAGGTGAAGGTGTAGTGGGTCTGTGTGGCCTGTACGTCAACCGATGTCTGCTCGGCTGTACGGTCGAAAGAGGTATGGGTCGCTTTCGGAATCAGCAGTCCGAAATCAAGCAGTCCGTTGCCCACGGGATTGATGCATTCGGCTGCGATAGTATTGGTTCCCTCGCGCAGAGCGGCGCGTGCAGCATCGTCGAGCTTGATAACCTTGTTCTTGTTGCAGACGGGGCCTGTACTGTACACCTGAACTCCATTGATGTAGAAAATAGCGTCGTCGTCGTTTGAGAATTCAAGGAATACGGGGCGGTTGCCGAGGTTCTCGGTTATGTCGGCCGTACGGCGCACCCATATTTCGCGGGTTCCCCACTGTGTTTTTGCAGTAGGTTCGTTCTCCATTGTGCCGAATGCACCGCGGTCGCTCTTCCATTTTGAGTCGTCATAGTTCTCGGCGGTCCAGTCGCCGGCAGGCTTTTCGGTTGTCCAGCGTCCGGTCCAGTCGCCCTGCTGTGAAGTAGGCACGATCGGGGTCATCTCCTGTTCTTCAAGGCCCATGAAACGGTAAGGAACGCCGTCAACTTTCAGCACACCGATGAACGGGAAGCTGTATCCTGTCCAATGCATCACCTGCGAGTCGTAGAGTTCATCGCTGGGTGACCATGCGCTTGTGTATGGGTCGATGGTGATCAGTGGGTAGGCCGGTGCCCTGAGGTCGTTTTTGATAACCTCATGCGAGGCGTTTCCTGAGCCGCACGATGCGAGGCAGGGTGCGATAAGAGCCGCCAGAATAAGTTTTTTCATGTAACGGTTGTTGTTTTAGGTTATAGATATCTATGATAATTTCTCTCAATATTCAAACAGGCCTGTTGCCAGCATCATAGCCGGCACGGAGGATGCGGCGTAGCTACCGATCACTCTGTCGTCTGTTGTCTGTTTCCACGATTCGCCATCGCAGATATTACGTGTGCGGTCGCGGTTTTTCCATCCTTCATTAATATTACGGAGAATAAACTGTTTATATTGTTCCTGTCCGCAATTATCTGTAAGAAGTTTCATGTATTCGATCCATATGGCGGGGTAAATGCCCTGTTCGAGACTGCCCTGATCGTAAGGATTGCGGTGGTTGTGAGCCCAGGGAAGCATCCCATGTTCGGCCGACATGGTGTTTATCGAATAGTTTGCTCCATCCATGGCGTTTTTAAGGTAGCGCTCATCGCCGGTTTTCAGATACAGCAGCGCTGAAGCGCCGATATATGTTCCCTGATTATATATAAGCGGATGCCCTCCCACATTGTCGCCGTGGCGGTTATCGTAAATCTTTCCGGGGTCTTCCTTATCGGCGAGATTCGCTACGCTCCAGTCGTATATTTCCTTTGCCATTTCGAGGTAGCGATCCTTGGTTTCGTAGGCCGGGCGTACGAAATCGCCGTAACTGTTGCTCCATATCGTGGGCTCGGGATCCGGTTGACGCTCGGCGGGAGCGGCTTCGTGAAGCAGCATCGCCGCCACAACTGTGGGAAAATTGATGCATGACATTTTCCCGTCGCCGGGCCGGTTGCGGCGTGGTCCGTCGATCGGTTGCCATTGCCAGAACATTCCTCCGCCCAGTCCCTTTTCAGGATCGGCGTACGAACCTGTATCGCCTACAATCGGTGAACCGTACCACACACGTGCGAAACTCCTCTCCGCCAGAGAGCGGAGGCGTTCGTCGCCGGTAGCGAGATATGCGCGAGCCAGCGTTATTGTCCACCACTGTATGTCGTCGTAAATGAACCATCCCCGGTTCTGGTCGCAGTTGTCGAAATCAAAGTTCAGATAGTGGTCGATGTTACCGTCGATAAGTTTTTTCAGCAGATCGCTGTATTCCTTCTCTCGCTCTGTGTCACCGGTCTTTTTCGCGAGTTCTACTGCGTTCAAGGCCATGTCTACATACATAGGCTGACACCATATTGCGGCAGCTCCTCTGTCGCGGCCGCGTGCTGCGCGGTCATGGTCGGTATTCTTATAGATATATTTCTTTTTGTCGAGATATACATTGTTGAACGCATCGTAGGCAGTCCAGACATCATCGAGCGTAGCCTCTTCCGACACGGGAGCTACCACGGGCCGTGGCGGGGCTATTGTTTTGGCTCCGGCGGGTAGTAGGATCGCCATACCGGCGACAGCAGTGATAATAAATTTCAGTTTCATCAGTAGGTCAGTAATTTATGCAGGTTCGTAGTTGCAATTTCGGAATGTCTCCTTTAATAACTGAAATGATGGGGGAGCGCTCCGGTAGCCCCGGATAGCTCCTCCATCTTTTGGTCTACTTGTTTATTGGTATAAGGGTGATGTGATCAGAGTGAAGCGCCTTTTACGAGTTCTTTGTGAACCGTTCCGTCGGCTTCTTTGACTATTACAACACCTTCTGTCGGTTTGCTCAGGCGCATTCCGAGGGTATTATAGTATTCTGCGTTGCCGGTCGCATTGTCTGCGCTTACGGCTTCGATACCGTCATACACACCGTATATTTCGGTGAGTCCCTTGTTGGCTTCGGTTATCTTTTCCTCATTGAATTTGATTACCTCGCGGTCGTAAGTCATCAGGCCGTTAACCTCTGTCTCTACGTCGGTGGTCTGAGTATATACGGCTGCCGAGAAGTTCACTTTTTTGCCGTTCTGCTCGTTGCCGAGAGCCAGTTTCTTTATCTGGTTTACGAGTGTCACGTATGCTGAAGTGATAGCGTTTTCGGTCTGGTATGTGTTGTATGTCTGTGCATTGCGTTCATACCAGCGGTGACTGGTGACATTGCGTCCCAGGCCTCCGTATTCTCCCAGCACCATCGGGCGCGCCGGGTCGAAGATGTTGTCCCACAGACGGATCGGCTGATCGTATGTATGCTGGTCGACGAATGTTCCTTCACCCACCATGTAGTGGTTGCCACCGCTTGCGGGGTTTACCAGACGGGTAGGATCAAGCTCCTGAGTGTAGGCTACGATCTCTGCGGTCTTGAACTGTCCCCATGCTTCGTTGAAGGGAGTCCATGTCACGATGCACGGGTGTGAGTAAAGTTCGTTGATAATGTCGGCCCATTCTGCCTTGAAGTTCTTCTCAAGTGTGGAGTTGATATTGCAGGTGTGGTCGTCATGGTAGCGGTCGGTCACCCATCCTTCGTGACTGCTGAAATGCGAGGGCATATCCTGCCATACGAGCAGGCCGAGGCGGTCGCAGTGGTAATACCAGCGGCGAGGCTCCACTTTCATGTGTTTGCGGACCATGTTGAATCCCCATTCCTTTGTTTTCTCGAGGTCATATGCAAGCGCTTCGTCGCAGGGAGCTGTCATGATACCGTCGGGCCAGTAACCTTGATCAAGCGGGCCGAACTGGAACAGATCCTGATTGTTGAGCTGTATCCGCCAGTATCCGTCGTTATTTTTCTTGTAGGAGATTTTGCGGAGAGCTGCATAGCTTTTCACTTCGTCGATAGTCTCGCCACCGTTTTCCAACGTTATGTCTACATCGTAGAGAAACGGGCGCTCCGGTGACCACAGTTGGGGAGACGCCAACTGAAATTCAACCTGAGTTGCAGCTGCGGCGGGAACGCTCTTTGTCGCTACCACGCTATTGCCATCTTTGAGGGTAACAGTCACGTTGCCGGCAGGTGTGCCGGTGTATGCGAGGTCGAATGTCAGAGTGCTGTTATCTACATCGGGAGTTACGCGGATATCTTCGAGATGAGCCGGATTGACAGCCTCAAGCCATACGCTTTGCCAGATGCCGGAAGTGGATGTGTACCATATGCTGCCACCCCCTTCAGGATAGCGGCGCTGCTTACCTACAGGCTGTGCTCCTGCATCGGTGTTGTCGGTGACTTTTACATATAGGGTACATGAACCGCCCTTCAGTTTGTTGGTGATGTCGACTGAAAATGCTGTGTGCCCGCCTTTATGTGTCGCAACTCGGTTGCGTGAGTTTGTTCCATCGATGTAAACGTCAGCTTCGTAGTCTACAGCCTCGAAGTTCAGCACGATATTCTTTCCGTTCCAGTCGGCGGGAACGTTGATTTCACGCTTGTACCAGAGTATTTTACCGGGCTCAAGGGGCGACATTACTCCCGATAGGCTCGATTCAATGGGAAAAGGTACGAGAATCTGCCCCTCGAATTTTTTTGCAGTTGTATTTGATGCAGTGATTTCATAATCCCACAGGCCGTTCAGCGACATCCAGTTGTCTCTTACAAGCATGGGACGGGGATATTCGGCCCATACATTTTCTGGGTCGATCATGTCGGCCCAACGGGTTTTGATATGGTTGCCGCGGGGAACCCAAGTGCTGTAGTCCGGGGCCGGAGGGGCGATGCGATCCATAAGCACCTTCATCCACAGGCCGCCGATTACCGAGCGTCCGCTGAAGTTGCATGTCACGCCGTTTGTTGAGTGATAATAGTCGCTCAGGGGTATGCGCGAGGTAGTCTCATTCATGTATTTCCAGTGCAGATCCGAGAATTTCAGGAATGTATCGGTGTCGGGAGCCATTGAAGCTGTCCAGAAAATCCAGTCGCTCTTTGTCTGGTCGTCGCGGCTGTCGAGAGGCAGGCCATATTTCTGCTGATGGTTGAGATACCACGCCATTTCGCGGTTGAGAACTTCCGGCGGGAAGATATTCCATCCCCAAGCCTTGTCCCATACCATATTGTATTTCTGGCTCCAGGTTCCTGATCTGTGGAATTCCATGCGGTAGTGGTCGCCGTCGCGCGCGTCGGCTTCCCAGATCAGGGCCATGTTTTTGGCTGCTTCGCGGTATTTTTCGATATCACGGGTATTTCCTCCTATGTAGGGGATAAGTTCGGCATATGCTCCAACTGCAAGTATCGCCTTTACAGAGAGGTTGGTATTCTGCTCGCTCGGGCCCTTGAAGTCGTCGGTACAGAGCTGATTGCCCGGGTTCTGGCCTTCAGTCTTGCAGAAGTTCGCCCAGGTTGCAAGTACGCTTCTGTAGGGGGTGAGCCATTCGCCGTCGCCGGTTAGGCGGGTGATAGCGTTGCACAGAAGCAGAACGTTCGCCGACTCTTCGAGAGGCATTGAATCGCCGTATACCATACCGTTCGCGCGGGGATAAATGCCGAGGTCGTGGGCGGCGCAGTTCTTCCCTTTGCGCGCATCGCTCAGGGCGTAGTCGAGAATTGAGAGAATCATACCTTTCTGCAGGTCGATGTTGTAGAGAAGGTAGATCGGACATTCGGGGTAGGTGAGGTCCATGGTGTTCACGAAGCCGCCCGATTTGTTTTCTTTAGAGAAATAGAGTGTCTTACCAGTATCGTCGCGGAACAGTTTGTGGGCTGCCATCACCAGACGGTAGTTGGCTGCGAGCTGTTCTGCATATTTCACGTTGCCGGCGGCGAGTGCGTCGTCGTAGATCATTTTGTCGAGTGCGCGGCAGCGTTCCATAGTGGTGGCATAGTTGTCGCGGAATTCTTCGAATGCCTCGAAAATGGTTTTGCCGTCGCGTGCGTAATATGCCTTGTAGTCTTTATGCATGTACTGCATATCCCAGACCTCATCGTAGCCTACCATCATGAAGCTACGGGCCTCGTCTGTGTTGCCGAGGTCGTTCATGAAAGCCATCGTAGCCATGGTCGCGCGGTTGGTGCTGCGAATCTGCTCCGTTAGTGATTTGGGTAATTTCCCGGTGGTTACGAATGCGCGTTCGGTTTCCAGAGGATCACCTACTGCGATTGTGCCGTTTACGGCCGGGATGTAGAGGTAGCCCCAGTCGATCGCAACCATATCGCCTGTACGCTGAAGGTAAGCCTGTTCTTCAGATCCGGCACGAAGGTATTCTATGCCGTTTACCTTATATATATCGGTAAGGGTAGGCTGTTTCATTTCGTGAACGGTGAGCTGGGCGCTTGTGCCGAGGTAGAACTGAACATCGTGTTTCTTGCCATCGTTCGATTTCACCTGATATGAAACATAGTTGATAGGTGTGGAGATCATATCGAGGTCGTCGATCAGCATCGGAGCTGTGAATACGACATCAAGGTTTACCGGACCGCATGTGAAATTGTAGAAGCTGCTGCATGCCATTACGTCGATTGAGTTCTGTGTGGCCTGCTTTATCGCGTCGTCGTCGGTCATTAGATTCTCATACAGACCGAAATCAACGTATGCACCTCCCGTTGTGTTGTGGCAGTGGGCGGCCATGACATTTCTGCCCGGCTGAAGCACAGCTTTCATTGCGGCGGTGAGCTGGCTCTCCTCTCCCTGCAACCATGTGTTGCCGGTTTCCACAACTTTTGTTCCGTTGATGTAGAGTTCGAAAACGTCGTCATGAGAAAACATCACCCAAAGATCTTTGGCAATATCTTCGGCAGTGAGGTTTATTTCGCGGCGAACGTATATATCGCTGTTTTCGGCGGTCCAGGCGTTTTCTACATTGGGATATTCCCCTTTTGTTCCCCATGCGGCTTTTTCTGTTTTCCAGCTGCTGTCGTCGAAGTCGAGCGCAGCCCACGAGGATGTTGCCCGTTGTTTATCATATGACACTCTCCCTTCCCATCCGGAGCCATCGGTAGTCATCGGGGCAATAGGTGCGAGAAGGTTCTTTTTTTCCTGGCCCATGAAGCGATATGTTACGCCGTCAACACGAAGCAAGCCGTCGATGGCTTTTTCGCGCTCGCTCCAATGGCGTGTGGGGCCGCCATTGAGTTCGTTATAGTTCGACCATATCGAGAACATAGGATCATTTACGAGGATCGGTACAGACGGAAGACGCAGACTGTTCTCCTTATAAGGTTTAAAATCTTCAGGGGTCTGTGCCCATCCGGGAGCTGTCATAGCCGCCGTCAGGGTTAACACACCCAGTAGTTTTCCAATGGAGTTCATAAATAAAAATATAATAATTGGTATTCTTTGATTGGCTTTTGCCGTTACAGATAAATTTAGTAATTTTGTGCAGAAAAACGCTTTAATGCACTATCGATTGCAAATTTAACCGAACGCAAATAAAGTAAAGAGTAAAAATTGCTCAAAAGCCGCCAAAAACTGTTCATGAGAACCGTGTTTACTTTCTTGGCGGAAAATTATACACGAACGACACGATTTTATCGTTTTTTGAATAGGCTTTTTCTTTCGGTTGAATTTTATTGCCCTACTTTTGCAATCGGACACTCTTGCGGATTCGTATTGGAATCCCCGAACCGTGAAAAATTTTTAACCTTAAAATAAATACATAATTTAACAAACCAAAATTTATGAAACAAAGAGACTTAATTCTTGGATTAGGCTTTCTCAGCGCTTTCTCGATGGCGGCTTCTTCTCCCTATCAGGGTAGCACGCTTCCTACAGAAGGTTCTGCAGATTTCTATCTGTATCAGGTAGAAACCGGTCAGTGGATACAGAATAACTATCTGGAAGGATACTGGACTACTCGTGCGGCGCTCGGAAAAACCGGCTTTGATGTGGCTGTTATTCCCGTAGACGGCGGTTATCAGCTTGATGCCAAACTTAACGGTAACGGCTCTATCAACGGTGACAATCTTTACATGGATACAGGTGATGCCAAAACCGTATGGTCGATCGAACCTGTTTCTGTAGATGGTGTGACAAATGCCTATAAAATTGTTGCATTATCCGGACCTCGTGAAGGATATCCTCACACCCTCGGAGCTGATGCAGACGGTGTGATTTCTAATAATGCTGAAGAAAATACAACATGGCAGTTTGTTACCCGTGAGGAACGTATCGCCAAGTTGAAGGCTGATCTTGCTAATGGTCCGGTTGATGCATCGTGGCTTGTTCCTGCACAGGATTTCTCGCGTAACGACAAGCGTCAGAACGAGTGGACTATACAGTATACTCAAGGTCAAGTATGCGGTAACGACGGTTCAATGTGGAATGCAGTGCGTGAAACATGGAATGATTTCCGCAACTATGCTCACTACATAACCGTTACGGATCTTCCCAACGGAACCTATAAGTTGACAATGCAGGGCTTCTATCATGAAAATCGTGATCTCGACGAGACATGGCAGAAGTTTTTGGATGGTACTGATCCCAAAAATGGCAAGTATTTTGCAGGCGCTTCTACTGGCGATTTTATGAATGTTGCCGCTCAGCACGTCGACGACGATATGCGCAATGGTCTTTCAGGCCGTTGGCCTCAGCCCGCAATGCTTGATGGTGAGTATATCCCTGATGGTTGCGAGGCTGTTTCTCTGGGCGTAGATCGCGGTTGGTATCAGAACCCCGAACTTACTGCGGTGGTTAAGGATGGCCGTCTTGTTTTAGGAGTAATCAAACTTGACGGTTCTGAAAACGACTGGATGTGCTACGATAATGTGAAACTCACATATGTAAGCACAGATACCCCCGATGTGGACGTGACTCCTCTTGTTGAAGATTTGAATGCTATTATGCTCAGCATGGAGGATCTCCCAACCACATCTGCTTCTCTGGCGGCAATTGAAGAAGGTCGTGAAGCTCTTCTATCTTCTGACGCTACAGACCTCCGTCTGTCTTACCTGAAGCTCCTTAAGCTAAGCTCTGCAATCAAACAGTCTGCAAGTACACTTACTTACTACAATCTTATCCGTCCGATGGCTGTAGCTGAAGGTGCAGACGTATCGCGTGCCGACAGCGATCTTGATAAGGCTGAATCGGCAAGCAACTTCAATGAAGCTCTAAAGCAGCTCCGTTGGGCTCGTCGTCGCGCTCATGCTGAACGCAGCGAACTCGAATACAAGGGTAGCGAAGCCGAACCCGGCAAATACTACCTCTACAACGTAGGTCAGAAGCAGTTCCTCGCTCCCGGTTCTGACTGGGGCGCACACGCAGCTCTCGGATTCCCCGGCCTGGAGGTAACTCTTGAGCCCAACTATGAGGGTGAAAACGACGGTACATTCCACATTGATACTCAGTGCTACAACGGTGATGAAAAACATTACATGAACTATCGTGGTTATCTTGACTGTGCTAAGGCCGGTGCATGGAAGTTTATCCCCGTTGAAGGTAAGGAAAATGTCTACACCATCGAACAGAATGACTATCCCGGTGTAGTGGTTGCTTACAACATCGATGCAAGCACTGATGACGATAATAACCGCGATGAAACAACTGTAGGTTGCGAGAACCGTAACTTCCAGGGACCTGATGAAGATGCACAGTGGATGCTTATCACACGTGCCGAGCGTGAGAAGATGCTTGAAAATGCAACTCTCGAAAATCCCGTTGATGCTACTTTCTACATACAGAACCCCAACTTCTGCCAGCGTGAAGCTATTGAAGAGTGGTCATTGCAGAATGGTACTGTAGCTCGGCGCGGCGAACGCTTTGCAGAATTCGTAATTGAGTCATGGAACACAGCTGAGTGTGATCTTGGTACATCTGTTATGGATCTTCCTGCTGGTGTTTACCGGTTAAGTGCAAATGCATTCTATCGTAATGGCGACCACCAGTCGAGCTACTATGATGAAAACGATGAAGAGCATCCCGGTGAAATCCGCCTTTACGGACAGCCCGATACAGAAGCTATCTCCCACGCTTATCTTTACGCCGGCGACATGGATAATGATGTTCTTATCCCCAATATTCTTGAGGGCGACGGTGTAGCTCCCGGTGAAGGCGGAAATGCTAAAGCTGCTGACGGTACAATTTATCACTATCCCCAGCAGGTATGGCACGCTAATAATTTCTTCCGTCTCGGTGCATACAAGGTAAGTACAGTATTCGAATCTGATGGCACTGATGTTCCCATTGGTATCTACAAAGATACCCAGGATTATGAGAATGATTGGGTGGTAGCCGACAACTTCCGTCTGCTTTACTTCGGTAACAACACTACCAAGGACGAAGTAAATGCTGGTATTGAGGAAGTAACTGTAGCTCCTGCAGAAGTTAAGGGCGATGACCGCATCTTCAACCTCCAGGGTATTCAGGTTACCAACACCAATACTCCCGGTATCTACATCCAGAACGGCAAGAAGTTCGTTGTTAAGTAATTTCGACCCGCAGTTTATCTGCGCTATCTAATAATGACAGGGACGCCCGCTAAGGCGTCCCTGTTTTATTCTATGTGTATGCTCGAAAGCCCCCATTCCGATAGTTCAAGAGATGTGGCCCAAAATTAACGTTTATATGGATTTATGTCAGCGAAGATATGCGCCCGATAGTGGCGTAACAATCTGATGTAACAATCTGATGCGGTTGAAGTGCCTGATTTGTTTATGTGTGTTTGGCAGTTACCGAATTTTATTGTAACTTTAAGGCATATTATGCATAGTTGCGCTCCTATGGCGGGCGACATACGATTAATCTTTAAGTAACCATCGGTATATTAACTGTTTACATGATTCAAAAACCGGTCATAATCCTTTTGCTGATACTTTTGTTTCCGTTCCGGCTTATTTCAGAGAACCCGGCGCGTGATGGCGTATTGTCGGATATGACTAAGGTGATATCCACTGATGTGGCTCGCGGAAAGAATGCGATCTGCGCTCTCCGCGACCGATACGGTTTTCTTTGGGTGGGGACACAGGCCGGGCTTGCCTGTTACGACGGCAATGGGAAGGCTCTGTATCCTGCCTCCGACGGTATCCATCCCGCTACCGAGGGAATGCCGGTGACGGCCATATATGAAAATGGCGATGATATATGGTTCGGCGGAACGGCCGGTGTGTCTGTGTTCAACCGCAAGACCAATACAGTTACGCCCCTGTCCGCCCTTCAGTCAAGCGGCGTGAAGATAAGTGCGCCGGTGAGTTCTATAGCCGATGTCGGCGGAAACTACCTGTGGATACTCACTCAGGGGCAAGGTATATTCATTTACAATATAGCCGATGGCTCTATGACGCAGACCCGCTCGCATGGCGATTTCTACAGTGATATGGCTGTAGGGAGCAGCGGAAGGGTATTCGCGGTTACGTCTGATGGCGAACTTCAGATTTTCGATCCCGCGGGGCGTTTTGTCACGGCGCGTCCGCTTCCTGTCGGTGAACGCGACCGGAAAGATATCAGGATCGTACGGTCAAAGGATGGTATGACAATCGCTGTAGGTACGTCGGTCTACAAGTTCGACCCGCTAAGCCAGGAGATAGTGTTGGAGAGTACTGTATCTTCCGGCTCCGAGATAAATTCTATTCTCAGCGATCCGCTCGGAAATCTGGTGATGGCGACCGATAGCGGTCTGAGGATTTTCGATCCCTCACGCCGGTCGTTCGACTATCCCGGTTCAACAATTCCCTGGCTGCTGCCTTCCGGGAAAATAAATCACATAAGCTATGACATGGACAGCAGCCTTATCATAGTGATGCAGGATTCCGGAGTGCGCCACATAGTGCGCAGGATTCCGGATGGTCCGGAGGCTTCGGCTGACGGGGTAGCTCCCATAGGGAACGCGTCCGGAGAATATGCCGCCTCTGCGAGCCGATTGGTGAAGGCTTATGTGCAGTCCATCTCTTTTCCGGAGACTTCCGATTCATCTGTCGAACGCATGCGTCTCGGGCTTGATGTGCCGCTGTATACGCGCGATGAAATAAAGCTTCCATACAGCGACAATACGTTTACTCTCACCTTATCGGCAGCCCGAGGAGCTGATATGCCTGCCATGCGCTATGATTATATGCTTGAAGGTGTGGATAAGAATTGGGTGAAAGGCGCTTCCGACGAGGTGACTTATGCTCAGTTGCGACCGGGCAGATACACCTTTAAGTTGCGTCCGGCCAATGCGCCCGGTGGGGGCTATATCAGTAAACTGGATATTGTGATACTTTCCCCCTGGTATCTGACCTGGGTGGCTTTCGTATGTTATATTATCGTGGCCGCGCTGGTGACTGTATACCTGCTGGTTCTGTTCCGGAAGAGGCTTCATACGCAGTATCATCACCGCATGGAGGCTTTGAGAATACAGAAGGAGCATGAGGCGTTCGAGGCTAAAATGCGCTTCTTTGTAAATCTTGTGCATGAGATCCGTACACCTCTGACACTTATAAGTATTCCTCTCGAACAACTTGCTGCAAGCGTTGAAAACGGCACTACCGACGTAGAGGATAATCGCCGGCATATATCTTCAATGCGCAGGAATGTCAACTATCTGCTCGGTATCACGAATCAGTTGCTCGATTTCCGGAAGGCTGAGGAGGGGAGTGAGGTGAAATTGCTGCTCGGCGACCATGACCTGAAAAAGAGGCTCGCCGATATCTGCGGGCGCTTCGAGCATCCTATGGCCGCGCTCGGTAAACGTATAACTCTTGTGATGCCACAAGGGGAAGTGACGGCGCGGATCGATCTCGACAAGACGGATCGCGTGATAATGAATATAATAGGGAATGCCGTGAAGTATTCGCGATCGAAGGTCGATGTGACACTTCATGAACCTGTCGGGGAACAGGTGTCGATTTCGGTGGCCGATGACGGTCCCGGAATAGATCCGGCGGAACGCGAACATATTTTCGACACGTATTACCAGATAGGAGGCGACAATGTGGCCGCTAATTTGGGTACGGGGCTCGGTCTGGCATATGCGAAACTTATTGCAAACGCCCACGGAGGCAACATCAGTGTAAATAATAATGCGGAGGGGGGAGCTACGTTCACACTAACCCTTCCTGTCGACAAGGTTCAGCCCTCAGTGGCTTCTGCGCCTGCAGGGGTGGAGGCTCCGCAGGCACTTCCGGTAGTGGTGGATGCATCTCCTGATGTGACGGTACTTCTGGTAGATGATAACCGTGAGCTTCTCACCACAGTTGCTGACGGGCTTGGCGAAAATTACCGTGTCGTGACTGCCGCGAACGGTGAGGAAGCCCTTGCGGAACTAAACCGCAGGAACGATATAGATGTGATAGTCAGCGATTTCATGATGCCTGGTATGAGCGGAGGCGAACTTTGCAGAACGGTAAAAAGCGATGGCCGTTTCTCCCACATCCCTTTTATTATTCTTACGGCAAAGACCGACAGCGATGCTAAAGTGGAGGGAATGGAGTGTGGCGCCGACGTGTATATGGAGAAGCCGTTCAGCATCAAGCAGCTGAATCTTCAGATAGCGAACATGCTCCATACCCGCGAGCTGTTTCATGCCCGCATGTCGGCTTCAACATCTTCAGAGGGCGCGGACAGTGGCGCGGATGCCGAGAATGAGGAGCCTTCGATTAACCGTCTTGACGCGGAATTTCTCAGGACTCTTAACGATTATATCGCCGCCAACATTTCGGAGGAGGAATTTTCGATAGACGTGATGGCCAAACAGATGAACATGAGCCGCTCGAGTTTCTATCGTAAACTCAAGGCGGTAACGGGGATGACACCGGTTGACTATATGAAGAATTACCGTCTTGAATATTCCGCCAAGCTACTGCTTGACGGTGTGAGGGTGACGGAAGTTGCCGCGATGACCGGTTTCACATCTTCGTCCTATTTCGCTAAATGTTTCCGTGCCCGGTTCGGAATGATTCCGAAAGAATATGTAGCAGCCCATTCCGCTAAATCGGGTTGAATGTGCGCCACATGTATGACTGACCTTTAACTGACAATTCCAATTCAAGTAATATTATTTATCTTTACATTTTTATTTATGTATTACCATCGAAAACTGCTGCTTGCCTCATGTGGGTTGTTCGCATGTATGGCCGCACAGGCGCTGACCGTGGGTACTCTGCGCACGCAGTATCTTGAAAATCCCGTGGGGATTGACAATGCGGCTCCCAGCTTCAGCTGGCAACTGAGTTCCGATAAGCGCTCCACAGTGCAGAAATCCTATCAGGTCGAGATAGGTACCGATAAAAACATGTCGGGAATAGTATATGATTCAGGAACAGTGAATTCCGGAAGTTCGGTAAATGTGAAACTCGACGGGCTTCAGCTCGAGCCGTCGACGCGATATTACTGGCGTGTCACTGTTACAGACAATTATGGAGAAACTGCCACTTCCGAAGCCGGAGCATATTTTGAGACAGGTCTGATGGATAGCGGCTGGAGCGGCGCGCAATGGATTGCCGCCGGCGATGCCAATACACCCGCTGTCGACGAAGATAGTGAAAATATCAAGAACTATACCCTTGATTTCGATTTCGAGATTCAGCGTGCGTCTGCGGGAATAATATTCGGTGCGACAGACCGTAACAACTACTATATGTGGCAGTTTAATGCCCAGAACGAGGTGCCTCGCTTCCGTCCGCACGTGTGGACGAACGGAAATCCGCAGTGTATGGACGAGATCGATCTCGGATTGAATCTTGACAAATGGACAACCCATCACGCCCGCATTGAGGTGAGCGATAACGGAACCATGGCCCGGACATATCTTGACGGCGTGCTTATCGACGAGCGTCCGGGCGATTACCCGTTCGGCTCGGTGGGTATGCGTGCCTCGAATCTCGGAACTGCCACCCATCAGCCGGAAATAGCATGGTACGATGATTTCAAAGTTACCGCCGAAGACGGGACCGTGCTTTATTCCGATACATTCGACGACAACTCGAATTACGGTGTCGGTACGATCCATAATGGACAGATCCGTGTGGAAGGGCCCGAAACTCTTGTATTCCAGAATAATTTTACTCCCGATGCTGAAGTAAAGAACTACACTTTCGAGGGAAAGTTTTCGATTGAGCAGTATTGCGCCGGCATAGCTTTCGCTGCAAAGGACGCTCAGAATTTCTATATGTGGCAGTTCAACATCGAGAACGGCTATCCGCGTTTCCGCCCCCATCGTTGGAACAACGGTGGAGCTGCGTGTCTTGCAGAAATAGATCTTTCTGACAAGGTGTCGCTCGATGTCTATACCCCCCATACGTTCAAGATTGTTGTGAGTGATAATGGCAAGCATGTCACTACATATGTCGATGGTATTGAGATTGACAGCCGCGACGGCGACTTCGTTTATGATAAAGTCGGCTTCCGTCATTCGAAGAGTGAAAAGGATTGGTCGCTGTACGAGCGTGCATATTACGACAATGTCGTGGTTAAGGATGAGTTTGGCGGAATACTTTTCGCCGAGAACTTCAACGATGGCGACGATGTGAAGATCGGTGGTGGCAAGATTGATGATGGACGTCTGCTTCTCGATGGAAATTCAGAGATTTACGCCTGGGCTTCTTCAGATAGTTCCGATGCAAAGCTGCGCTACGATATAGATGCCGACATAACTCTGGTGAATGATGCTGCTTCGCTCATATTCAGCTATACGAAGTCGAACTGCTACTTCATGTGGGCTCTCAATGTAAATGATAACGGCTATCCGCTGATACGCCGCCATCAATATGCCAACAGTTCGAATCCTACATTCTCCGACACCCGTATTCAGGGTATGACGAAAGCCGATATACTCGGCGTGGAACATCATCTGCGTCTTGAAATTGATGGAAATGTAGTCCGCACATATCTCGATGACAGTCTGGTAGACACATATACCGATACCTCCGGTTTGCTGACCAACGGTCTTATAGGTTTCCGCGTGTATAAAGATCAGGTTAATGAGGAAGCGTATTGGGATAATGTGAAGGTCACTGTTTATGAGGCCGACGGGAGCAAGCGTGTTACTCTCTCGGAAGATTTCGAAAACGATGCCTATGAATTTTCATCGGGCGAGGTTGTGGAAATTGACGGCAACCGCAAGTTCCACAGTGTTTCCCGCCAGTATGAGACCATTGTGATGCAGGATGGCGCTACATCATCGCCGCGTTTCCGGAAGACGTTCAATCTCGACGCCAATGTGAAGAGCGCCAAACTCTATACTTCGGCACTTGGCGTATATACCCTGTATATCAACGGACAACGTGTGGGCAACGAGCGTGCGGACGGTACGGTCGTGTACGACGAGCTGATGCCGGGTTGGAGCGATTACCGCAGTTCAGTGTTCTATATGACGCACGATGTTACTTCGCTTCTGAAGGAAGGTGCCAATGCAATCGGTGCAATCGTAAGCAGCGGATGGTGGCTCGGTCAGGTTTCGCATGGTGTATATGGCTCATCGGGGGTTGCATTTATCGGCAAACTGGTGGTGGAACTTGAAAATGGCGAGACTGTTACACTTGTAACTGACCGTACATGGAAATCTTCGCGTCGCGGAGCTATAAAGAGTGGTGAAATCTATAACGGTGAAAACTATGATGCCCGCCTTGCAGATAACTGGACCGATGCGGATTACGACGCTACGGCATGGTACGGCACGGTTCTTGACAGGCAGGTTCACGGAGCGCTGATGGCTCATGAAGGCCCGACTGTAAAGGTTCGTCCGGAAATGGAACGTAAGCCCCTGAGCTATACCGTATACGAGGGTATTACTGCAAACGGAACCACATATGGAGAAATCAATACGGTGGATACTCCTTCTGTAAATTCTCCTGTTACGCTCAAGAAAGGTCAGACACTTGTAGTAGACTTCGGGCAGAATGCTTCGGGATGGGCAAAATTCAAGGTCAAGGGAGCGTCAGGTACTACAATGAAACTGCGCTACGCCGAGATGATCAACGACTCCGGCGACGCGGACCGTGGAAATGATGACGCAAAGGGCGCTCTTTACACAGTAGCTCTCCGCACGGCACAGGCTCAGGGACAGTATACTCTCAGCGGTGCAGCCGATGGGGAGGTTTATAATCCCTCATCAACTTTCTATGGATTCCGTTATTGCGATGTGACAGCCAACAATGATGTGGTTATTGAGTGGATCACAGCCGAAACAATATGTTCGGAAAATGAGGAGCGTTCGTCAATCCGCGTGAATAACGACGATGTGAACCAGCTCATCAGCAATATCATATGGGGTATGCGAAGCAACTTTGTAAGTGTGCCGACCGACTGTCCGCAGCGTGACGAGCGTCTGGGATGGACCGCTGATACCCAGGTATTCTCGATGGCGGCCAGCTACAGCGCTCAGGTTCAGGGATTCTATCACAAATGGATGCGCGACATGCGCGACGGACAGCTCGACAATGGCGCTTATCCTAACGTGGCTCCCTTCAACTGGGTTGAACACGGCTCGAGCGCTTGGGCTGATGCCGGTATAATCATGCCCTGGAACGTATATGTGATGTACGGCGACAAGTCGATCATCGAGGAAAATTACGAATCGATGGAGCGCTATTTCGACTGGATGGCTACCCAGACAGAGGGTCAGTACAAGCATGTAGGATCAGACACACGCTACGGCGACTGGCTGGCATTCGAAGATACCGACCGCCGTTATGTGTCGGTTGCATACTATGGTTATATGGCTGATATCATGAGCCGTATGTCTAAGGCTCTCAGTACTTCCGAAGGTGATGAATATGACCTGAAGGCTCAGAAGTATGCACAACTCTTTGCCGACATCAAGAGTGAATTCAAGCAGCGTTACTGGTCTACTGGAGGTCGCCTTCAAGGGCTTACACAGAATTCACAATGTGCCCACCTCATGGCTCTCCGTTATGATCTGCTCCATGACGATGCTGCTGTAGAGGCTGTCCGCAAGAATCTCCGCTCACGTATCGAAAAGAACGGTAACAAACTTGCTACCGGATTCCTCGGAACGGCAATTATCAACCAGACACTTAGCGAATTCGATATGGACGATCTGGCATATGCGCTCCTCCTCCAGCATGATTGCCCGTCATGGCTCTACAGCGTGGATCAGGGTGCAACAACCATGTGGGAACGATGGAACAGCTATACCCGCGATGGCGGCTTCAGCAAGAGCATAGAGATGAACTCGTTCAACCACTACGCTTATGGTGCCGTTGCAGAGTGGATGTACCGTTACATGGCAGGTATCGCCCCCGATTACGAAAATCCCGGTTTCTCCCATATAATTCTGAAACCTTCGTTCGATGCCGAGCGTCGCATTTCAGATGTAGATGCGACTTTCGCATCCAATTACGGTGATGTTAAGGCTGCATGGCACACCACCGATGCCGGCAAGTATTATTACTTCGTCACTGTGCCCGCCAATACTACCGCAACTGTAGTGCTGCCGTCGGCTCCCGAGGGCATGTCGCTCTACGATGGCGATGATATGGCAAGTGAGGCTGAAGGTGTGAACGACTATTCCGACGATGGTTCTACCGTGACAATGAATGTCGGATCAGGCACATATCGGTTCGGTATCTCGACTTCCGGCCTCGGAAGTGTTGAGACTGTTGAAGCCGGAGAGTTCTCGGTTTATCCTAACCCTGCTACTGATATGGTGACAGTGCGTAGCAACATAGCCATAGAAAGTCTTGAACTCCGTTCTATGTCGGGAGCTTTGGTCGCTTCGGCAAATGGAACTTCAACACTTGATGTTTCTGCGTGCGCGCCGGCCATGTACATGCTTACTGTAACGGATGCTGATGGAACAGTCCGCACGGTCAAACTGATCAAGCGTTGATTTCCGCTGCACGCTACTGACGGTTCCTCCCCGTCACGGATCTTTCCAGGCGGGGAGGTTTTCACCGCAGACAGACCGTTGACGGATTAATTTCATGCAATTTTTGTGCAGATTACGGGGAGCGACGTTTAAAAGACAAAATTCCAGAGCGATTTTCCCCTTTTCTCCCCGTTTTTACGCAAATGTCTCTTTTCAACACACAGAATGTGCTAAAAATGGTGTTTACAGCCACGTGTGAACAGATATTTCCTGTAGTTGAACAGATTTTTTTGCTTTATCTGTCGAATTTACGGTTATTTTGTAGCGTAAATCATTCACAGAATGTGTTCCGATTTTATGCATTGCTAACCGTATAAAAACTACAACTTATAACCATATTTATTAACGCATGAAGAACCTGATAAAATACGCGGCGGCGCTTTGCACGGCATTTGCAATGAACGCACAGACCGCCGAGCTTTTTCAGCCTTATCAGACCACGGACCTGAGGCTCCCCTCTGTTCCGCTTGTGGTATCTGATCCCTACTTCTCAATCTGGTCGCCCTATGATCAGCTTACCGACGGATCTCCCCGCCATTGGACGAACGACGAAAAACCCCTGGAGGGCCTTCTCCGTGTAGATGGCAAAACATACCGTTTTATGGGTGTTAAGAACACCGTATTTGAAACCATCGTTCCCATGGCCGACGAGGCTGCGTGGACAGCGGCGTTTACCCGTGAGAATCCCGGTGAAGGATGGACCGCTCCAGGTTTCAACGATTCTTCCTGGAGACGTGCGGAAGGCGCTTTCGGTTCTCCCAACCTCAGCAACGTGCGCACACGTTGGGACCGCGAGAACAGCGATATATATGTACGCCGCGAGGTAGAACTCACTCCCGAGGATCTCGCAGGCGAGCTCTTCCTCGTATATTCTCACGATGATGTGTTTGAAATTTTCATCAACGGAGCGCTCGTTGCGAAAACCGGCGAGACTTGGCGCGATGGTGTCCGTCAGGAACTCTCCGGCGAGCTCAAGCAGCTTCTCCGTCCCGGCAAGAACGTGATCGCTGCCCACTGCCACAATACAACCGGCGGTGCATACACCGATTTCGGTATCTATCGTAATGTAGGCGCTGAAAACGGTAACACAGAAATCGCGAAGCAGAAGAGTGTCGATGTAATGGCAACCTCTTCATATTATACATTTGAGTGTGGTCCTGTTGAACTCGATCTCGTGTTCACCGCTCCGATGCTTATCGACAACTACGATCTGCTCTCTTCACCGATCAACTACATCTCTTATCAGGTGCGCTCGACCGATGGCAAGGAACATGACGTTCAGCTCATGCTCACCGCCTCGCCTCTTATCGGAGTGAACAAGGCTACTCAGCCCACCCGTTCGACAACGGAGGAGCATAACGGTGTGAAATACCTGAAATCGGGTACAGTAGAGCAGCCTATCCTCGCAAAGAAGGGCGATCATATCTGCATCGACTGGGGGTACCTCTACATGCCTGCTATCAACGGTGAAGTTTGTCTCGGTCCCGACAAGGATATCAAGAACTCTTTCATCAACACCGGCAAACTGCCCGAGTCCGCTCCCGAAATCGTAGCTCAGAAGCGCGGTGAAACCCCTCTGCTCGCTTATGTTCACAATTTCGGTCGTGTGAAAGACGCGTCAAGCTACACGATGCTCGGTTACGACGAGGTTTACGACATCGAATACTTCTTCAAGCGCTACAAGAGCTATTGGGCTCACAATGGCGAAGTAAGCATCTTCGACATGTTCAATACCCTCAACAGCTCTTACGCTTCTGTAATGGACCGTTGCCGTCAGCTCGACAAGACTATCTACGACGACGCGCTCAAGGTAGGTGGTAAGAAATATGCCGAACTTCTCTCGGGATCGTACCGTCACGTGATCGCCGCCCATAAGCTTTTCAAGGATGACGAGGGCACACTCCTTTTCTTCTCCAAGGAGAACGACTCCAACGGATGTGTCAACACAGTTGACCTCACATATCCCGAAGCGCCCCTCTTCCTCATCTACAATCCCGAGCTTCAGAAGGCTATGATGACTTCGATTCTTGACTACAGCAAGTCGGGCCGTTGGACAAAACCCTTCGCTGCTCACGACCTCGGCACCTACCCCATCGCTAACGGTCAGGTATATGGAGGCGACATGCCCCTTGAGGAAGCAGGCAACATGCTTACTCTCGTTGCTATGTGCTGCAAGCTCGATGGTAACACAAACTATGCAGATCCCTACTGGGATATCCTTCAGACCTGGGCCGATTATCTGTCGGAAAACGGTCAGGATCCCGAAAATCAGCTCTGTACAGATGACTTCGCCGGTCACTGGGCACACAACGCCAATCTTTCCATCAAGGCAATCATGGGTGTCGCCGGTTTCGCCGAACTCGCTGCCATGAAGGGTGATATGGCGACATATAAGAAATACAACGATCGCGCCAAGGAGATGGCTGCCAAGTGGGAGGCTGACGCGCGCGAGGGTAAGGGCGGCGACCTTCACTACCGTCTTGCTTTCGACCGCGACAACACATGGAGCCAGAAGTACAACATCATCTGGGACAAACTTTGGGACACATCGATTTTCCCCGCAGAGGTTGTGCCTACCGAGGTTGCATACTACCTCAAGAAGCAGAACAAGTATGGTCTGCCTCTTGACAACCGGCGCGACTACACGAAGAGCGACTGGATCATGTGGACAGCAGGTCTGTCGCCTGACCAGAAAACTCTCGTGAAGTTCATCGACCCGCTCTACGACTACGTCAACGAAACCGAGACCCGCGTGCCTATCAGCGACTGGTATGACACCAAGACCGGACGCAAGACCGGCTTCATGGCCCGTTCCGTGATCGGCGGTCACTGGATGCCCGTTCTGGTTGAAAAACTTGGACGCTGACATAAGTCACGCTACGATTAAAACTCTTTGAAGCTCTGTTGTTTAGAAAATCTTATCGTATTTTAGAACAAATTTGGTTAGACAGACGCAATATAGCTGAAAAGAACGCGTTATTAATATCCCTACACGGAGGCATCTTCCACGGGTGCCTCCGCCGGAGGGGGAACCATATGCTTTCAGGCCGGCAATGGCATACGGTCGGTTGGCGAGTTCCCTCCCTACCTAAACCTTATTTATAGTAATTGAATTATCTTTAACAAACACTTAACAATTGCCATGAAATTAAAAAACATTACCAACACTCTTCAGAAACTCCTGTTGGGTTCCTGCGTGGCTTTGGCAGCCGGGTTTGTTACCTCGTGTAATGACGACGATAAGGTAGCAGACGTAAACGTTGCCTTTGACCCCAACCAACCGGTAGTAGTGACTGACTTCATGCCCAAATCGGCAGGTCAGCAGGAGCAGATCCTTGTGTACGGTTCAAACTTCGGTAACGACCGTGAGCGCGTGAAACTTTACGTGGGTGGCAAGGAAGCTTTGATTGTAAACGTGTTAAATGACAAACTCTATGCTTATGTGCCCGTTGGAGCCTTCGGTTCCACGGTAGAGGTTGCGATCCTTGATGAGGATGGCGAGGAAATCCGTCGCGGCGTTTCCAGCGATGCACTGTCATTCGAATATGTCCGCAAGACTGTTGTGGGTACTCTCTGCGGTTACCGTAATGTTGAGGATAGCCAGGGCGAGCTTTACGGTGACTTCGCTATCACCTGCGGCTTCCGCAACGAGGGCTGTCTTACATTCGACCCTCTTTACCCCAATCGTCTGTATCTGGTGTACGATTACGGTAACAAGATCGATCTTCTCGACCTCGAGGCCCGTCAGCATCTGCTTCTGATGTCATCTTCGAAGTTCCAGAACAACCGTCTCCGCAACTGTGCCTTTACCCTTGACGGCCAGTATATGCTTGTGTCTACCGACCGCAATGATAACAATGACCACTCTACCAGTGTGTGGATCGTTAAACGTAATTCCGACGGAACTTTCAACGACAATAGCTCTACATCAATCCTCGCTGCATACAGGCAGTGTAACGGTGTGGCTGTTCATCCTATAAATGGTGAAGTTTACTTCAACTCTTATAAGAACGGTCAGCTGTTCCGTCTCGATATCGACAAGTATTTCGCATGTCTTAACGGTGAACTCCTTGACGATGCCGGCGAACCTGTCACAACCTGGAATCCCTATGAGGATACCGAGGGTGGCTATTACACCGAGCTCTTTAAAATTATGGACCCCTCATATGAGTTCAATATCACCATCCATCCTACAGGAAACTATGCATACCTGAACGTAATCAACCGTAGCTACATCCTCCGATGTGACTACGACTGGAAGACCAAGCGCTTTACCAATCCCTATCTCGTGGCAGGTAAGAACGGTAATGGTGGATGGGAAGATGCCGTTGGAGGTGATTCCCGCGTAAACAAACCCTATCAGGGTATCTTCGTGAAAAATCCTGAATATGCAGGTCGCTCTGATGAATATGATTACTATTTCTGCGACTGGAACAACTACTGTGTGCGTTATATAACACCAGAAGGTCTTGTCCGTACATATGCAGGCCACTCACCATCTACCGACAATAACGTATGGGGTACAGAGGATGGCGACCTCCGCACTCAGGCTCGTTTCCGCGATGTTTCCGGTATTGCCTACGACGAAGACAAGGAAATGTTCTATGTGCAAGACCACAATAACCGTCGCATCCGCACCATCGGTAAGGAGGATGAGCACTCCATAGATCAGAATCCAACACCTGATACTCCCGACGCAGGTGAAGAGAATGAAGACAATGCCGAATAAATTCAGTATTTCACTTGAATCTAATAACTTCAGATCACAATGAATAAACAGATTATAACACTGATGGCCGCCGCCGCCCTTACTTCGGGTGTGACTATGGCCAAGGTCTACCAGGGTACCGTGTATAGCGCGGCCGATGGCGAACCTCTGATCGGCGCTACAGTGGCAGTGCAGGGCACCGGCGTAGGTGTCTCAACCGATGTAGATGGTGAATTCTCCATCGACGTTCCTGAGGGTGGGAAAGTCCTCGTAGTCCGTTACGTAGGTATGGATCCCTTTGAAATTGCCGTAAACAAACTTAAAAATCAGGGTAACGAATTCCGTCTGGAAGAGACCAAGACCGCTCTCAACGAAGTCGTTGTAACCGGTATGGGTGCCCGTAAGAAAATCACAGTGACAGGTGCCGTGACCAATGTCGATGTAGACGACATGAAGCACTTCTCCACCTCGAACCTGTCGAACGCTCTTGCCGGTAACGTTCCCGGTGTGTTCGCCCGTCAGACTTCCGGTCAGCCCGGTAAGAATAAATCGGAGTTCTGGATCCGTGGTATCTCTACTTTCGGTGCCGGTTCTTCGGCCTATATTCTTGTCGACGGTTTTGAACGCGAGAATATCGACGACCTCAATATCGAGGATATCGATACCTTTACCGTACTCAAGGACGCATCCGCAACCGCTATCTACGGTTCGAAAGGTGCGAACGGTGTAATCCTTATCACCACCAAGCATGGTAAGGCCGGTGCCGTAAAGGTGAGTGCGAAGTTCGAAACTTCATATAACACCCGTACAAAGACACCTGATTTCGTTGACGGTTTGCAGTATGCACAATTGATCAACGAAGGTAACATTACCCGAAGCAAAGGTGAATACTTCAATGCTCAGGAGCTCGCAATGTTCCAGAACGGTCTTGACCAGGACTTCTATCCCAATGTGGATTGGAAAGATCTTATCCTGAAAGATGGCGCTATGAGCTACCGTGCGCAGGCGAGCGTTCAGGGTGGTGGCAGCACAGCCCGCTACTATGCATCTATATCTTATGTGAACGACGAAGGTATGTACAAAACCGACGCAACTCTGCGCGACAAGTACAACACCAACGCCAACTACAGCCGCTGGAACTATCGTCTGAACCTTGATATGGACCTTACCTCGACCACACTTCTCCGTCTCGGTACATCGGGTGACCTTTCGCTCCGGAACGGTCCCGGTATCGATGATAATTGGTTGTGGAACTCGCTTTTCGCCTACAACGCGATCTCCTGTCCTGTAACCTACTCAAACGGTTATGTTCCTAAGATCAACCTCAAGCGAGGTAATGGTCAGGATGACGATGCAACCCGTGCCGACTTCAACCCCTGGATTCAGGCAACCCAGACCGGTTACTACCAGGAGTGGAACAACAACCTTCAGAACAACGCTACCCTCGAGCAGGATCTGCGTTTTGTTACTCAGGGT
Source organism: Bacteroidales bacterium (assembly GCA_014800795.1). Classification (GTDB taxonomy): domain Bacteria; phylum Bacteroidota; class Bacteroidia; order Bacteroidales; family Muribaculaceae; genus UBA7173. The sequence continues at coordinate 68,860 of JAAVFL010000025.1, read as the reverse complement.
CTCCGCTTCGTAGGCCGCTTCGGTTACGACACATACAACTGGAACCGTATCTCTCACTACCAGACCCCCGACTGTTACTATCCTATGGGACGTGACAAGACAACGGGTGAGATCCTCTGGGATAAGATCGACTCACGCCGCGATATGGTGCAGGGTTCGAACAACAGCGGTTCACGTCGTATCTTCGCAGACCTTCTGCTCAGCTACAACCGTACGTTCAACGATAAGCATACCGTAGGTGCCAACCTTAAGTTTACTTACGACAATAATATCTCTACCCAGAATATCGGTAGCGATATCAAGAACTCGGTAGCCCGTAAGAACATGTCGCTTGCCGGCCAGGTTTCGTACAACTTCGCCAACCGCTACTTCGTCGACGCCAACTTCGGTTACAACGGCTCAGAGAATTTCGCCGACGGTCACCGCTTCGGTTTCTTCCCCGCCGTTTCAGCAGCGTGGGCGCTCTCTCACGAGCCCTTTATGGAAGCAACACGCACATGGCTCGATATGTTCAAAATCCGTGCATCATACGGTAAGGTTGGTAACGACAACCTCGGTGAGCGTTTCCCCTATCTCTACACTCTGGGTTATGTAGGTGCCAATGTATATAACTTCGGTACTCTCAATGACCCAACCCGTGGTGATTATGCCGGCGGTATGCAGTACACCCAGCTGGCTTCAAACCTCGTTACATGGGAAGAGGCTATCAAGAAGGATATCGGTCTTGATATGACATTGTTCAATAACTCCTTCTCTCTTACGGTTGACTACTTCTACGAGCGTCGCGACGGTATCTTCATGAGCCGTAACTATCTGCCTCAGTCACTCGGTCTGCGTCTCGCCCCCAAGGCTAACGTAGGTTCGACTAAGGTTGAGGGTGTCGATGGAAACTTCCGCTACGAGCAGAATATCGGTGAGGTTTCACTCACACTGCGTGGTAACCTTACCTACTCCAAGAACACCATCCTCAACTACGACGTTGAGAACAATGTTTACGACTACCAGAACCAGCTCGGTCACCGTGTAAATCAGATCCGCGGTCTTATTTCAGAAGGTCTGTTCGTCGATTACGATGATATCCGCAACCATCCGAAGCAGAAATTCGGTGATGTGCAGCCCGGTGATATCAAATACAAGGACGTGAACGGCGACGGTGTTGTCGATGACGGTGATATCGTGGCTATAGGCGCAACCTCTACTCCGAACCTTATCTACGGTGTAGGTGCTTCGCTCCGCTGGCGTGACTTCGACTTCAACCTCCATTTCCAGGGTGCCGGCAAGTCTACCCAGGTCATAAGCGGCAAGACTGTATGGGCGTTCTCCGAAGGTCGTTGGGGTCAGATCCTTTCCGATCTCGTCGATGATCGCTGGATTGACCATGAAACAGCTGAAAAGCTCGGAATCGCTGCAAACGAGAACCCGAACGCGGCCTATCCCCGTATGCCGGACGTAGACGGAACAATGGGACGAGGCAACAACTACCGCGCTTCGACTTTCTGGATGCGTGATATCAGCTATATACGTCTGAAGAACCTCGAGGTTGGCTACAACCTGCCGAAATCGGTTGTTCAGAAGATCCGTTTCGAAGGTGTTCGCTTCTTTGTTCAGGGTGCAAACCTTCTCACTTGGTCTAACTTCAAGCTCTGGGATCCTGAAATGGGTAGCAACAACGGTGAGGCATATCCTCTCTCGCGCTCTATCACAGCCGGTTTCCAAATCAATATCTAATCGTACCTAAAATCATGAAAAAGTATATTGCAAAATCAATATCATTGGCTGCGATCATCGGTACCGCATCGGTAATGTTTTCTTCCTGTGAAGATACACTTGATGCAGACAAATATTTTGATGACCGTGTAACCTTTGAGTCTGTATTTACGGATGTGAATCAGACAAACCAATGGCTTTCTCAGGCCTACTCATATCTGAGAGGACACCTTCGTGAGGTAACAACGAAGGAGCATAGCGGACAGGGTTTCCATGTGTTTGCTGACGATATCTTCTGGGGTGACCGTGATAACGCATATGACGCCAACTATAGCCTGAAGGATGCCTACTATTCCTTCAAGCAGGGTGACTATGACGAAAACTACGGAGATGCCTATTGGAGCCAGGCTTACAACGGTATATATCAGGCATCTGTTTTCATTCACAACATCTACCGTCAGGACAAGATGGATGAAGAGACAAAGACTGATATGAAGGGGCAGGCACGCTTCGTCCGCGCCTACTACTATTGGCTGCTTCTCCGCAAGTATGGTCCTGTGCCCATCATGCCCGACGAAGGCGCCGACTACACTCTGTCGTATGAAGCTCTCTCATATCCCCGTGCATCCTACGAAGAGGTTGCTGAGTACATCTCGAGCGAGATGATTCAGGCTGCAAAGGAACTTTCAAGCTGGAGCCGTGTGTCTGGTAATACCAGTACGGAGAATATCGCACGTCCTACCAAGGGTGCTGCTCTTGCAACCCGTGCGCTTGCTTATATCTTTGCCGCCAGTCCTCTTGCAAACGGTCAGCATGCAAATGGTGGCGACAACCACATCAGCTCGCTTGCAACCACCAATTTCGTTAAGCAGCTGGTAAACAAAGATGGCAAGCAGCTTCTTTCCTCAACATATGATGAGGCCAAGTGGGCGCGTGCTGCCGCAGCTTGTCTTGACGTGATCAATTCCCCCGCCAATTACGAATTGTATCATGCCACCAAAAATGAGACCGACTCAAAGGCAACAGGTTATCCTGTGACCATCACACCTTATCAGGATGGTGACTTCTCTGAGAAGGCATGGCCCGACGGATATGCTGATATTGACCCCTTCATTTCCTACCGTGATCTCTTCAACGGTGTTGTCGGTCTTGACAATTCAGAGGTTATTTTCGGTCGCGGATACAGCGCTTACCTTGATGGTGACCATTCTTCGCTGTCAGCTATGGCCTCTCACGCGATGCCTTCTTCACTCAACGGTTGGAACTGCCATGGTATGACTCAGAAGATGGTGGATGCCTACTATATGAATGATGGTACCGATTGCCCCGGCCGCAATAGTGAATGGAACGGAGAGGATGCAGATCCCCGCCCCCGTACTACGGGTTATTCAGCTTCCCGCGGTGATAATGTCACAACCTTTGTTGTTGAAAGTGAATATAAGTCTATCATCGGCAACGGTGTATCGATGCAGTATGTTTATCGTGAACCCCGCTTCTATGCTTGTGTTGGCTTCAACGGTGCTTATTGGTATGACCAGAACCCCAATTCAAGCACCAAGCGTCCCCAGATCTGGTACTGGCGTGATGGCGTAGACGGAGTTTCCAATACTTCCGGTTATTGGCAGCGTTCGGGAGTTGCATTCGCAAAATACCTGTCTCCTACCGATTGGCGTGAACGTAAAGATGCAGGCGATTATAGTCATATAGTGCAGAAGTGGGAGCCCGCTATCCGCTATGCCGACATACTTCTGCTCTATGCTGAAGCGCTCAACGAGCTTACCTCCACCTATACCGTGCCTTCTTGGGATGGCTCTGAGAACTATACTATCAATCGCAATATCACCGAGATGAAGCGTGGAGTTCGCCCTGTGCGTATCCGTGCCGGTGTTCCCGATTTCCCAGCTGATGTGTATGCCGATCAGGGAGCATTCCGCAAGAAGATCAAACGTGAGCGTATGATTGAGTTCGTAGGTGAGGGCAAACGTTACTATGACCTTCGCCGTTGGATGGATGCAGCTGTAGAGGAGTCGACACCGATTTACGGTTGTAACGTAAACATGCCTCAGGCACGTAAGGACGACTTCCATAAAATAGTACCTATCTATTCGCTTCCTACAATCTTCAATGAGAAGATGTATTTCTGGCCAATTTCAACCACTGAACTCAAGAGAAACAAGAATCTTATTCAGAACCCCGGCTGGAAGTATTACGACTAATTAACATAAATATTGGTTTTAACCAAATATTAAACAGCTTAATCTTTATATCATGTTTAAGATCAAATCAATATTCTCTTTTGGCCTGTTGGCGGCAGTGGCGATGCCTGCGCTGACCTCCTGCAACGACGATTGGAAGGAAGAGCAATACAAAGACTTTGTAAGCTTCAAGGCACCCCTTGATACACAAGGCACTGCTGTAGGTGTGACTACGGTTTACGTACCCTATACACGTGTGGATGAGAACGGCCAGCCGTTATACGGTCAGGAAGGTATGTCCCACTATCAGCTTCCCGTGCTTATTGCCGGGTCGCTGGACAATCCCAATGACAAGACGGTGAATATCGCTCATTCAGATACATTGGATATCCTTAATGTAGAGCGTTTCGGTCATCGTTCCGAGGTCTATTACCACGATATGTGGGATTTCACGGAAGTTCCTTCAACTGTGTACATCCCGAAGGGTCAGAATTCCGCTCTGCTCAACATCAAGGTTGATTTCGCAGACCCCGGTTTCGATCAGATAGACCGTTACATACTTCCTATTACCGTAGCTCCCGGAGCAGGTTATGAACGTAACCCCCGCAAGAACTATGCTACTGCGATGCTTCGTCTGTTGCCCTATACAGATTTCTCCGGAATATATCAGGCCGGAAACCTTCTGTACAATATCGTGACAGAGGATCATGCTGACGAAGGTGTGTCGGCCGGTTTGTCAACCGTTCAGACTTATGCCTGCGGTCAGAACAAGGTGTTCTTCTATGCCGGAAACAACGATGAAAAGAGTCTTCTCCGTCGTAATTTCCGAATCTACGCCGAGTTCGAAAAGGATGAGACTTTCGTTCCCTCGACTGACGTCAAGGAATGCGGTACATGCCGTATGTATGTCGATAGCTCTGAGAATCCGGAACTTAACTTCGAACAGGTTGGTGAAGCAAGCTACAAGATTCTTGAATCCGAGGATGCAGTTCAGACATATATCGTGCGCCGTACGATGATTGTTCAGGATATAGAATATTACTATACCGATACAAAGACTGCTCCGGGCAGCGCGATCATCTATAAGGTTGCTGGTACCATGACTATGGAGCGCAAGCTCAACACTCAGATGCCTGAGGAGGATCAGATTATCTGGGACTAATCTCATAGTCTGAACATACTAAGTTGACTTAGAGTGTGTTTCCGACACTGCGTGTGAAGGAACACACTCTAAGTTGCTTATAAAATCACGATACCGGAGTCTTCATAATATATAATATCTTATGAATATATAATATCTTATGACTGAAATTCTACGAAAACTTTTTGTGCCGGCCGCAATCGCCATGGCTGCCTTTGCCTCATCCGGTGCCACGCCGGAGGGTGATGCTGAGCTTGCCGTGCGGAATGTGAACCGTGCGATGGCACTGATCGACGCTTCATGGAGCAAGACCATGAAAGGGTCGCGCAACAATCTTTATATGGCCGACCGCTACAACACAGCGACAGGCGAGGTTAGCGGGCCTTCGGATATCTGGCCTCTGACGGCTGCCGTAGAGGCTCACTGCTCTCTTCTGGAGGCATTGGAAGCCGTAAAGGAGACTGATCCGGAAATATACAGCGACAATTTTGAAAAATATGCCGATCAGCTGAATGTTCTGATCGACAATCTTGAATATTACCGGGGAACTTACCGCCTTTCGTCGTATGCGACTTCCAACAAGGAGAGCAAGCCCTATGCAGTGCCCCGCTCGGGAAGCCGAGGTGGAGCAAACGTGACGGGTATTCTCAACGTATATGATGACCAGATGTGGCTTGCCCGCGAACTTGTACGCGCCTACAGAATTCTTGACAACGAGGAGTATCTGGAACTTGCGACTTATCTTACCGACTATGTTCTCGACGGATGGGATTGCTGGCATGATGACAATGGTGAGGAATACGGCGGCATCACCTGGGGACCCGGCTACAACTCGAAGCATGCATGTAGCAACGCGCCCATCATACAGCCTCTTGTATGGCTCAGTGATATATACAAAGACAGCGGAGAGTCGCTTGAATTCGCCACCCGCAACGAGAGCGACAAAGTGGTGAAGCTTACTCTCGACCGTTCGCAGCATTATCTCGATTTCGCCCGCAAGGTGTATGACTGGCAGGTGAAGAAACTTATGAATTCTCAAAGCGGAGTGTATTACGACATGATGGGTGCCGACGGCAAAATAATCGTGAGCCGTGGTTATCGCCAGCATGTTGACTGCGGGGGAGCGGTAGGCTCATACTATCCCTACAACACGGGTACGATGATAGCCGGAGCAGCGGAGCTATATCGTGTAACCGGAGAGGAGCGTTTCCGCACCGAGCTAAGCAAGTCGGCCAAAGGCGCGCTGAACCAGTTCGCGGCCTACAAGAGGGCTTATAATTGTTACGATTTCAAGACCGACGATACGGCTGAGAACGGATTCCTGACGTGGTTCAACGATGTTCTGATGCGCAGTTATGTGGATGCCGCTCCTTATTGCGACAATTCATCGGCCTCCAACGGGCTTAACGGTTTCCAGACAACGCTCGACTATGCGTTCGAGAACCATAACCGCGATGATATGCTTCCGATTCATCTGCTGAACGGTTGGGGAACGGAAACTGTCACCAAACCGTTCCATCAGTTTGCATTCGCGTCGGAGTATGCCATGCTTGCGGTCTACAATATGAATCTCATAGCGAAGGCCGGAGTAGCGGAGGTGAATGCCGATATCGCTTCGCCACTTTCCGACATGGTATATAATCTGGCCGGTGTGGCGCTCGGGCATCTGTCGGATGTGGAGCACCGGCTTCCACGAGGGCTCTATATCGTAGGTGGCAAGAAGCTGACCCTCGGAAAATAATTTGGAGGCCGACGGGCAGTTATACAGCTTCTTTATCCGGAAAACACCATAAAAGAGCCCATATCTGCTAAAAAATCGGTAGTATGCTCTTGCATATTCCGAAACTCTTGATTAACTTTGTACCGCAAAAGGGAAGCTTAATATTTTTCCCTGCGGTGCAAATCCGGGGTACTAGCTCATCTGGCTAGAGCGCGACACTGGCAGTGTCGAGGTGAGCGGTTCGAGTCCGCTGTACTCCACCAAAGGCGAATCGGGCATTGTTTCCTGATTCGTCTTTTTTGCTATTCCGGTATGATGTGCCGCTGTGTCCGGGTATGGGTTTAGAACCGGATGCGCAGCGTATCGCTATGATTATGAACAAGGGATCTAAAATTATTTTTCTGCGATGATATTGACAAAAGCGCTTGAGGATCTGGGTAAATACACGCTGTTTCTGAAACGGGCGTTCGGATTGCCCGACAGATGGGGGGTATTCGCACGCCGTACGGTAAAGGAGGTTATGAAGCTTGGTATCGACTCCATACCTCTGGTAATGGTGGTATCGGTTTTCATAGGTGCAGTGTGTATCATACAGATGCAGCTCAATTTCGAATCGCCGATGTTGCCGGCGTATACGGTAGGGCTTGCGACGCGCGATATCGTACTTCTGGAGTTTTCAAATTCAATCATGTGTCTGATTCTGGCCGGAAAGGTCGGATCGAGCATAGCTTCCGAAATCGGAACCATGCGCGTGACCGAACAGATCGATGCCCTTGATATAATGGGTGTCAACTCCACGAATTATCTGGTGTTGCCTAAGATTGTGGGATTTGTAGGGTTCATGCCGGTTCTGGTCGTTTTCTGTATCGCGACGTCGCTGGCCGGAGGCTGGCTTGTGGCAGTGTTTACTGATCTGATCAGTGTTTCGCGTTATCTTTACGGCATTCAGGCATTGTTTAACGAATGGTATGTGTGGTACGGAATCATTAAATCGGTGGTATTCGCCTTTATAATAGCGTCAGTGTCGTCGTATTTCGGATATAACGTGAAGGGTGGCGCCCTTGAGGTGGGAAAAGCGAGTACGAACGCCGTTGTGTCGAGCAGTATCCTGATTCTGCTGTTCGACGTAATCCTAACAAAACTCCTGCTGCAATGATCGAAGTTAAGAATATAACGAAATCTTTCGACGGAAAGACTATTCTCCACGATGTGAGCGCGAAGTTCTATTCGGGGAAGACAAATCTGATAATCGGTCAGAGCGGTTCGGGCAAAACGGTTCTGATGAAATCGATTGTCGGTCTCGTACGTCCCGATAAGGGGGAGATTCTGTATGACGGACGCGATCTGCTGAAGATGACCGACCGTCAGACAAAACGTCTGCGTCACGAGATAGGTATGTTGTTCCAGGGATCGGCGCTTTTCGATTCGGAGACCGTGTTGGGCAACGTGATGTTCCCCCTTATGATGTTCTCTGACAAAAGCCGCGAGGAGCAGCTTGAGCGCGCCCATTTCTGTATAAACCGTGTGAATCTCGGCGGGGCGGAGAGCAAATATCCGTCGGAGATTTCAGGCGGTATGCAGAAACGAGTAGCTATAGCGCGCGCCATAGCGCTTAACCCCCGGTATCTGTTCTGCGATGAGCCGAACTCCGGTCTTGACCCTAAGACATCTATTCTGATCGATGAACTTCTGCACGACATCACGGTGGAGTATGATATCACTACAATAATCAATACCCACGATATGAACTCAGTGTTGGGTATCGGTGACAATATCGTGTTCCTCAACAAGGGACATCGCGAATGGGTTGGGGATAAAAATCGGATTTTTACCATTTCCAACGAGGCTCTCAACGATTTTGTGTTCGCAACCCGCCTGTTCCAGGAGGTGAAGGATTATATTATCTCACAGGGTGAGAATGAGCGGGACTGATGGGTGTGTGTCGGTTTTTTTTAAATCCGGATTAAATAGTTTTAAGCTGAACATACTCTGAAAACCGGGCGAAAGTGAACGGAACTTTAGTCAACGTTGTTGACTAACAAACGACTTAAATGTTGAACAATGAGCGACAAAGAAAAAATATCGTCAGGTATCTCCCCGGTCTCCCTGACCGAAGAGCAGATTGCCGCCAATCGTCTCAGAGATGATGAACTCCGTCGGCTTCCCGGTGTATACCGTGAGTTGCTTGGGTTCGCAGTGGATATGGGAGATGTTTCGGCTGAGGATATCAGCGGATTGCGCGCGATTATGACAACTTCGGAACGGGAGGGACATTTCCGTCGCGACAAGTTCGGCAATTCCTCGCTTCTGCGGAGCCTGGCCACCGCCGCAGAGTTGTGCCGCAGTGTGAGCCCTGACCGCCATATGGTAATCGCCATATTGCTCTATCCCCTCTGTCTGACGGGCCACCATACGGCCGAAGAGGTGGAGGAGAGATGGGGCGAGGATATCGCCCGGATGGTTCGCGGTCTGCTTAAGGTTTCGTCGCTATACGAACGCGGTGGAGTGGCGGTGGAAAGCGAGAACTTCCGGAGGCTTCTGATGACGTTCGCCGATGATATACGTGTGATAATCATCATGATAGTGGATCGCCTTGTGCTTATGAAGGCGATCAATCATCATCCGAACGAGAAGCTGGTGCGCGATGTGGCGTATGAGGCCAACTATCTGTATGCCTCGCTTGCCCACCGTCTCGGCCTGTATTCCATCAAGTCGGAACTCGAGGATATGTCGCTGAAGTATACCGACCGTGCCACATATACCTCGATAGCACGTCAGCTTAACGAACGCAAGAATGCCCGCGATGCGTATATCGAATCGTTTATCGGGCCAATCAAGGAGAAACTCGAGGGAATGGGGTTGAAATTCGATATCAAGGGGCGCACCAAATCGATATTCTCCATATGGAACAAAATGCGCAAGCAGAAAAACGATATCGACCATATCTACGACCTGTTTGCAATACGCATCATACTTGATACTCCTCCCGAGAAGGAGAAGAGTGACTGCTGGATGGTATATTCGGTTATTACCGATATGTATCAGCCCAATCCGTCGCGCATGAAAGACTGGATCAGTATTCCGAAATCGAACGGATACGAGTCGCTGCATATAACGGTGGCCGGTCCCGAGGGAAAATGGGTGGAGGTTCAGATCCGTACACGGCGCATGGATCTTGTGGCTGAAAAGGGTCTTGCCGCTCACTGGCGCTATAAGGGCATAAAGAGCGAGAGCAATCTGGATGCATGGATGAACAATGTGCGCGACATTCTGGAAACGGCTCATTCCGGTCCGCTTGAGCTGATGCGCAATTTCAAAATGGATATCTACGATAAGGAGGTGTTCGTATTCACCCCGAAAGGGGACCTGTATCGTCTGCCGGCCGGAGCATCGCTGCTCGATTTCGCCTTCAATATCCATTCACGTCTGGGATGTTCGTGTGTAGGCGGGCGTGTGAACGGCAAAAACGAGAAGATCACCTATAAGCTGCGCAGCGGCGATACTGTGGAGATACAGACCTCATCGTCGCAACAGCCTAAAGCCGACTGGCTCAACTATGTGGTTACTTCCAAGGCCCGCTCCAAAATACGTCAGACGCTGAAGGAACAGCAGGGGCGCACAGCCGATCTGGGCCGCGAATTGCTTGAACGGCGTTTTAAAAACCGTAAGATTGACCTTGAGGAATCGACACTAAGCCGCCTGATTAAGAAACTCGGTTTCAAGAATTCAACCGATTTCTTCAGCGATATCGCCGAAGGAAGGCTCGACGTGAACTCCGTGGCCGAGAAATATATGACATTCGAGGCTCCGGTGAAAGACAACGAACAGCATAGCGCCCCCGTATCGGCCGAAGAGTTTACCCTTCGTCAGTCCCCCGACGCTCCCGAGGCCGGAATGCCATCGTCGGATGTGCTTGTGATCGGCAATGATATAAAGGGAATCAGCTATAAGTTCGCAAAATGCTGTAATCCTATCTACGGCGACGATGTGTTCGGATTCATCTCGTCGGAGGGTGTGATAAAGATTCACCGCACCGACTGCCCGAATGCCCGCAATATCCGTGAGCGCTATCCATACCGGATGATAACCACGCGATGGTCCGGGAAAATAGGTGAGCAGTTCGCTGTGACCCTCCGTGTCGTAGGACGTGATGACATAGGTATTGTCACCAATATCACCTCTATAATAAACAAGGAGAAAAATGTGAGTCTGCGCAGTATATCGATCGACTCACACGACGGACTTTTTCAAGGCCATCTCGTTATCGGTATAGCCGATACACGCATGCTCGGTTCATTAATAAAGAAAATCGGCACAGTAAAGGGTGTTAAGGATGTGGAGCGTGTAAACTGATCGGCCTGCATAGCAAGATTCTTCTGAAAAATCGCTAAATTTGCAGCAGGATATTCTTCCGCAAAATTAAATTATACGACAGTGAAACAGATATTGGCTCTTATGTCGGCCGGACTTCTTCTGGCGGCATGTTCAGGACATAAGGAAGATCCGCAGGCGCGTGCCCTTCTGGCGGCTGCAACCGAAGCTTTCGAGGCTCAGGATTATACCCGCGCAACTGTTCTGCTTGATTCGCTCCAGAAAGGATTTCCCGGGGAGATGGAAATACAGCGCGAGGGGATGGTTCTCCGTCCGCAGGCGATTGAACAGCTTGCTACTATACGTATCGCACAGATAGATTCAACCGATGTTGTAGACAAGTCGGCGATGGAGAATCTGAAACCACACCTGAAATGGATCAAGACTCCCGGAATGATAGAGGGATATTGGATTGACGAAAAAGCCTATGACCCATCGTTCATGAACTCAACGGGAATCGAGGCGCGCGTATCGGAAATCGGTCAGTTCTATATAGTTTCTTCCGTAAATCCATCGGTGAAGCATACCGCTATAGCTGTGAACGGTGCGGCCGGAAGCGCCTCCACACCTGAATTGGCTTACGACGGAGAAAGCAACTATCGCATCGGAGGGGGAGAGGTTATCACGTTCTCGCCCGAACAGAGCGATACCATCGGAGCTGCCACAGTGGCAAGTCTTCAAGCCAACCCGTCGGCTCCGGTAACCTTGCAGTTTACAGGGGGGAAGGGGAAGACAATGAAACTAACGTCGGCCCAGGTTCAGGGCATTGCCAACGCATATAATTACAGCCGGGCTCTGATACGCGCACGCGATAATCAGGTACAGCGTCAGAAACTTGAGAAGACTATTGAGATAGCCCGCCGGCAGGCTGCAACCGCAGCTTCGCGTCTGCCTGAATAACTGTCTGACAGCTATAGGAATATGAGGCTCACAGTGGCAATAGACCGCCAGCGTGTACATGCCCGTCACGGAATGTTCCCTCAGGAGAGAAAAGTCGGGAATATGTTCGAGGTAAGTGTAGGCGTATGGTATGAGATAGCAGACGATACGGATGAGAGGGATATCAATGATATAGCCTCTACGGTAAACTATGCCGAACTTGCCGGACTGGTGAAGGAGGTAATGGCCGAACCGCGCGATCTTCTCGAGAGTGTGGCTGTCGCACTCAGGAAGGAAATATGTGAAAAGTGGCCTGATGTGCGAGGCGGATTTCTGAAAGTAGTGAAAGTAACTCCACCCGTGTCGGCAGCCATGAGCGGCGCATCCGTATGTCTGGAATGGTGAGCATAAAAACTAAACCGGAAATGAAATGAGTGAAAAGATAGATGCCAAGGTGTGTAAGGAAGAGTTTGAGACACTTCTGCGGTCAACCGGTCGTGAAGGGGTGGACGGGATGCTCGAGGACCTTGAAAGGCAGGGATTCTTCGAAGCCCCGGCATCAGCCGGTCACCATCTGAATGTAGAGGGTGGTCTGGCGCAGCATTCGTTGAACGCATGTAAAGCCGCCCTGGCCGTATGGGAGGGTATGAAAACGGTGGAACCATCGCTCGCCACCGAGGTGAGCCGTGACAGCATAATAATAGCCTCGTTGCTCCACGACATATGCAAAACCGATATTTACCGCCGTTCGGTGAAGAAAAAGAAAAATGCCTTAGGACAATGGGAAGATTCTGAAGGATATAAGGTTACCTACAGAAATTTCCCAATGGGCCATGGAGAGAAATCGGTGATTCTGGCCTTATGCAGCGGAATGGAACTCAGCGACGATGAAATGCTTGCCATCCGCTGGCATATGGGAGCGTGGGGTGTCAACCAGAATAGCTTCGAGGATTGCCGCAACTATGATGCAGCCCGCAAACTTTATCCGCTGGTTGCGATAGTGCAGACCGGCGATTCGCTGGCGGCTGCCATTATGGAACGCAATGGAGGTGAGATCGACGAACTCTGATAACCGGATGAAGAACCATTAAGGTTGATGAAGCAGCGTATAACAACTGAAATAAAACAGACGCAGAGGCTTACGCCGCTGCAGGTGCAGTTCGTGCGCATGCTTGAGATGACCGGTCCCGAGATGGAGGATGAGGTTCACCGCGCTCTTGATGAAATGCCGGCTCTTGAAGCGGTTGATGATTCGCATATGCAGGAAGGTGCCGATGCGGAAACGGTGACCGAAGACGGTGATAAATTTACAGAGAGTTCCGATGAGATGCAGAGGGCCGATTTCAGCTCCGAAGATGAAATGCCCGGTTACCTCGATACCGGACAGAGCCATGAACTGCTGCATATTCCGGTTTACAGGGGAACATACGCGCGTGACATGCAGTATCCCGAACAGTCAGTGGGAGCCGATGGCGAGGGACTTACCGAGCGTCTTATGAGGCAGGTGGCCGAGTTGCCGCTTGATGAGAAAGGGATGCGTGTGGCACGTTATATTGTCGGTAACATAGATCCAAACGGATATCTTACACGCTCGCTTCAGGCGATAGCGGATGATATAGCCATACATCAGGGTGAGGATGTGGATATGGAAGAGATGGATCGGATTCTGGAGATGGTAAGAGGACTTGATCCCGCTGGTGTGGGAGCCACTGATCTTCGTGATTGCCTGCTTCTGCAGCTGCGGCGGCTTCCACGCACGGCGTCTACGTTGACGGCAGTGGAAATCGTAGCCAATAATTTCGATCTTCTCGCAAAAAAACATTACAGCCGCATAGCCGGGCGTTTAGGTATCTCGGTAGATGACGTGAACGAGGCTGCTGCAATAATACTACGTCTTGATCCGAAACCCGGGGGAGGAGTGCCCGACGGCAGAATGGAGGACAGCAGCCGCGGAATTTCGCCAGATTTCTTTGTAGAAGCTTCCGACGACGGTGTAATTCATTTGAGTTCACTCAACCGTGTTCCGGAACTGCGGATCGAAAGTTCGTTTGCCGACGATGATGTCCTTGCATCGGACTCGGTTCCGAACCACGATGAAGCCCGGGCTTTCATTCGCTCCAAACGCGACGACGCACGTAATTTCATCAGGGTGGTGAATATGCGCCAGCAGACCCTTTTCAATGTTATGAGCGCCATAGTGAAACTACAGCGCGATTTTTTCCTGTCAGAGGATGAGGAGGATATAAAACCGATGGTTCTGAAAGATGTCGCTGCCCTTACCGGTTACGACCTGTCGGTAATCTCACGTGCCACCCAAGGGAAATATGTGGCTACTCTCAGGGGAATATACCCGCTTAAAAAGTTTTTTAACGAGCGTTTGCGCGACGACGACGATTCTGTGACGTCCAATAAAGTTATGGCCTTGATAAGGGAGGCAATAGAGGGAGAGGATAAACACCATCCGCTGAGCGACAGGGAAATAACACAGCGCCTTGCTGATGCCGGCCTTGATATAGCCAGGCGCACGGTGGCGAAATACCGTGAGGGAATGGGGATTCAGGTAGCTCGCCTGCGCCGACAGGTTTGAGAATAATATCCGGCAGAAGAAATCAAGAATGACAGACGACTCATTGTTAACAGAAAATTAAACATGAAAACGGCAACAACGATAGCAAAATTCTTTTCCACAATATTTTCTCCATTGCTCATGGGGACATATGGCATACTGATGGCCATGTGGCTTTCGTATCTTTGTTATAGTCCTGTCAAGGCAAAACTAATAGTTACGTCTGTGACCTTCGTGGCAACATGTGTCTTGCCCGTAATAGGAATATTTCTCCTTTCCCGCACGGGAGTGGTGAAAGATCCGATGCTCAATGAACGCACGGAGCGTACATGGCCCTATCTCATATGTATGGCAGGATATGTGGCAACGGGAATTTATTACTATTGCGTGCATGCTCCGTTGTGGCTGTCGATGTTTATGGAAGGTGGAGCGCTTGCTTTGCTGGTGCTTGTAGTGGTCAACAGCCGTTGGAAAATAAGCGGGCATGCAACGGGTGTAGGTGGTCTTTGCGCCATGATTTTTTTCCTTATGTGCAGTGGTAACTCGGTGACCGATCTGCAATGGGAATTTATCAGTGTGGTAATAGTGGCAGGTTGTGTATGCACCTCGCGTCTCATTCTTGAACGCCATACACTGATGCAGGTAGCAGCCGGATTTCTGAATGGTTTCGTGTGCATTTTTCTTCCGGCATGGCTCATGCATGGTGCGTCGATACCTTATTTTCAGTAATAGGAAATGTTTAAGTATTTCAGTTGACAAATAAAATAAATTATATGAATCCTCAAGTGAGTATTATAATGGGGAGTACTTCTGATCTTCCCGTGATGAAAAAAGCCGCGGAATTTCTCAACAGCATGCAGATTCCGTTCGAGATGCTGGCGCTTTCCGCCCACCGGACCCCTGAAGAGGTAGCTGATTTCGCACATAATGCATCCGGTCGCGGTGTTAAGGTAATCATAGCGGGGGCCGGAATGGCCGCGGCTTTGCCCGGAGTGATAGCGGCTATCACAGCTCTTCCGGTAATTGGTGTCCCCCTGTCCGCAACCCTTCAGGGTGAGGATGCCCTGTTGTCTATAGCCCAGATGCCCCCGGGCATTCCTGTGGCGACGACAGGAATCGACGGGGCGATGAATGCCGGAGTGCTTGCCACCCGTATCCTCGCTTTGGCCGATACGGCTCTTGCCTCGCGCTATGACTCCTGGCGCGACAGTCTCGGTAAGAAAATTGTGAAAGCCAACGAGGATCTTAAAGAGATAAAATACGATTTCAAAGTAAATTGAATTGATAAGTGCAGATGAGTGTCTTTGATTATAAACGCCGCCATTCTTCCGTGACCCATATAGGGAGCGTCCCGACCGGTGGACGCAACCCCATACGCCTGCAGTCGATGAATAATACTTCAACTACAGATGTGGATGGGTCTGTGGCACAGGCGTTGCGTATCGCGGCGGCCGGAGCCGATATCGACCGCCTGACAGCGCAGGGAGAGCGCGAAGCGCATGCGATGGGTGAAATACGCCGTAAGTTGCGTGCGAGCGGTTGCGGGATGCCTTTGGTCGCAGACATTCATTTCAATCCAAAAGCAGCGTTTGCAGCTGCGACGGAGGTTGACAAAGTGCGTATTAATCCGGGTAATTTTGTTGATCCCGGACGAACGTTCGTAAAACTTGAGTTTACCGACGCGGAATATGCGGCAGAACTTGAAAGGATAGAGAATACTTTCGGACCGTTTCTGGATCTTTGTAAACAGCATGGAACCGCAGTCAGAATCGGAGTGAACCACGGATCTCTTTCCGACCGGATAATGAGCCGCTATGGTGACACACCGGCTGGAATGGTAGAAAGCGCAATGGAATTTCTGCGTGTAGCGGGAAAGCACGACTTCCATGATATCGTGATCTCGATAAAGGCGAGCAATACGGTGGTGATGGTTCATACGGTGCGTTTGCTTGTACGTGCAATGGAGAAGGAAGGGATGCACTATCCCCTTCATCTCGGAGTTACAGAGGCCGGCGACGGTGAGGATGGCCGGGTGCGCTCGGCCGTGGGTATCGGAACACTTTTGGCAGAGGGTATAGGCGATACCGTCAGAGTGTCTCTCAGCGAAGATCCGGAATGTGAGATACCTGTGGCCCGTGAACTTGTTGATTATGTAACCTCGCGTGAAGATGCGCCGGCAATCGAGGCTGAATGCTGTGAGGCTTTGATGGATCCCGACCCCTCGATCCGGCGCCGGACAGCCGCTGTCGGTAATTGCGGAGGTGGACATGTTCCTGTTGTTGCAGGATATGATAATATAGAGGGGGATGTGGTGGAAGTATCCGCACAGGAAATTCTTTCTGAAAACTTTGATCCGGCATCTGTTGACGGGAAGATTCTGATGCTGATATCCGGCCATCCTAATCGTGTAGGTGAGATCAGTGCCGCGGTTCACCGTCTTACACTTTCCGGTGTGATGAGTCCGGTGATAGCCCGGCTCGATTACAATGGTCTGGCTACGGAGAAAGTGGTGATACGCGCATCCGCTGACTTCGGCACATTGCTTATGAGAGGTCTGCTTGATGGAGTTGATCTGCAGGCCGACAGCATGACTGAGGAGGAGCGTGTACGCCTGGCGCTCGGTATTCTTCAGGGGGCGCGACGAAGGATTTCACGAACGGAGTTCGTATCGTGTCCCGGGTGCGGGCGAACCCTTTTCAATCTTGCCGAGACAGTTCAGAAGGTAAAGAGTGCGACATCCCATCTTACCGGGCTAAAGATCGCCGTAATGGGATGTATCGTAAACGGCCCCGGCGAGATGGCCGATGCCGACTATGGATATGTCGGCGCCGGCAAAGGAAATGTCAGTCTGTACCGCGGTAAGGTAGCGGTTGTAAAGAATATCCCTGCCGGGAAGGCTGTGGAGCGTATGATTGAGTTGCTTAAGGCCGATGGCGTATGGCGTGAACCAAGTTCGGATTTCCTATGATATGGCAGAGAATCCACATATACTGATAACTTTTCCCACGGGTCATCGTCTGCTCTGTATGCAGATGCGTACATCCGTCGGTTGTTTCGGATTCACGGTAAGGGCCGGGAGCCGATATGAATTTACACCTCGCACCCATGGACTTGCCCATTTCGTAGAGCATACCATTTTTAAAGGAACCGCAAAGAGACATTCCTGGCATATCAATAGCCGAATGGAAGCTGTCGGAGGTGAACTCAATGCCTTTACAACCAAGGAAGATATTACGTTCTATACCGTATTTCCGAAAGGAAATCTCGCCCGAGGCGCGGAGTTGCTCGCCGATCTGGCATCATCGCCATCTTTTCCGGAAAAAGAACTCATGAAGGAGCGCGAGGTAGTAAGGGAAGAGATCAGCAGTTACCTCGACAGTCCGGCGGAACTAGTTTTCGATGAGTTCGAGAATCATATTTTCGCAGGCTCGACATTGGGGCATTCCATTCTCGGGGTAGAGGATAATCTCGACGGATTCACACAGCAGGTATGCCGTGAGTTTGTGAACAGGATGTTTATCCCATCGCGGATGCTTCTGTTTTATGGAGGACCGGAATCTCCGGCGACTGCCGCCGCCATAATATCCCGCCATTTCGAGAAGGCATTCGGCGGTTCCGATTTTGCGGAAGACCTGTCGGCCGGAATAACGGCGAGAACGGCAAATGAAAAATTCGCGTTATCGCGTGACACCGGTGCCCATCAGGCCCATACTGTGATAGGGGCTGAAGTCGCAGCCAACAATCCGGCCTGGCGTCCGGCACTCGCACTACTTACCAACATAATCGGCGGCCCCGGTATGAATTCGCTTCTGAATACCGAATTGCGCGAGCGTCGCGGGCTGGTTTATTCGGCGGATGCATCGCTCGCGCAGTTGTCGGACGGAGGGCTGTTCACCATTTACTTCGGATGCGCGCTTGAAGACAGAGACAGATGTGAGGAGATCATATCACGATTAGTGAATGATCTGCAAACAATTCCACTGTCAGAGCGCAGGCTGTCGGCGGCCAAGAAGCAGTATCTCGGTCAGCTTGTAGTGGCTGGCGCCTCTACAGAACAGACTATTCTTTCGGCAGCAAATACGGTTTTACGCACCGATGTATTGCAGTCTTCTGCCGCTCTGCGTGCGGAGATTGAAAATATAAGTTCTGATGATATAATGCGTGCGGCCGCGCAGATAGCTTCAATGTCGCGGCTTACACTTTGCTGAACCTGTAAAACCGATATAACGGTGTGAATGTAATTCAGTTGTCAAGGGTAAATATGCATATGAAGTATATCTATATCGGCCAAAATACAAAACATCATAATGAATAGAAATATTATAGTAATAATACTGACTGTAGCGTCGGCATTAACATCAACATCCATGGCACAACAGAAAAAAATAGTACAAACCGCAGGGCATCAACAGCTTGGAGAATTTGCTCCGGAGTTTGCCCATCTGAATGACGATATTCTTTTTGGAGAAGTGTGGAGCCGCAACGATCTTCTTTCGTTGCGCGACCGAAGTTTGGTGACAATAACATCGCTGATATCTCAGGGAATTACTGATTCATCGCTCACCTTTCATCTTCAGGAAGCGAAGAAGAATGGCATCACGCGAACCGAAGCTGCTGAGATCATAACCCATATAGCATTTTATGCTGGTTGGCCGAAGGCCTGGGCAGCCTTCCGTCTTGCCAAAGATGTGTGGAATGATGATATAGAGGGGGACGATGCCAAGGCACAGTTCCAGCGTGAGATGATTTTCCCGATCGGGGAACCTAATACGGCCTATGCCCGATACTTTATCGGCAACAGTTATCTGGCGCAGATATCGAATGACCAGATCCCTTTTGCAAACGTTACTTTCGAACCCGGATGCCGCAACAACTGGCATATTCACAAGGCAGAAAAAGGCGGAGGACAGATGTTGGTAGGCGTTGCCGGCCGCGGGTGGTATCAGGAAGAGGGGAAACCTGCTGTTGAGATACTTCCCGGCACCGTGATCAATATTCCTGCAAATGTGAAGCATTGGCATGGAGCGGCAAAGGACTCTTGGTTCGCTCATCTGGCTTTCGGTGTTCCAGGCGAGAATACCGACAATGTATGGCTTGAGCCAGTCAGCGATGAGGAATATGGCAAACTTGACTGATAAGTAAGTCATGAAAATTATTACGTATAATGCATTAAAACGGACTTTACATTGTCCGTGGCCTCCTTTTACCGGCTACTTTTCTAATCTTCAGTCATGTAGCTCGCTACAATCCTTCATCTACGAATAGAATCCGACTGAAAGTATGCTCACGGATAATATAAAATAATTTCCACGACTGACTTATTTCGATACAATGAGCCATATTATTATGGAACAGTATTTTTCCGCCGACGACGACTCCACTTCCGATTATCTTGCCGAAGGCTTGATGCGCTTGGGGCCTGGATTAAGGAGATTGGTGCTTCATCGGAAATCTCTTCCCTGGGGGTTACTACCGATAACATAGAATCCGTAGCAGATGCCACTATCATACTTGAGAGCGGTTATAAGACCCTGACACGTGATGAAGTAATAGAAATTCTTACGGAAAGTCTCTGACATTACCTGACACATAAACGCAGGCGCAATCTTCAGAAGGTTGCGCCTGCGTTTATGTGTCAGGTCAAGTATGTGTGTTAAGTGAGGTATCTTTACGAAGCAGGAATATCAGTACGGATACGCCGGAAACTCATGATGGTGATTGCAAAAGTGAGGAGTTCCGATGCAGGGATTGCAGCCCAAATACCCCACTGAGGGAAGAGGTGAGCCAGCAAAAAGAACATGGGCACCAGGAAAACCACTCCACGAAGGAGTGTCAGTATCAGGGCCATGACCGATTTACCTACACTCTGGTAATAACCTATGAAGGCTATGTTGAGGGCGAAAAATATGGCGGACGTAGCATACAATGGCAGGCCCACTATCGCGATCATTGCAGCAGGGCTGTCGGTGGCGATGAACAGCGACACAATAGGGCGTGCGCCGATTCCTATGCCAAGCGTAGCTGTAAGGCCGCAAAGTGCGGCTACGCGCAAGCTTACTTTCAGAGCCTCTTTTACCCTCATGTTGTTTCCGGCGCCGTAATTTACGCTGATAATGGGTTGGGCTGATTGAGCTACCGCATTATTTATCATAAAGATAAGCGGGAACAGATAGCACGCGATTGAGTACGCTGCCACTCCGTTCTCACCAAAGGCGCGAATAAAGACAACGTTACCGGTGAACATCATCACAGACATGGCTATTTCGGTAATGAAGGCCGATGATCCGATCATCATTTCTTTGCGGATTATGCTCGCGAAACCGGTCATACGGTAGGTGAATCTGAGCATGTTGGATAATCTGAAATAGCTTATGGCCATTATACCTCCGACTATGCAGGCGATTGAAGTTGCCAGTGCGGCACCTTTCACTCCCATTCCGAGAGGGAACACAAACCACCAGTCGAGAATTATGTTGAGTATGGCGGGAATAGCATTGCACAACATGGCATATTTGGGTGAACCGTCGAGACGAATCACCATCATTCCGATACTTTGCCACATCAGTGGGATAAGTCCGATAAGCAGATAGAGCAAGTAATCGGTAGCCTTGTCCATGAGGAGTTGCGTACTTCCCAAAAGATACGCGATTTTTTCAGTAAATATGGCTCCGCCGATCACAAGTATGCCGATCAGGGCTGTGGAGAAAGCAAAAGCGGCAGATATACAGCGGTTGGCGCGTGCAAAGTCTTTGGAAGCGAGTGCAATGCCAGCTATTACCGAACTTCCGATACCGAACATAAGACCGATACCTGTAGTGACCATGAACAGCGGAGCTATGATATTCACAGCAGCTATTCCTTGCGGACCTACACCGCGTCCTACGAATATTCCGTCAATAATCGTGATTAGCGCATTGAATATCATACCTAACAGGGTAGGTAGAAATACTTTCCTGAACAGAGTGGTAACACGCCCGTTTTCGTAGTCGAGGCCTACAGTCGTTGAATTATTCTTCATATTTTCAATCTTTGCAGTTCTGCTCCGGACATAAAAAATGACCGGAAAAAATGTCTGACAACCGGGCGCACCCGACATCTTATCCAGCCATATAGTTGCGACTACTGACCCTCCGATGAGCGCTCCAAAGTTACACATTCTTTACGTCAGATACAAAATTCAGGATGATAAGAAATGTAACTCCGTATGGTCAACCATTTTACGAATAAATGCGTTATTCATATTGAAAGGAGTCCTGCCTCAAGTTACTAATTACAATTTAACTATCTAATAAAGAAAGGAATATGCAATGATGACACTAACTGTGTGGAGCGATTTCGCGTGCCCCTACTGCTATATCGGCGAGACACGACTGAAGCATGCGATCAGTGAACTTGGTATTGAAAATGACGTCCGGATCGATTACCGGGCTTTCGAGCTTGATCCTGCTGCGCCGAAAGAGGTGACAACAACCACTCCCGAGCGTTTCGCCAGGAAATATGGGCTGTCGGTTGCTGATGCAGAGAAGCAGATAGAGCATATCTCCGCGCTTGGAAGGGAGGCTGGCATTGATTTCCGCTATGCCACTACCAGATATTCAAATACTCTTGATGCTCACCGTCTCATGAAGTTTGCGGAGGAGAAATATGATCGCGAGACTGTTGAGCTGCTGAACGAAGCTCTGTTCGCAGCCTACTTTACTGAAAATATGGTTCTTTCCGATCGCAACGTGTTGGTGAACAAAGCTGTAGCTGTGGGGATGGATGGAGAGGAAACCCGGAAGATACTTGAATCAAACAAATATACCGATGATGTTCGTTTTGACGAGCGCGAGGCAACCATGCGCGGCATTCACGGTGTCCCCTACATTGTTTTCAACGGAGGTTTCGCCGTTCCAGGTGCATTGTCGGAAGATGGCTTCAAGTCGGCTCTTGAGCGTGAGTTGAAGAGACAGAAAGATGTCGGAGAGTCCACGTCAGGGGAACGTCCGCATGTGTGCGGACCGGACGGTTGCCGTCTTGTCTGAATTTCAGGGAGGAGAATGATATGATCAAGGAACTTACAGTACAGGGCGTTTTCGCCGAAAACTGCTATTTTTATATTGACGGGATTTCGAAAGCGGGATTTCTCATAGATCCCGGTGCGCAGGCCGGTCTGATCTATGATGTGATACAGCGCAACGGCTGGCATATCGAGAAGATTCTTCTCACCCACGGACATTTCGATCATATGGGTGCAGCCGAGCTTCTGCGTGAAAAGCTGGTGGCACCGATATATATCTATCCGTCAGATGCCCGTTATCTGACTGACACTTATCTGAATCTCAGTGAAAATTCTGGCGAGCCTGTAGTGTTGAGGCATTATGAGGAGCTGGAAGATGGTGAGATTATCCGTCTGAAAGCGAATTCCGGATTTTCTCTGAGAGTGATCCATACTCCCGGCCACACCCCCGGATCGGTAACATTCTATTCCGCGGCTGAACATGCTGCCTTTGTAGGTGATACGCTCTATGAGCATGGCCCGGGCCTGACACACTTCCCCGGAGGTAACCGCGCGGAAATCGAGCAGTCGATAGTGAATAGGATTCTTACGTTGCCCGACGATACGGTGTTGCTGTCGGGGCATTCCTCGCCCATCACGGTAGCGGATGAGCGCATGATATTACTCGCCTGACATTATTTATAAGGAGCTTTCGATTTAACGGAAGCTCCTTATTTTGTGTAATTAAAAAAATTTGAGTACATTTGCGCTAACAAAATTGTTAAACCGAATTGTTTGTATGATAAAACAAGGATATGGACTCTCTAAATACTGAACAAAGGATATTGCAAGCGGCTGAGAAAGAATTTCTTAGAAACGGATATGCTGCAACGCGCACTACAGCTATCGCTGAAGCTGCAGGAGTGACCCATGCGATGCTTCATTATTATTTCCGGTCGAAAGACAAACTTTTCGAGAACATCGTGAAGGAGAAGATAGGACTGATGGGGGAGATGATGCTCGGGTCGATCGGCACACCGGGTAAACCTCTATTCGAAAGACTGGAGAATGCAATATGCCGCCATCTTGATTTTCTTGCAGCAAACCCGGATCTTCCACGTTTTTTCATAGTAGAGATATACAGTCAGTCGGAACGTCTGAACACGGCGGTGGAGGCGATAATGTGTGCTGCTGAAAAGGTTATAGCTGTCCTACAGGAAGAGATTGATGCTCTTGCAGCCAGGGGGGAATGCCGTAGGGTGAAGGCTGAAATGTTGTTGCTTGATATCATATCCCTTGATATATTTTCGTTCATCGGAGCGCCCATTGTAGAAAGAGTATTGTGTGGATTGTTTGAACACGGAAACTTTCTGGAGGAGAGAAAAAGAGAAAATATTGACACTATTATGAGAAAACTGAAACCATGAAGCGATTTCTGATTTATCTTACCGCGATATTGGCATCGGGTCTGTATGCCGCAGCTGATGTTTCGCTTGAATATTGCCTCGAACGGGCTCGTGAGAACTATCCGGTTATAAAAAAATATGAACTTGTTGAAAAAAACGGGCAGCTTGACCTGGATGAGATCAACAGGAGCTGGTTGCCTCGCATCGAGGTGTATGCACAGGCCACGGTTCAGAATGTTGTCCCATCTTTTCCCGGTGCTCTAAGTGGTGTTATGGAGCAGATGGGGTATGAGATGAAGGGGTTAGGTCATCTTCAGTACAAAGGAGCCGTGGAGCTGTCGCAAAATGTGTGGGACGGAGGAACATCGAAGGCTGCCCGCAGTGTAACCCGTGCTACGACTGCTGAGAATCAGGCGGCTGTAGCTGTGGAAATGTATGGTGTCCGCGAGAAGGTTGAAAATCTTTTTTTCGGCATCCTTCTTCTGCAGGAACAGATGGAGCAGACCCGTTTGTCGATAACACTTCTGGAAAACAATCTCGGCAGACTTGATGCCATGGTAGAGAACGGGACAGCAATGCAAAGCGATGCCGATATGGTGGAGGCACAGTGCCTGACACTGAAACAAAAGCTTACCGAGGCGGTTAATGCTGCTGATAGCTACCGTAAACTTCTTGAGATATACATGGGCGAAAGTATCGGGCTACAGAGGCTTATATGCCCTTCGGCTGTGATACCGTCTTCCGACGAATCTGCACGTCCGGAACTTACACTGTTCGAAAGTAAACTTGCACTGAACCGTGAACGGAAAGAAGCAGTGGAGGCTACGCTGATGCCTCGGATCGGACTTTTCGCTCAGGTATATTACGGCTATCCCGGAATTAATTATTTCGAAAGTATGATGCGCCGCGACATGTCGTTCAATGCATTGGCTGGTATAAAGGTGTCGTGGAATATCGATGTGTTTTACACGCGGGAAACCAAGCGCCGCCAACTATCTGTGTCAGACGATATGATACGTGCCGACCGCGAAATGTTTCTTTTTAACTCAGCTCTGAGAAGTGAGCAGGAACTTTCCGCCATCAAAGGACTCACAGAGGTGATGAGTGACGACCGGCGTATCGTGAAATTGAGGGAGAATGTGCGCCGCAGCGCGGAAGCTCAGCTTGAGAACGGAGTTATCGATGCCACGGCTCTTCTCACCAAGGTTACAGATGAGAATCAGGCACGCCTTACTGCCGCATACCATCAGATTCAATACGTCCAGTATATTTACCAACTTAAAAATACTCTCAACAAATGAAATCGACATATATCTGCGCCGCCTTGGCGCTTACACTAAGTTCCTGCTCTCAAAACAAGAATTTCGATGCCACAGGCATTTTTGAAGCTACAACTGTGACTGTGTCGTCGGAGACAACCGGAAAGATCGTGAATATCGGGGTATCCGAGGGTGACAGCGTTGTTGCCGGGAATCTGGTGTCGCTTGTTGATACGGCAATGCTCGGGCTGCAGAAGAAGCAGATCATGAGTCAGCAGCAGTCAACGGAGGCGATGGCCCCCGATATCACGGCTCAGGTTGCGTCGCTGCGATCCCAGATCGCTCATCAGCAGCATGAGACCGAGCGTCAGGAAAGGCTTCTGGCTGCCGGCGCAACCACCCGCAAGCAATACGACGACGCTACCGCCCAGCTGCGCACACTGCGTGATCAGCTTACGGCTATGCTTTCCACTTTGAGCAAAAACCGCAATTCAGTTTCCGACAATGCTGTCGCGTTGCAGTATCAGCGTGAACAGATTGAAGACCAGATAGAGCGTAGTCAGGTTAAAGCTCCTATAACGGGTACCGTTCTCGTGAAATATGCCGAACCGGGCGAATTCGCTACTCCCGGGAAACCACTTCTTAAACTTGCTGATCTGAAACATATATATTTGCGCAGTTATTTTACGGCATCGCAGCTTGCAGGAATACGTATAGGACAGCCGGTTACGGTTATAGCGGATTTCGGAGGAGACGAACAGTTCGAATATCCGGGCACCATCACGTGGATAGCTGAGGAAAGTGAATTTACTCCGAAGTCGATTCAAACCGAAGACAGCCGTGCAAATCTTGTGTATGCGGTGAAAATCGCAGTCAGCAACGACGGGCGTCTGAAACTCGGGCAATACGGAGAGGTGAGGTTATGAGCCGCGTGATTGAAATAGACGGACTGAGCAAGACTTACGGAAATATCAAGGCTCTCGACAACGTCAGTTTCTCGGTAGAAGAAGGAGAAATGTTCGGGTTGATTGGTCCTGACGGAGCCGGAAAAAGTTCCCTGTACCGGATTCTGGCAACTCTTTTGTCACCCGACTCCGGGAAAGCTACCGTACTCGGACATGACTGCGTTGCTGATTACCGCATACTCCGGAAACTGATCGGTTATATGCCGGAACGGTTTTCACTTTATCCGGATATGACGGTCAGCGAGAATCTGAATTTTTTCGCATCCTTGTTCGGTACCACTGTGAAGGAAAATTACAGTCTCATAGCCCCTGTATTCGGTCAGCTCGAAAAATTTCCGGACAGGCGTGCCGGAGATCTGTCCGGAGGAATGAAGCAGAAGCTGGCGCTTAGCTGTGCGTTGATCCATCGGCCACCGTTGCTTCTGCTCGACGAACCCACTACCGGAGTGGACGCAGTATCGCGAAGTGAGTTCTGGGATATGCTTGCCACTTTGCGCCGCCAGGGTATTTCCATTCTTGTTTCCACCTCATATATGGACGAGGCGAGCCGATGTGAACGTATAGCGATGATCGATCATGGACAGATACTGAGAGTTGACACCCCGGCTGCACTCGCGGCCAGTGTGAGTGGGAATCTTTATAACGCAGTGTCCTCAGATATGTTCCGGCTTCTGGAAGGACTTCGGAAATTGCCTGAGGTTAATGACTGTTATACATTCGGAGCGACACTACATGTTGTCATAAATGAGAATTTTAACCCCGAAGCAGTCGTGAGCAGGCTCGAAGACGGGGGCATTAAAGATGTAAGTATATATCCGGCCAAAGGAGATATCGAGGACCTGTTTATAAAATTAACCCGTAATGACGAACGATAATTTAGCCATCTCTGTAAGAGATCTTACAAAAAAATTTGGTTCTTTCACCGCTGTGGATCATATATCCTTCGATGTAAGGAAAGGGGAGATATATGGTTTTCTCGGGGCGAACGGTGCCGGTAAGACGACGGCTATGAGAATGTTGTGCGGACTTAGCTATCCTACCTCGGGAACGGGTAGTGTGGCAGGTTTCGACATAACTTCCGAAGGTGAGACAATAAAGCGTCACATCGGATATATGAGCCAGAAATTTTCGTTATACGGAACTCTTACCGTAGCTCAGAATCTACGGCTGTTCGCTACGATATACGGGATGGATAATGTTGCTGTTAAAGCCAGTATGGCAAGGGCGATGCACCGTTTCGATATGGACGGGATGGCAGATAAACCGGTAAATGATATTCCGGTAGGATGGCGTCAGAAACTTGCTTTCGCTGCCGCTACCATCCATAATCCGGAGATAGTGTTTCTTGACGAACCTACTGGGGGGGTGGATCCCGTCACAAGACGCAAATTCTGGGAATTTATCTATGAAGCCTCGTCGGAAGGTATGACGGTGTTCGTCACTACCCACTATCTTGATGAAGCGGAATACTGCAACCGTGTGTCGATAATGGTCGACGGGCATATAGCCGCGCTCGATACTCCCGATGCGCTCAAGAAAAAATATCACGTCCCGACAATGGACGAGGTTTTCAGAATTGTGGCAAAAGACGCTAAGAGAGCAGAATGATATGGGAATATTGATATCGCTTGTAAAGAAAGAGGCCATTCACATCGTGCGCGACAGGCGCACGATGATGATAACCCTCATTATGCCCCTGGTATTGCTGTTGCTTTTTGGTTTCGCCATATCCACTGAGGTAAACAACATCCGGGTGGTAGCTGTGGTGGAGAGGCATAACGATGCTACGCGCGACATAATACAGCGTCTGACGGTGAATGAGTATTTCTCGTTCCGCGGACTTGCGGATGCGCAGGATGTGGAGTCTCTGCTTAGGTGTGGCGAGATAGAGGCGGCCCTGTTGCTGCGTTGCGACGGTGGAGATCTGGCTTCACAGATAATAGTCGATGCCTCAAATCCTACAGTAGGACAGTCGGCGGCGGCATATATCCGAAGTGTACTCGCTGAAACCGGCAATGGTAATGAACCTGTAGTGACACGCACCCTTTATAATCCCCGCATGAAGAGTTCCTATAACTTTGTGCCCGGTATCATGGGGATGATATTTATCCTTATCTGCGCTATAATGACTTCGGTGTCGATCGTGAGGGAAAAGGAGACCGGAACGATGGATCTTCTGCTTGTGTCGCCCGTGCGGCCGGTTTACATAATATTCGGGAAACTGATTCCGTATTTTGTGCTGTCGTGCATTATTCTGGTGATAATACTTATAATGACATATACGGTGCTTGAACTGCCGCTGTCGGTAACGGTTGTCAGTGTTGTGGCGGTTTCGCTGCTTTATATCGTACTTTCCTTATCTATCGGGTTACTTGTGTCATCGGTAGTCGATACCCAGATATCCGCTCTTATAGTGTCGGCAGTTCTGTTCATGACACCGGTCATAATGCTTTCAGGGATGATATTCCCTATTGAGAATATGCCGGAAATCTTGCAGGGAATATCGTGTGTGATTCCGGCCCGATGGTATATATCGGCAATGCGGACACTCATGATTCAGCAGCTTGATTTCATATATGTGGTAAAGGAGGTCGCGATACTTTCGGCAATGACATTGGTTCTGTTCGCGGTTCAGCTTAAAGGATTTAATTCAAAAAAATAACGGTTATGAATCTCAGAGTATTAGGAGCGCTTCTGCGGAAAGAGGTGAATATGATGAAACGTAATCCTCTTATACCGAGAATTATATTGGGATTACCGTTTGTCGTGCTTCTCGTAATCCCGCTTGTGGCATCGTTCGATGTGAAGGATGTGGGAGTGACAGTGGTTGATAATGACCGCAGTCAGTTGTCGAGGCGAATCATTGCCGATATGGATGCTACTGCCGAACTTCACGTCGCTTCAGTCAGCTCATCTTTTGCTGAGAGTATGGAGATGATTGAAGAGGGGGAGGCTGATGTGGTTCTGTCGATTCCGCCTCATTTCTCACGCGATCTGTCGGAACTCGATGTGGAAGCAAACGGTGTGAATGCGATAAAAGGGACGCTCGGCATGCAGTATGTGGTGGCTTCCATATCGAACACCTTGACCCGTTGGCGTGTGGAAAATGGTCTCATGATACCGGATAATGTGACAAGCGTTGTTGACAGATACAATCCGACACTGAGCTATCGTAATTATATGATCCCGGCTCTGATGGTATTTCTGATCATAATGATATGCGGTTTTTTGCCGGCGCTGAATCTCGTGAGCGAGAAGGAGAGCGGCACAATAGAGGCAATGAATGTAACTCCTGTCAGCCGAATTACATTTGTGCTTTCAAAACTGATTCCGTTCTGGATTGTGGGGCTTGTTGTGGTTACAATAGGTATATTGGTGGGCAGGGTGGTTTACGGGCTTGTGCCGCTCGGCAGTCCAGGAGCGATATACCTCGCGGCAGTTCTGTTGAGTCTTGTGATGTCGGGGCTCGGGGTTGCGATAGCCAATAAATCTGCAACCATGCTTCAGAGTATTTTCGTTCTGTTCGCAGTCATTATGATTTTCCAGCTTATGGGTGGACTGTTTACTCCCGTCGGCTCTAT
Organism: Bacteroidales bacterium; assembly: GCA_014800795.1. Lineage (GTDB taxonomy): Bacteria > Bacteroidota > Bacteroidia > Bacteroidales > Muribaculaceae > UBA7173. Next base: position 39,092 of record JAAVFL010000025.1, on the reverse strand, counting down.
GCCTCAGTGGGCGCAGTATGTGACATATGCCATCCCTCCGCGATATTTCAACGAGATAATGAGAGCGGTGTATCTGAAGGGAGCGACAATTTCTGAACTGAGGATGCAATATCTATGCCTGACCTTTTTCGCTTTTGTCGCGTTGGCAACGGCGGCGCTGACATACAGAAAGAGAGCGTGAAATTGTAGAAACGAGTATATTGCATGTATATATACAGACGTGACCGTGCAGTTGAAAATTAACTGTACGGTCACGTCTGTATCCGGTATATTTTGACTCCTATACGCCCGCGCGCTGGATTATCCCGAATGAGCGGCGCATGAGTTTACGGATGGTGCGCCATTTGGGTAGAACTGCGGTTGGTTTTACATTACTGTAGCTTATCAGAATAACAGCAAGAACAGCGAGAGCGGCGACAAGCAACCAGCCGTATATCTCTTTCATGGATACGATCAGCGCCTGTAGCTGGACTGTTCCGAATAACTCGCCTGTCGGAATCATGGATGATAGAGGATCGAAATCTGTGAATGAGGCGCTTATGAGCGCTCCGTTCTTAGCTACAGTATGGCGCAGGAGTTCACCGATGAGTGCAGGGCCGAGTGTCGCTCCCATAACGGCTCCGGTGAAACCGTTGACAGTCAGTGCCTGAGGAAATACGAAGAAGTGCATTCCTCCCTGAAGAATAGAGGTAAGGAATACTATGGATATTATCACAGAAGCGGCTCCGCGGGCGAATAGCGGTATGAACAGCATCTCTTTCTCCACTCCATAGTCGATAAGGAAGTAGAAATAACAGAGATATATGGCGGCAAGGGCGAAACCTATGGCTGTCATGGTTTTATAACGCCATTTACGGAGTGCGAAAGTGAAATATGTAAATGTGCAGCCTGCGATAATTCCTGCCAGAACGTACAGATTAAGGTCAATCAGATTGGTTTCGTCAAATCCCAGTACATTGGCGGCATAGGTATGTTCGAACACATGTTCCGTTGCCAGAAGAGTAAAAAACACCAGATACACCAGTGTAGCCCTTATCACATTACGGTTAGTAAGGGCAGTGAACGATATGTAGGGATGATGGAGAAAAGTCGCTCTCCAGAGATTGATTCCGGCGCACACCACTCCGGTTATACCGGCCATGCGGATTTCCTCCGCTTCCCACCAGTCGTAGAAATTACCGTACACGCATATGAATGTGAAGCAGAGCATGAATATGCTCCAAAGTCCGGCTCCTATCCAGTCGATACCGAGCAGGGGGATCTGCATGGGGCCCTTTACAGGTTTTATAAGTATGAGGACTGCCACCATCATCATAGCGAGAAGACCGATCATGATCCAGTGCATATACTCCCATTGCAGATGGAACGCCGTGTATACGGTGAAGATCCCGCTGAGCTGAATCACGCTGTCGACAACCAGGTAGACATAGCAGAAGAAAATAGACATATCTCTGACTGGAGTCAGCCATAACTGGATTGTCGAATTGCAAACGAGTGTGGCCCACATTCTGAACCATCCCGCCAGAAAGCATGCTGTTATCAGAAGCCCTACCGAATCAGTTGTGGCACATACGTAGGTCGTTGCTATTAGTGCCGAGCAACATATCAGCAGACCGACGCGGTTTGAGAATCGGAATTTCAGGCGGAACATAACCGCGAAATTTATCGACATGCCTATGAGCTGGGCATAACCCGCCATAAGAATATCCTCCTGCATGAGAGCTGTAGTTCCGACCATATCGGTGGCTGCCGCGAGATAGAGACCTCCGGAAAACTGAATTATGAGTACGAAAATAATGAAAAGCCACGGTTTGAGGCATCGGGGGATATAAGAGGGCACATCAGGGATATCAAATGGTCCCTGAGGCATATGTGAATGGCTCATATCGCTGCGTAATCAGTATTTTACCTCGCATTCCACGTTCATCCCCGCGCGTAGTTTCTCCATTTCGGCCGGATCGTTACCGACGGTAAATTCTATTCTGACGGGGATGCGCTGACGAACCTTGACGAAGTTGCCGGCCGAGTTGTCCTGGGGAAGAACGGAGAGCGACGCACCCGATGCTTTTGACAGCGACACTACTTTGCCCGCGAATTTCACCCCGGGAACGGCATCAACTTTAATCTCTACATCGCTTCCGGGGGCGATGTGGCGCAACTGAGTTTCCTTATAATTGGCTGCAATCCAGATGTCACCGGTGTCAACGATATCGAGTAACGTCTGGCCGGGTTGAACGAGTTGGCCGGTCTGTATCTCTTTGCGCGAGGTATATCCGTCGCATGGAGCTACGATAACGCAATAAGAGAGATTGAGTTCGGCTGTCTCGAGCCGGGCCTTGGCAAGCTCGATGGCGGCCTCAGTCTGAGCGATGCGCTGGCGAGTTTCGTCGACTACGGATGAGGTTGCCGAACGCTGTCGTGCAAGCATTTCGTATCGGGCCTTCTTTGCTTCATAGTCAGTACGTGCGCCGTCATATTGCTGACGGGTTACCGCGTCCTGGCTTATGAGAGTCTTATATCGCTCGAAATCGGCGGCTGCAAGATCCATAACCACTTTTGCCTCGGCAATGGAGGCTTCGGTCACAGCTACATTGGCAGATGCTACACCCACCGTGCGTGATGCGACATCCTTACCTGCGAGCGCATTCTGATAGTCGGCCCGTGCCTGTGCGACATGCAGACGCATGTCTGCATCATCGATCACTACGAGAGTGTCTCCTTTCCTCACCTGTTCGTATTCTTTGAAACGGATCTCTTTGATATATCCTTGAACGCGGCTGTTAACCGGAACTATCTGCTGACGGATCTGGGCATTGTCGGTGAACTCTACGTTTCCGAGGTGTATGAACCGGCTGCCGACCCATAATCCGGCTGCTATGACTACGGTCAGACTGACGATATATGACAATATTTTTTTGCTGCGGTGATTCATATTTTTCCTGTGGTGAATAAGAGTTTGTAGTAATAGTAAATGATGTTGATGCGGGCGTTGACAAGCTGTTGCTCGGCATCGAGCTTAGCATTTGCGGCGTCAAGGAGATCTGTGATAAGTGCCATATCGGCCGAGTAGCGTGTCGTTGTGGTGCGATAGTTGCGCTCGGCGAGCTCCACACTCTTCTGCTGTGTCTTCAGTTCCTCGTATGCCTCAAGATAGTGTACATGATCGGCGCGGACGCCGATGTTGATGTTTTCAGCGATAGCTTCGAGCTCGTCGATTGCGTGGCGTGTGGCTGCCCGGCTTCTGGCAACTGATCGGTTGCCTTTGAAAAGCGACGATATATTGTAACTTACTCCAACACCTACGTACCAATAGCTGAGATTGCGGTTGATCGGCGGTATTTCTACGAGAATCGGACCGTCAATAGTCCATCCGGCTTCAAGGCCTACTTTCGGAAGCATTTCGCTTTTGGCGAGTTTCTCTCCGGTACGGCTCATTTCAACTCCGTTGCGCGCGAGTTTTAGTGCAGGGGCATTTTCGATAGCTTCCAGCTGCCACCAGTTCTCACCGTATACGGGTAGTGAACGGTCAAGAATAGTAGTGTCCGGAACTATTATAGTTCCTCCCGGTATTCCGGCTGTAATGATCAGGTTGTTGTTTAGAATATCGATCGTATTGTTGATTTTTACAAGCTGGAGCCTGAGGTTTGATACAAGCAGTTCGTAGCGTGTGATATCATTGAGAAGAGCTACCCCCTGGCTGTAACGCGCTTGCATTTCTTCGAGTAATTTCTCAGCCTGTGTTATGTTGTTTTCAACAACTGTGCGGAGATTGGTGAACTTGTAGAGGTCAAGATAAAAACCGGTTAGCTGGAAGCGGATATTATCGCGTTGCATCTCTGTAGCGAATCTCGATGCCGTGGATTTCTGTTCGGCAAGTTCTATCGCTCCGGAAATGGCACCTCCCGTGTATACGGGTTGGCTGATGTTCAGCGACAGACCGTTGCCGAAGTGGGGAATAGGAGCTTTCTGATAGTCGGAAAGATTTCTTTTTGTAGTGAATCCATCGCCTATATAACTAAAAGACAATGTAGCGTTTATGTCGGGTAGCATCCCGCTGCGTGCCACACTTATTTCGCGCTGTGATTCATCCTCGGCGCTGCGTGAGGGGCGTAGCTGAGCGCTGTTGGCTTCTGCAATTCCGAAGATTTCCTCTAAGGAGATTACTTTCTCTGTTTCCACCTGCGCATACGCCCCACCGCTCAACAGGATTGCCGAAAGCAACCCTGTGAGCAATCGGTGATTGTTCATAAGGATATTAAAGAAGAATTTGTGAAAAGGGGATGTGATATTTCTTTCGCCAGATCGCTTCCGGATCTGCAAGATCTGCATGTCCTGAATGTGCGATGCAGTATCATTGGCAGCCGATGGTATTCAAGCAACCACAATATACGGTTCACACCGATGCTGTACTCTTCCAGTTTTCAAGAAATCCCCAGTTCATCACCACCGGAGACGATTGTGCTGTTTGATTGTTTGTGCAGGTCATTTATTACGCAACTCTTTATGAATTGCTCTGCAAAGTTAATAAAAAAACTTCGGTAGTTAAAGTAGTAAATCTTCCCGGATGTTGTGGCGATCGGAAGCAGGTATCATGTCAAGGTATTGATAAACCGCTGTTTAGATATGTTTTATAACATGCTGTCAGAGAATGGTGGATTTTCGGGGAATTATTAAATTTGCATGTGGGCGCAATAGTGTGACCGCTTGCAAACAGTTAAATATACAGTCAGACCATGATAAAAAAACTGCTGCTTGGCGATGAGGCATTGGCTTTAGGCGCTATAAACGCGGGTCTCTCGGGAGCATATGCCTATCCCGGAACCCCTTCAACAGAAATTCTTGAGTATGTGCAGAATAATTCTGTAGCTCGTGACAGGGGAATCCATTCCCATTGGTCGTCAAATGAGAAAACCGCTTATGAGGAAGCTCTTGGAATGTCGTTCTGTGGCAAGCGTTCCATTGTATCGATGAAGCATGTGGGGCTTAATGTGGCGGCTGATCCTTTTGTAAATTCAGCTATGACAGGCACTAACGGAGGGATGCTGGTAATCTCCGCGGATGATCCGTCGATGCATTCGTCGCAGAATGAACAGGACTCCCGCTTTTATGCCTCATTTGCGCTGATACCTGTTCTTGAGCCTTCTACCCAGCAGGAGGCCTATGATATGGCTTCATATGGTTTCGAACTGTCGGAGAGGATGAAAGTGCCGGTAATGGTAAGAATGGTTACCCGTCTGGCTCATTCGCGTGCGGTAGTGGAAACGAGTGCGGAGGCAGCTGAAGAAAACACCTTGTCTTACCCCGTGAATCCACGTCAATGGGTACTTATGCCCGGAAATTCGCGTGTGCGCTACCGCCAGCTTCTCGAGGATTACGGCGAGATGGAAAAGGAGGCGGAAATGTCGCCGTTCAATGTCTATACATCAGGCACAGATCACCGTATCGGAATTCTTGCCTCAGGAATCGCGGCTAATTATGTGGCGGAATGTTTTCCAGGGGGAGTTCCGTTCCCTATGCTTAAGATTTCGCAATATCCGCTTCCGAAGGCTCTGATAGAGCGCCTGGCCGATGATTGCGACAGAATATTTGTTGTTGAGGAGGGGCAGCCTGTTATAGAGCGTTCGTTGCGAGGAGTGCTTGACAGAGGTGTGAAGGTTTGCGGAAAACTTGACGGAATCCTTCCGCTTACCGGAGAACTTACTCCCGATAATGTGGCTGCCGGAATGGTGAAACTTCTTCCCGAGATGGCATCTCAGCTTCTTCCCGAGATTCAGCCTCCATCGGAAATGGTGGTGGCACGTCCCCCGTCCCTATGTCAGGGCTGTGGTCACCGTGACGTTTACGCCGCTCTGAATCTTGCGTTGGCAGATTTCGAGAATCCTAAGGTTTTCGGCGATATCGGTTGTTACACTCTCGGCTGGCTCGCACCGTTCAATGCAATCGATACATGTGTGGATATGGGAGCTTCGATCACAATGGCAAAAGGAGCAGCCGATGCCGGTCAGCATCCCGCTGTGGCTGTGATCGGTGACTCTACCTTCACTCATTCCGGAATCACAGGGCTGCTTGATGCTGTAAATGAGAATACGGCGATGACTGTAATCATTTCCGATAATCTGACAACAGGAATGACGGGTGGACAAACTTCGCAGGGAACCGGAAAACTTGAGGACATATGCCTCGGTCTCGGTTTGGATCCGGCGCATCTTCATACTATAGATTCCCTTCCGAAAAAGGTTGAAGAAATGAGAGAATTGTTTGCCCGTGAGTTCGCCTATGAAGGGCTATCCGTGATTGTGTCGCGTCGCGAATGTATACAGACCGCGCGTCGCCATGCGAAAGCAAAGTGATAATTTTTACGACTTATATATGATGAAATCAGATATAATATTAGCCGGTGTCGGCGGCCAGGGAATTCTTTCCATAGCAACTATTCTGGGAGCGGCAGCTCTTGCCGGGGGGCTCTGTTTGAAGCAGGCCGAAGTTCATGGCATGAGCCAACGCGGTGGAGATGTGATGTCGTGTCTGCGTCTGAGTTCTTCGCCGATCGCTTCCGACATAATCCCCCGGGGTAAGGCTGATCTGATAGTTTCACTCGAACCTATGGAGGCATTGCGTTATCTGGAATTCCTTTCTCCGGAAGGGTGGATTGTAACAAACACGGTCCCCGTCGTAAATATTGGCAATTATCCCGAATGCAGCGGGTTGTTGTCAATGCTTCAGCAACGACCGCGGACAGTGGCTTTCGATATGGATGCGGTTGCCAGGGAGGTGGCTACGGCACGTGCCGCCAATATGGTTCTGCTCGGTGCGGCCATACCTTTCATCGGTATTCCCGCCGATAAGATCGAAGATGGCATACGCAGGGTGTTCGATCCGAAAGGGGAGAAAATAGTTGAAAGTAACCTCGCGGCCTTCCGCGGCGGGTTGAACGCTTCGGCCGCTCAGCAGAGTTAAGTAAAACAAGGATAAACTTACTATTATTAGATATACGTTGAAACCAGTAACATCCCGACAGTTCGACGATGAGATGAAGGCGATGAATATCGTGAATATATCGTCGGCAACAATCCGCCAGATTATGGCGCTCGCCACCCGTCTTGAATCCATTATGGGAGAACCCTTTGTTCATCTTGAGATGGGTAATCCGGGGCTTCCGGCGTCTAAGATCGGTATCGATGCCGAGCGCGATGCCCTTCTTAAGGGTATCGCAGGCCAGTATCCGAATATAATCGGTATTCCTGAACTTAAGGAGAACGGAAGCCGGTTTCTGAAAGCATTCCTCGACATAGAAATTCCCCCGAGGTGTGTGGTACCTACGGTGGGTTCAATGCAGGCTACCTTCACGCTATTCCTTCTATTGGGGCAGAGATTGCCGGGCAAAGATACGATTCTGTTTCTCGACCCCGGTTTCCCGGCGCAGCACAATCAGGTTAAGCTGCTGGGGCTGAATCAGCAATCTCTCGATATGTACGACTGTCGGGGTGAGGCTCTTGAGGCTCGTCTTGAAGAGATTCTATCTTCAGGAAGAGTGACGGCCATTCTGTATAATAACCCCAACAATCCCGCATGGACAAATCTTACCGATGCGGAGTATGAGATACTTGCCCGGATGGCAGAAAAGCATGATGTGATAATAATAGAAGATCATGCATATATGGGGATGGATTTCCGTACACGTTACGGTATTCCTTACCGTGAGCCATTCGTGCCGACCGTCGCACATTATACCGACCGTTGCATTCTGCTTGTGTCTGCATCGAAGATTTTCAGCTATGCAGGTCAGCGTATAGCGATGGTGTGCATGTCCCCATCCGTAGCCGACAGGGTATACCCGTTTCTTGAGCATTTTTATGAGATGCCGGCCTTTGGCGATGCATATGTATATGGAGTGCTTTATTGCGCTTCGTCGGGTACGTCTCATTCCGCACAACATGCCTTCGCCGCTATGCTCGGAGCAGCCGCGGATGGAAAACTCGACTTCGTTGCCGAGACCGGAGAATACGGACGCAGGGCTGCCATTGCCAAAAAACTGTTTATGGATAACGGATTTCATCTGGTATATGCAAGCGATGGCGACCAACCGATATCCGATGGTTTCTTTTTTACTGTAGGATATCCCGGCATGACCGGCGAAGAGCTGCAGATATGGCTTCTGCGGTATGGAATCTCAACAATTTCGCTTCTGTCAACCGGAAGCCGTCAGGAGGGTGTGCGTATATGCGTCAGCCTGTTGTCTGATGACGGGGCCTTTACCCGTCTGGGTGAGCGGCTTGCCGCGTTTCATAATGATAATCATGCATACCGAGCATCAGAAATCTGTCCGCCATGCAGTTCCCGAATATAATGTCTGCCGATGATGCGGCAAGGCTCATAAAGAGCGGTGATCACGTTTATATACAAGGTAGCACATCTGTCCCCGAAACTCTCGTTGATGCTATTACGCGGCGTGGGGAAGAACTGCGGGGCGTAGTGCTGCATTCCGGATTTTCGGTATCGGAGCGTGAGGCACCGTATTGCCGTGAGGAGTTCAAGGATTCTTTTCTGGTAGATACATGTTTTGTATCGAACAATGTCCGGCGATGGATAGCCGAAGGCTACGGAGCCACCACTCCCAGATTTCTGGGTGAGGTGCCGCAACTGTTCCGGAGCGGTATCTGGCCGGTGGATGTTGTGTTGCTCAACTGTTCGATGCCCGACGGCGATGGCTATGTGAGTTATGGCGTGAGCGCGGATCTGGCCGTCTCCGCTACTGAATGCGCACGTGTAGTTATCGCTCAGATAAATCCGCATATGCCGTTCAGCTACGGCGATCCGGTGATACATATGTCGAAAATAACAGCTGCCGTACCGGTCGATGATCCGTTGGTAGAAGTACCTACGCCGGTACCTGGGCCGGTTGAGACTGCAATCGGAAATGCAGTGGCAGAGTTGATACCCGATGGAGCCACATTGCAGATTGGCGTAGGTGGAATTCCAAATGCTGTGATACGTGCCCTCAGCGGCCACAAGCATCTCGGGTTACATACTGAGGCGATGACCGACGGAGTGTTGCCGCTTATAGAGAGTGGAGTGATAGATAATTCACTAAAAAAGATATATCCCGGCAAATCTGTGGCATGCCTCGCTCTCGGTTCAAGGCGTCTTTATGATCTGATGGATTATAATAAAGATATGATATTCAAGGACGTGGCTTATACCAACGATCCTTTCGTAATAGGGAGCAACCCGCGGGTAACGTCCATCAATTCATGCCTTGAAATTGACTTGACAGGACAGATATGTGCCGATTCTATCGGTACACGTATCTTCTCGGGTGTAGGTGGCCAGCATGATTTTGTATATGGCGCATCCAGAAGCGAGGGAGGAATATCGGTGATAGCCATGACTTCAACAACCGGGAAAGGTATCGGTAAGATCAAACCTGTCCTTACGGCAGGTGCGGGAGTTGTCACAACCCGTTTCCAGACCAACTATGTGGTTACCGAACACGGCGCTGTCAATCTTCTCGGCAAATCGTTGCCTGAACGTGCTAAACTGATGATCTCCATTGCCAATCCGGCAGACAGGGAAGCGCTTGACCGGGCCGCTTTCGAGCGCTTCGGATACTCATACTCCCGTCTGCGCTGACAATAGCGGGTGTCAGACCCTCTCTAAGCGGCGGCTCAGATATCGTGTGATCCGGAAATGAATTCTATCTCATCAAGCAGCTGACGCGCTACAGGGCGTGTCATGTGGCATGACAGGCTTTCTGTTGCAATATCCTTCAGGGGGAGAGGAGACTCTTTGCCAATCGCGACGAGATTGAGCAGGAGCCTGAGAGCTGAATATCGCTGCATGTCGGTTGCGTTGGCTGTATGTATGAGCGTTTTTGCAACTTCAGAAGCGAATGGGAGTTTGCGCAGAAGGGAGTGACACAGGTGGTCGGAAATCTCGGTAGTTTGCGCTTCCGACAGCCATTTGAGCGCAAGTTCATCAGACATTATGTCGGCAGGAAACAGCATTGGGGCCAGCAACCGGCTTTCACGTGTGTTGATGTTTTCCCATAAGGCGTTTGCGAGTTCGAGCTGTTCAGCTGAGGTAAGACCCGATGAAAGCGTATCGGTAGCGATCTCTTTAATCTGAGGAATATTCAGACCGAAATTCACGCGGTAGTCAAGTCCGTTGCGACGCATCTGGTCGGCAAGCATTCCGTTGCGCATAGCGAAGAACCGGCGCTTTATCTGCTGCATTAGTGAAAATTCCGGTAATGTCCGGTTATCATCGTCGGCGATATGTGTATGGCTCATAATTTGGTAAATCATGTTTAACATTGCAAAAATAGCAAATAATTTGCTAACTTTGCCGTTTGGAACGTGTGAGGATGCATTCCGATCATCATAAGTGATTATTAGTTACCGAGATTTTTGACAGATGACTTCCAATACAGTCGATACAGATAAAAAAGCAAAACGTAACCGTTTTATAATTAGATGGATGTGGCGGATCTTTGCGCTTGGATTCGTCGCAGTGATAATTTTCTTTCTGCTTATATACAATGGTTGGATAGGCTATATGCCTCCCATCGAAGAACTTAAGAATCCCAATGACAAGTTCGCGACGGTTCTGTATACAGCCGATGGCGAGGAGATGGGCCGGTATTACCGCAACTCAGGCAACCGTGTATATGCCGACTATTCCGAAATATCCAATCATGTAGTCGATGCGCTTATAGCTACGGAGGATGCTCGTTTTGACGATCATTCCGGTATAGACATGCGTGCGTTCATGCGTGTGCTTGTCAAGACACTTATAATGCAGAACAAAAATGCCGGCGGAGGTTCCACCATTACCCAGCAGCTGGCTAAGCAGCTCTACAGTCCGACGACCTCAGACCTATTCAGCCGTGCCCTGCAGAAGCCGATTGAATGGATGATAGCCGTAAAGCTTGAACGTTACTATTCGAAAGATGAGATAATCAAGATGTATCTCAATCAGTTTGACTTCCTTTATAATGCAGTGGGTATCAAATCCGCGGCGCACGTATATTTCAGTAAGGCGCCGAAAGATCTTACGGTGGAGGAGGCTGCTACGCTTGTAGGGATGGTGAAAAATCCGTCGTACTATAATCCTGTGCGTCACAGCGAGCGCACACGCCTGCGTCGCAATGTGGTGCTCGAGCAGATGGAGAAAAACGGCATGCTTACAAAGCAGCAGGTTGATTCGCTCAAGCAACTTCCGCTGGAACTGAAATTTAACCGTGTGGATCATAAGGAGGGCCTCGCCCCATATTTCCGGGAGGAACTCAGACGTATTCTCACGGCAAAAAGACCGGTCCGCTCCAACTATCGTGGCTGGGAAGGGCAGAAATTTGTAGACGATTCTATTGCCTGGGAGGATAATCCGCTTTATGGATGGATCGAGAAAAATCCCAAACCCGACGGGTCAAAATATGATATTTATGCCGACGGTCTGAAAATATATACCACTATTGATTCGCGCATGCAGCGATATGCAGAGGATGCTGTAAACCAGCATATGAGTTCGCTTCAGAGTGCGTTTTTCAAAGAGAAGAAGGGTGCGCGCAACGCGCCTTATACCTCCAATGGTGAGGAGCTTGGCAAGGTAAAGGTAGAGTCGCTCATCGATCATGCCATGAAGCAGACCGACCGCTACAGGATTATGAAGCAGGCGGGAGCTTCCGACGAGGAAATCAACGCATCGTTCAATACTCCGCGTGAGATGGTGGTATTCTCTTACAAGGGACTTGTCGATACGGTTATGACACCGCGCGATTCGCTGTTATATCAGAAGCATTTCCTGCGCACCGGGTTCATGTCAATGGATTCGCGTACCGGACATGTAAAGGCATATGTAGGAGGACCGAATTTCACATTCTTCCAGTATGATATGGCTGCGACGGGGCGTCGTCAGATCGGCTCCACGATCAAACCCTTCCTTTATACATATGCGATGGAGGAGGATTTCACCCCATGCGATATGATGTCGAACACTCAACCCGTGTTCCGCGACGAGGCTGGTAACATATGGGAACCCCGCAACGCCGGGACTGCGCGTGTCGGGGAAATGGTTGACCTGAGATGGGCCCTTACCAACTCGAACAACTGGATCTCCGCACGACTGATGGGGCAGTTGTCACCGACGACACTTGTGCGCAATATGCATAATTTCGGAATTACAAATCATCTTGACCCGGTTATGTCGATATGTCTCGGTTCGTGCGAAGTTTCAATCAGAGAGATGGTAGGAGCCTACACCGCTTATTCCAATAACGGTATGCGCGCTGATCCCGTATATGTATCGGCAATCGCCGATGCCACCGGCAACATCATCTCAGAATTCAATACCCGCCATACCGAGGTGATTTCGGAGAAGGCATATCCCAAGATTCTGTCGATGCTCCTCAATGTTGTCGACGGTGGAACCGGTAACCGTGTGCGCCGCGCGCCATATAATATTACTGCACAGATGGGCGGTAAGACCGGAACCACGAATTATAATGCCGACGGATGGTTCATGGGCTTTACCCCTGAACTCGTATCAGGCGTATGGGTAGGCGGCGACGAGCGTTACATACATTTCAATACGATGGCCCACGGCCAGGGTGCGGCGATGGCTCTTCCTATTTACGGACTTTACATGAGTAAGGTTTATGCAGATAAGTCGCTTCCTTATTCGCAGAATACCCGATTTGAGGTAGATTTCTCGAATATATGCGACAAGGAATTTTACGATGTGCCTGAAGAGACGGGTGAGGTGGAAGAGTCTCTTGAAGGTGTATTCGACTGATTAGTCAGGCTAGATTTGTAGGAGCGTGAATTTGTTCGGGATTTCCGCTCTTTATGTATCTTTATGCGTGTCGCATGCATTATGCCGTCTTTCTGAATGTGACAAGGCGGTTGTAGATAAAGTTGGCTATTGTGTATACAGCCATGCCTGCGAGGGTGGAAATGCCGTATCCGGAGAGGGTGAATGCCCTCTCTGTTTCTATTAACGGAATCGGAATCTCTATCATTAGGGTGCCGATTCCGGTGTGTGTAAGTCCCCAGACAGTGAGCAACTGGATCAGATAGCATATGCCGAATCCGGCAAGAAATGCCGCTCCCTCGCGGACACGGTTCCCGTGTGAACGGAATACCCATCCGCGGTTCCATAGAAATGAATTTATAAGACCGGCGATATATCCTGCCGCGTTCGACAGATATGGATCCATACCGGCTAAGGATTTAAGTGCGAATATCACAATGAGTGTCACTGCGGTGTTCATTCCGCCGACAATCAGGTATCTTACGAACTGCAATGCAGTGGTGTGCTTTGATGGCATCTGCTTATTTTACTTTTTGCCTGAACTCTTGTGGGAGTGTTTGTTCTTCCTGTTCTTGCGTGCATGACGGCGCAAGGGCATTGCCGACTGCCACGGAACGGTGGAGGTATCGGTGCGCTTCTCTGCATTTTCGGCTTCATATGAAAGCACCGGGAGAGACCAGTTCCAGCGGAGCGCACACATGCGGAGTATGATGATGGTGACTGCGCAAAGAGACTGGGCTGCAAAGTCTGAGCCATCGGCAAGCATAACTCCGCAGTAAGCCAGGCCACCTGCCAGGCATGCCGTGGCATATATGTCTTTCCGGAAAAAAAGAGGTTCTTGATTGATGAGGATATCTCGGATTACCCCTCCGAAAGATCCTGTTATGGTACCCATGACGATGGCCACCCACATGGGATATTCTTCTGCAAGGCTTTTCTGGATGCCTATCACAACAAACAGGGCAAGTCCGAGTGTATCGAAAACAAACAGCATGCGGTCGTTGCTTACAAGCATTTTTCTGAACAGAATCACGACGGCGAGTGCTATGGCTGTCACTCCGAGGTATATCCACGTCTGCATCCAGAACACGTCGATGCCGAGGAGAAGATCGCGCAGGGTACCTCCTCCGATTGCAGTCACAAGCCCCACGGTATATGCCCCGAACCAGTCGAAGCGGTGTAAGGCCGCCAGACGTATGCCGCTTATCGCGAATGCGAAAGTTCCGACAACCTCAATTATAAAAAGAAATATCGTATCCACCTTGTTCTCTTCTTTGGATTCTGAATATGTCTGTTCTCAATAGCTAATTGCCATAGTGTCGGCACATGTCTTTTAGGCCGCAGTTCAGGCAGTCGGGACGGCGCGCTTTACACACATATCTCCCGTGAAGTATCAGCCAGTGGTGAGCCATAGGTATGAGTTCTTCCGGGATATGCTTTACCAGCGCCTGTTCTGTCGCAAGAGGTGTTTTTGATCCGGTTGTTAGTCCGATACGCTCGGAAACCCTGAACACATGGGTGTCTACGGCCATGGCCGCTTTGTTCCATACAACGGCCAGCATCACATTGGCAGTTTTGCGGCCGACACCGGGTATGCGTATCAGATCATCGATATTGTCTGGAATTTCACCCCCGAATTCATCTACGATAGTGCGTGCCGCTCCTATCAGCGATTTAGTCTTGTTGTTGGGATAAGATACTGATTTTATATATTCAAAAACCTCCTCGGGAGATGCTTCGGCGAGTGAAGCCGCGTCGGGATATGCCTCGAACAGAGCCGGAGTGATCATGTTTACCCGTTTGTCGGTGCATTGTGCCGATAGTATAACAGCGAGCAGAAGATGGAATGGTGTGTCGTAGTGAAGCTCTGTTTTAGGAGCAGGCATAGTTTCGGCAAACCATTCAAGTACTCTTGCATATCGCTCTTTTGTAGTCATATGTAAGTTGTGGAAATTATTTTATATAATCCGTGAGCATAGTTTCAGTCGGATTTTGCCCGAAGATGAAGGAGTGTAACGGGCTACAGGTTATCGCCTGCGCTTTTGAGCTTGTCGAAAAAGACTGAAGATGAGGATAAAATCCGGCGAAAGGATGCCGTGGATGATATAAAGTCCTGTTAGGTATATTATATGTGATAATTTCCATGACTTACTTCTGTGAGACGTCTTTACAGTATATGCGAGATAGCGGTATATGCAGCCGCACACAATAATATCCCTCCGGCAACGGAGATAAGCAAGTATACGGCGGCTGTGAGAAATCTGCCGGATTGTATCAGTTGCATGCAGTCGAGAGAGAATGCTGAAAAGGTTGTGTAGCCGCCCAGTATTCCTGCGACAAGCAACCTGTGTAACCATTGCGGGGCGTTTAAATGGATGAGCAATGCCCACACTACCCCTATGAGCATGCATCCTGTAAGATTCACACCGAGAGTTTGCACATATTTCTCGGAGGGTGTGAGGGCGCATTGCTGCACAAGGAAACGACCGGTGGCGCCTATTGCGCCTCCGGCCGCAACCATCATTATTTCATTAAGCGGGGGCATATGTCTTCTATGAACCGGATGCTCGCGTCAGTGAGCGCTCGTGAACTCTTCGAGGAAACGGCGGTCGTTTTCCGAGAACAGGCGCAGGTCGTTGACGCGGTATTTGAGGTTCGCTATTCGCTCCACTCCCATGCCGAACGCGAATCCGCTGTAGACTTTCGGATCTATACCGCACGATTCGAGTACGTTGGGGTCTACCATGCCGCAACCGAGAATTTCAACCCAACCTGTACCTTTGCAGAATGAACATCCCTTTCCGCCGCAGAGATTACAGCTTATATCCATCTCGGCCGAAGGCTCGGTGAATGGGAAATAGCTGGGGCGCAGCCGGATTTTTGTCTCAGGACCGAACATTTCGCGTGCGAAATACAGCAGCGACTGTTTTAAGTCGGCAAATGAAACGTTCTTATCTACATAAAGTCCTTCTACCTGATGGAAGAAGCAGTGGGCGCGTGCCGAGATGGCTTCGTTGCGATATACACGGCCGGGGCATAGAATGCGGATAGGCGGTTTGGAACGCTCCATCACGCGTGTCTGTACGGAGGATGTGTGTGTACGTAACAGGACATCCGGATTGCGGTTGATGAAAAATGTATCCTGCATATCGCGTGCGGGGTGATCGGCCGCGAAGTTCAGAGCCGAGAATACATGCCAGTCGTCCTCGATTTCAGGCCCTTGCTCGACGGCGTATCCGAGACGTCCGAAAATAGAAACGATTTCCTGACGCACAAGCGACAGCGGATGGCGTGTACCTAAGGGAAGCGGCGAGGCCGATCGGGTAAGGTCTATCTCGTCAGCGCCGTCGTCGGCGAGTTCTGTAGCTTCCTTGAGTGCGTTGATTTTTTCTGTAGCGAGGTTCTTAAGCTCGTTGATTGCCATACCTATGGCTTTCTTCTGCTCGGGAGCGACATTACGGAAGTCTGCCATAAGCATGCTTACGGAGCCTTTTTTACTTAGATATTTCAGGCGCAGAGCCTCCACCTCTTCAGCAGACGAGGCTTTCAGAGCCTCTACCTCAGCTTTCAGCGCGTTTATTTTGTCTAACATTGTTCTGATATTTTACTGAGTGCAAAATTAATAAATTTCGCTGAAAATCAAAAGTAAACATTAATGTTACGATCAGTGATTTCAAGGGAGATTTTATAAAGTGTTAACGCGGTAGGGAAATAATTATGCCCAACATGCGGCTAACTTTGCAGTGTAATAGTTAACAATCCATTGAAAATCCATACGATATGATCTCTCTTAATTCTTACAACAGCTTATTCAATCACGGTTTGGTATCGGTTGCCGATGGCGGTCATCCGGTCTTTTCTGAAAATAATTTCGAATTAAGTCCGGCGGATGTGGTTTTTGTATCGGCGCGTCAGTGCAGTCGTGTGATTCTGGAACGTACGTTCATTGGATTCGGTTCTCTCAGGGAACTGATAGCGGTGGTGGGCTCATACATAGGGAGCGCCACCGGACTGGTGACGCTCCATTTCCGAAACCGCGACAGGGGATGTTCCACCCGTCGGGCAGTGCGTTTCCGCCCCTCTGAGTCGCTCTTCGCCTCAGCGTAAAGTGACCCCGAGGATCGGTTATCTGTGGAGGAGACGGTCGATGTTTTTCTTTACAATGGTCAGACCGGGTCCTACCATGTCGCCGTGGTTGTGGCCGTCGAGTTCGTAGATACGTACATCGGGATGTCCGACGAGTTTCATCATACGCCACATGTAGGCGTTCTCTTCATGGCGTCCGAAGAGCTCCTCTTCGCGGTCGCCGGTCACGATTACGTAAGGAGGACAGTCGGGGCGAACATGGAACAGGGGGGCGTTTTCGTCGATCAGCGGCTGGAGCTCGCTCATTCCTTTACTCTGACGCTGGGCGAAATGTGTTATCACCTGACCGCTCAGTGGCATAAGGGCATATAGCGAATCAGCATCTATGCCATATTTAGCAAGATATTTCTTGTCGAGACCTACCATGCTTGTGAGGTAGCCACCAGCCGAGTGACCGGTAACTATCACTTTTTTAGGATCGCCGTTGTAGTCAGCGATGTTACCGAGGGTCCAAGCTACAGCTGCGGCGGCATCGTCGATTACCTGACCGAGCTCGGCTTTGGGAAGGAGCCGGTAGTTTACGGAAACAACGGCATATCCGCTGTTGCGCAGTTCGGCGGGGAGATGTTTCTCACCCCCCGTAAGTCCTCCGCCGTGAAACCATACTACCACGGGGACATCTTTCATATCGTCGGGGTAGTACACATCGAGCTTGCATCGGCTCAGGGAGTAGTCGTCGGTGTTTTTTGTATAGGATATATCCTTTACTTCCTTGTATTCCGCGAATGATGCGAAAGTAGAGACGATGACCGCAATTGCGGCGATAATCATTTTTTTCATGCTTGTTATTGTTGGTTATGCTGTTTGCGTAAACGGTTCTCAACTATTATGCGGGCGAAAGATTCCGGTAGCCTGACGTTGTATAAGTCGAATGCGCGGTCGAAAAGGGGCGCGATCTCCTCATCTGTGAGTCCGGCTATTCCACAACCGATTCTTGTCACCCAGAAGGTGTTCTGGTCGCACTCATCAGCGATGTCGATGAAGCGGTCCACATATGGGCGTATGCTATCTACACCTCCCTGCATTGTCGGTATGGCATATGACTGACCGTGCCATCCGTCTCCTTCTCCCCACTCTGCTCCGAAAAGCCTGCGGGCAGTGCGGGCGGCTCCTCCGGCGTGGTGCCCGGCAAGGTTGCTGCCGAACACAAATACGTCGTCCTCTCCGAGTGAGGTAATATTTCCCGGAGTGAATACCCTTCCTTTCAGTATTTTATCTGCTTCGTGATGTATTTCCTGTTCAGTCATATGTGCAAAAGTAATATTTTTTTCGCTAAGTATTGCGTGGCAGATGCAAAAAAGAACGATGCCGGAAGCCTTAAGGCATTCCGGCATCGCGTGGTGGTTGTATCCTTGTTACTTTAAGCTTTAAGGAAATTCAGATTATCGTGCAGATGCAGAGTTCTTACATCAGAGCCAGTACAAGCGCCTGTGCCGCTACCACTCGCAGGAACATCGTAAGCGGGTAGACAGTAGAGTATGCTACAGCCGGCGCGTCGCTTCCGGTCGAATTGTTGGCGTAAGCAAGGGCGGGGGGATCAGTGTAGCCGCCTGACATCATACCCATGATGGTTAAGAAATTGATCTTATAAACTCCGCGTGCAATCATGCCTACTACAAGCAGTGGCACGAATGTGATTATGAAGCCCCATATTACCCACCACATACCGGTGTAATTGAAAACTGTGTCGGCGAATCCTTTGCCTGCGCCGATACCTACGGCTGCGAGGAAGAGGCATATGCCCAGCTCGCGGAGCATGAGCGACGCCGACGATGAGGTGTAGGTTACAAGTTTTACCTTATAGCCGAAGCGGCTCAGCAGAATCGCCACTACAAGCGGTCCGCCGGCAAGCCCCAGTTTCATGCCGAACCCTACATTGATCGAACCTACGATGATACCGAAAAGGATTCCGATGAAGATAGTGACAAGGTTGGGCTGGTTGAGACGCTTCATCGAGTTTCCGAGTTTCGATGCAAGACGGTCGATGTCGTTAAGTTCACCTACTACAGTGATTCTGTCGCCCATCTGAAGACGGAGGCCGGGAGAAGCGAGCAGATCGACACCTGCACGGTTTACGCGTGTGCAGTTGAGGTTGTAGCCTTTGTGGAGGCGAAGGGCTCCGAGGGGGGTGCCGTTGTATTCGCTGCGTGTGATGAGGATGCGGCGTGACACAACGTTGGCGGGTGCTACCGCCTCCCACTCTTCATCGCCCATTTCGATAGGGTGGCCGAGAACGGCCTGGAAGCTCGGTTCGTCGTGGGGAGCCATCACTACGTAAAGTTTGTCTCCGACATGTATTTCAGTGCTTGATTTGGGGATGATGATGTTCCCTTCCTTATCCATCAGACGTGACACCACGAAATCGCAGTGGATAATATCATGAAGCTGAAGAAGGGTTTTCCCATTGATGAGTGAGTTGACCACTTCATAGCTTGCGAGGTGAGGTTTTACCTGCCCATCTTCGGTTTCCTGATTGATCTGTTTTATTTCATCGTCGATACGGATGTGGAATACGGCCTTTATGATGAGCATTGCAAGAATGATGCCGAGCACTCCCAGAGGGTAGGCTGCTGCATATCCCATCGACATTAGATTTACCTCCTCGGGAGAGTTTACCGCCTGTTGTGCAGCTGCCAGACCGGGGGTATTGGTTACCGCGCCTGACATAACGCCGACGAGAGCGCTGATGGACGTTTTACCGTCGATGAAATAAATCGCCACGACAATCGCCACATTGAGCAGGATGCCGAGTACTGCAAGCATATTGAGGCGTATTCCGCCTTTTTTGAATGAGGAGAAGAAAGCCGGACCAACTTGCAGACCGATAGCGAAAATAAATAGGATAAGACCGAATTCACGGACGAACTTCAACACTTCGGGCTGTACTTCGTAGCCGAAATGTCCCATGAGAATACCAACGAACAGAACGAAAGTCACGCCGAGCGAAACGCCCCAGAAGCGGATTTTACCCAGATAGATGCCTACAGCGATAACGAACGACAGCAGAACCAGAGTGGCTGCCAGCGATGTATTGCCGGGCAACAGGAGGTCAGACAGAAATTCCATTTTTTTTCTCTTTTACCTTAGATATTGAATGATATCGCTGCCATGGGCAGCCTATTTGTAGTAGTGCGGAATTACGGGTGCAAATTTACAGCTTTTTTCGGGAATATTAACTATGAAGGCGTCGGAATATCCGCAACAACTTCCGTATGTGCGCGGGCCGTATCCGGCATAATATCGCATAACCATCAGAGTATGAGGTTCTGCAACTCATCGGGCGTGTTGACTATATGTACCGCATATTTGTCGCGGAGTTCTGCCGCGGGACGGAATCCCCATGTCACACCTGCCGACTCCACACAGGCACGGCGTGCGGTCTCCATGTCGATTCCTGAATCACCTACGTATAATACTTCTTCTTTGGGGGTGGGACACTCGGCAAGTATCTCAAACACGATGGATGGATCCGGTTTGACCGGCACACCCTCCTTCTGACCTTCTACCGCAACCCACTTGAATTGCGGAAAGAAATGTCCGATAAGTTTTCTGACGCCATCCTGATATTTGTTGGAGGCCACAGCGATGTTAACTCCGTTTTGTGTGAGTTGTGTCAGTAGTTCGGTAATACCGGGATATGGACGGGTTTCATCTGTCATATGAGCGTCATAGTACTCAAAGAAGTAGGGTCGGAGTGATTCGACGTTCTCTTCCGAACGGCATCCTTCCGGAAGCACTCTTTCGAGAAGTTTACTGATTCCGCTGCCTACAAATTGCGGATATGCCGATATGGGGTGGACGGGGTAGCCGCATTTGTTCAGGGCATAGTTGGTCGCAGCTCCGAGGTCGGCTATCGTGTTCAGAAGTGTACCGTCAAGGTCGAATATTACAAGTCTCTTCATAAGTAGTTGATTATATCAGTGTCGCATGCATCGGCGTCAAGTCTCCGATTCCCGATGGATAATTGTCAGAAAGGGTATCCTACGGAGAAATGAAACGAGGTGTCACGCCCCCAACGCGGGTGTATTATAGGCCACTCTTCTTGTCCGCGTCCCGGATTATGAGCTTTGACGCCGAGATCGAAGCGTAGAAGAAAGTAGTTGAAATCCATTCGAAGGCCGATGCCGTAGGAGGCGGCAAGTTCTTTATAAAACGATCTGAAACGGAAGAAACCGCCAGGTTGGTTCGGATAATTCCTTATTGTCCATATGTTGCCTGCGTCGATGAAGACCGCACCTTCGAAAACCCAGAAAAGTTTGTTGCGGTATTCCATATTGAGAATCAGCGATATGTCGCCGCACTGGTTGATGAAGTCGCTCACAGAGTTGCGCGAATCGTATGATCCCGGACCGAGAGTACGCACGCTCCAGCCGCGGACGCCGTTGGCACCTCCGGCATAGAAGCGTTTTTCAAACGGCACCATAGATGAATTACCGTAGGGCCATGCTATGCCGCCCCCGGCATGGAAAGATATGGAGTTGCGGGTAGTGAACCGGTGGTTGATCGTATAATCAATCTCTCCTTTCAGATATTGTGCATACTGGATACCGAAGATTTTGTAGGCACCGTCCGATCTGTGTTGTCCGATAATCGACGATACGGCATATAGGAATGCTCCGGAGGTTTCGGCAGAGGCGCGGGTTGTAAATGTATTGGTCTGCATTTCGGAGGCCTCCGGATCGGATGAAGCCGGGCGTCGGTTGGTATGATACCACGTGTATCCGAGGCGCATTATGAAGTGATCCTCGTAGCTGTAGCGGAGTAAGGGGTTGTCGGGGGCGATCTTATCGATAAAGTCAATGGTAGAGCGCGGGAGATTCACTACATTTATATCAATAAGATCGAGCGTGCGGCGGGTAAGATTGGATCTGTCGGCCCATTTGTAGCGCCATACGGCTCCTCCGATCACACGTGTGTATTCCGGACGTTCCTGCCTCACGAAAGTAAATGCGAACTCCGTTGAGGCGCGGACCTTTTGTTTGAAGCTCCGGTGCAGAAATGGTGCCTTGAAGGTAGGGAAGGTGATGCCTACTTCGCCTGCGAGTTCCGTATAGCAGTCGTTGATAAGTCCGTCGAGATTTCCCGATAGGCTTTCATATGCCCCTCTGAATTTTGCAGATAGCTGCTCACCCCCTTTGGCAAGATTTCTGTGCAGGAACGTGATGCCCCCTCCTACGCCGAAATCGCCCTCTGAGTTGGTGCCTTCGAGTTCGAGTGTCACCCCCATTTTTTTAGTGCGTGACAGCAATATGTAGACATCGAGCAGTTCCTCATCGCCCTCGGTTCCGGCAGGCCTGGTTATAATATTGACATAGCGTAGTACAGACAGACGGTTCAGCGCTTCGTATGTCCGGTCGATACCTGTAGTGCTGTATAGTTCTCCCGGGCGGATGAAACATTGGTCGGCAAGAGCCTGGGGGCTAAGGTATGGGTCAGGACCGTAGAGTATGTCGAGGCCGTCGTAGCGCACCGTATCGCGATCTGCGAAGTTGAATCCGGCGGAGTTGTCTCCCGGTGAGAAATCGGGCACAATGATCACATGGTTGAATCTGTATAGGTTGTGCCGGAGCTGATTGTCAGCCATCCTGATCAGATTGTTCTTGCGTTCGTTGGGCGATTTGTCACTTTCTTCGGATGTTCCGGTCTGACGAGGATTTCTGAGTACCATTGTCAGATCAGCGAGTTTGCTTCCGGCAACGGTGTCGGCTATGAATCCGATATGCTCTTTGGTAAAGGCGAAGTACCCGTTGTCGCGGAGTTTTTCCACGATAAGAGTGCGTTGCCGGTCGAGAAGATTGCGGTCGAGTTTCTCGCCGGTATGTGCGGGCCATGTTATCGTATCGTTGACCAGCAGTTCTTCGATAGCCGGATCCTCGAACTCATATGTCATGGAGCCGATGATATGCGGTTTACCGGGATTAAGCCGATAGTTAACCCGAATTTTCTTGTCGGAACGGACTGTCAGGTCTGTGGTAACTTCGGCATCGTTGTATCCGCTGTTGATTAGTGCTTGCCGCAACTGGCGTGCGCTCTGTTCGGTGAGTTGCTGGTCGAATATTACCGGCGGCTCACCGATTTTTCTGAGCCATCGGTTAATCCGGCTTATGGAGTCGCCGGCAAGGTTATATATACCCAACTGCATGCGCGCAAACCCCAGAGCCTTGTGGTTCGGGGTCTGGCGCAGGTAGTTGCGTAGATTGCGTGTCTGTAGTCGGGTACTGTCCTCTACCGATATGGTGACCTTGTCAAGCAGATACGATCCGTCTGGAACGTTGCGTGTGGAACTACACCCTGCCGTAAGCAGGATGACAGTAACGAGAAGCAGCGCATGCCGTAAGCGGCTTGAAAGAGTGCGCATCTTTATCGGAAGCGGTAACGGGTTGTCAGCGTTTTTTCGTTTGTACTGGGAAGAATACTTATTCCATCAGTTTGCGGTAGCGGCGGCGAGGCGGTTCTTTGCCTCCGTTCTGAGCCTTTTTGTATGCCTCGTAGTCGGAGTATGAACCTTCGTAGAATACGACCTTGCCATCGCCTTCGAACGACAGTATATGGGTGCATATACGGTCGAGGAACCAGCGGTCGTGGCTCACTACCACAGCACATCCGGCAAATGCTTCCAGACCCTCTTCGAGAGCGCGCAGAGTGTTGACATCAATGTCGTTGGTCGGCTCGTCGAGCAGCAGCACGTTGCCTTCCTCCTTGAGTGCCATGGCCAGATGCAGACGGTTGCGTTCACCTCCTGAAAGCACTCCGATTTTCTTTTCCTGATCGGCACCCGCGAAGTTGAATTTCGACAGATAGGCGCGTGCGTTCACGTCGCGGCCACCCATGCGGAAACTTTCAGTTCCCTGCGATATCACCTGGTAAACCGAGTGGTCGGGAATGAGGTCGTGGTGGCGTTGGTCTACGTAAGCTATCTTCACGGTCTCACCTACGGAGAACGTTCCGGCATCAGGTTTCTCCTGATCCATGATCAGGCGGAACAGAGTTGTTTTGCCGGCTCCGTTCGGACCGATCACTCCGACAATGCCGTTGGGCGGCAGGGTGAAGTTGAGGTCTTTGAACAGGAGTTTCTTACCGAACGACTTTTCAAGTCCCTCGGCTTCGATCACTTTGTTGCCCAGGCGCGGACCGTTCGGTATGAATATCTCAAGTTTTTCCTCGCGCTGTTTCTGGTCTTCGTTGAGCAGGCGGTCGTAGCTCGACAGACGGGCTTTCCCTTTTGCCTGACGGGCCTTCGGAGCCATGCGCACCCATTCGAGCTCGCGCTCAAGGGTCTTGCGGCGTTTGCTGGCCTGCTTTTCTTCCTGAGCCATGCGTTTGGTTTTCTGTTCGAGCCACGACGAATAGTTGCCTTTCCAGGGAATCCCTTCACCACGGTCGAGTTCGAGTATCCATCCCGCCACATGATCGAGGAAGTAGCGGTCGTGGGTGATGGCGATAACTGTGCCGGGATATTGCTGTAGGTGCTGTTCAAGCCAGTCGATCGATTCGGCATCAAGGTGGTTGGTAGGTTCGTCGAGCAGAAGTACATCGGGCTGTTGCAGCAGAAGTCGGCAAAGAGCCACACGACGGCGTTCACCTCCGGAGAGGGTGTCGACTTTCTGATCGTCGGGCGGGCACTGGAGAGCGTCCATGGCACGTTCGAGTTTGGAATCGATGTTCCATGCGTCAGCGGCGTCGAGCGCATCCTGAAGTTCTGCCTGACGCTGGATGAGGGCGTCCATCTTGTCGGGATTCTCAAGAACGTCGGGGTCGCCGAATGCGGCGTTCACTTCATCGAATTCACGGAGAAGATCCATGACAGGCTGCACACCTTCGCGTACGATCTCAATCACGGTTTTGTCAGGGTCGAGCTTCGGTTCCTGTTCGAGATAACCTACGGAATAGCTGGGTGAGAACACAACTTCTCCCTGAAAATCCTTGTCGATTCCTGCGATAATCTTCAGAAGCGATGATTTACCGGATCCGTTCAGACCGATGATACCGATCTTGGCTCCGTAGAAAAATGAGAGATATATGTTTTTAAGAACTTGCTTCTGCGGAGGGTAGGTCTTGGAGACGCCTACCATCGAGAATATTATTTTTTTGTCGTCGGCGTTTGGTGCGGCCATATTCAATTATTGGTTAATAATTATTAATCGGTAATTGTGGGAGGTGGAGAGCGCTGACTGGTATCACTTCTTTCTGCGTGGGGCGCTTTTCGTAGGATATTCGCAACGGATTTTGCCTTCGGCTATATTGTGAAGTTTTGTGCGGTTGAGCTGTTTCCGTATCGGGGAAACGTGATCCATGTATACGATTCCTTCGAGGTGGTCGCATTCGTGTTGTACGATGCGCGCCGCGAATCCGCTGACCTCCTCCTCATGCTGATCGAAATTCTCATCGAGATAGCGCAGGCGGATATGCTCCACACGTTTTACGTTTTCGCTTAGCCCCGGTAGGCTGAGGCAACCTTCCGAACGGGTTACGGAGTCACCATCAAGAATTTCCACCTCAGGGTTGATGAGCACGCGTTTCCAACCGTCGCATTCGGGAAATGTATCGGCAAGGGGTGATGCATCGATAACCACAATGCGGTCGTTACGTCCGATCTGTGGAGCTGCCAGGCCAACCCCTTCGGAGGCATACATGGTTTCGAACATGTTGGCGACAAGCTCTTTGAGGTCGGGATAAGTATTGTCGATTTCTTCTGAGACCTCCCGAAGAACCGGGTGTCCGTAAAGATAAACAGGCAGTTTCATATTATCGTACTTTGATTATATCTTATTAGTTTCTGTGGAGAGATTGAGTGTCAGAGTGTTGAGCGCACCTGACGCGAAGCTATGTAGTCGTTGAGGATAATCGTGGCTGAAATCTCGTCAACAATGGCTTTGTCGCGGCGTGCCATCTTGCGCATGCCGCCGTCGATCATGGCGCGGTGAGCCAGAACTGATGTGAATCTCTCGTCGAAGAATTCAATAGGAATGTCACCGGTGACTTTCCGCAGACGCTCTATTCCCGGGCGTATGTACCTCATTGATTCAGACTCCTGACCACGCATGGTGGTAGGCAGTCCTACAACGATACGCTCAACGCTTTCTTTCGCCAGATATCCGGCGATGAAATCGTTGAGCGATGCGGTAGCTACGGTCGTAAGTCCGTTTGCCACAATCTGCAGATTGTCGGTGACGGCGATGCCGCACCGCTTTTTACCGAAGTCGATCGCTAAAAGTCGTGCCACTTTGCAAAGTTACACAAAAAATATCAAAGTGCCATTATTCGGGCGATGCTTCGTTGAGGGCTTTGCGTGCTTTAGCTGTAATCTGTCGCCATGGCAGCGACGGGTCGTTCACATTCATGGCGCGTATCTCCTCAAGAACGTTGTCGACTTTGTCGGTAGGGATTCCCATCTTCCGTAACAGTCTTGTTTTTTCGGCAGCTTCGATTCCGTCGATAAGGCGCTCGAAACGTATTGATGAGCGGTCGTAAGGGTATACGAGAAATGTATCGCCGGAACTCCAGTTGCCGAACCTTGAATCGGTCTGCGGATCTCCGGGCCAGGAATTGAACGCCCAGCGTAGCATGCCATCGTAGTCATAAGCCAGACCGTACCATCCGAGCAGCTCCGCTTCGAACGGTTCGGAATATGTGAATGTGTTCGGATACAGCGGTCCGCAACATACGTAGAATGTAGTTGTGAAGCCCTCGTGCCGGCGCGCGAGTATGTCATCGTGGTCGGCCGGTTGTCCCTGTGCCACGCATACATCACGCATCATTGTGTATTTTTTATATGATTTATGATTGTCGGCGAGAGCGAATCCCATTTCCGGGGCGCATTTCTCAAGCACTCTCACTGCAGCGTCCATAGCTTCGGGGGAGCGTTCGTCCATAGCGATGTTGGTGATTCCGAGCCATCCTTTGTCGGCGAGGTGCTGCTTGAAGTCGACAAGGAACGGTTCCCATATCGTTTCAAATATTTCGGTTCCCGGTTCAGCCTTGACGGTAACGGTTTCTCCTGATGCTTCGTCGAGATATTCGAGTTCGCAGTTCCATGGCACCATAGAGTAGCAGTTTATCATGCCGTTGATACCGGCCTCCATCATCATTGTCACCCAGCGGTCGAACACTGTGTAGTCGTAGCTCCACGATCCGTCGGTATTGCGGGTCCAGTTGATCATACTTGCGTAGCCGTCGTAACACTGGTGATTCCACGGATCTTTGTTAAGTGTAGCGGTGATAACTTTCTGTCCGGCGTCGGCGAGGCGTTGCATCAACGGTTTCATAGCTTCGAAATGCCCGTCGCTCCAGAGTTCAAGTTCCTGAGCCCTGGCTACAGATGTAGGATGCTGCCAGAGGTCAAGATGATAAGACCAGTCCGCAGGGGAGGGGAGTGCGTGGGATTGCACTTTTAGCTTGAATGGGAAAGAAAGTTTATCTCCGCCAGCACTCTTTACGTTGATTGCGCTTGTATAATTTCCCGGTTTGGCGTCGGAGGGAACCCTTATTGTAAGCCACACGGGGCGAACGGTGCGGGCTGCCATATCGAAGGCCCTGAGAGTGTCGAGCATATCGGGCACGAGTGTGGCGGGGCCTCCTACCCGGAAAGCCGTGTCGGCAAGTGTGTAGCGTACGAACCGTGGCTCGGCGATCGATGCGGGCAGGTTGCCCTGATCGCCTTTGAAATCTTCGATCTCGCATGTGACACCGTCGACACTGTCGGGGGTCCACAGGAGCAGTTGTGCCGACACGCGCTCGCCTCTCCATGCGGTGAGACTGTTGTGTGATTCGTCGTTTTCGTCGGGTACTATACTCCGGGAATACCTTATGTCAATGTCGCCCCACGCTCCCTTAAGTCCATTTTCCATATTGTCCCAGACGGCTGTCTGTTCGGCGGTGAGTGGTGTGGGATCGGCTGCTTCAGCGAAGGTTTCTACGCGGGTATAATTGTTGTGGCATGATGTGCAACAGATAATTCCTGCTGTGATTGCAACAGTAAGACTGTGCATATGGGTACTCTTCATGGCGGTAGGTTTAGGATTATTTTGCAAATATAATACTTTTACGCGGATCTTATAACCATGAGAGGAGCGATGCTCCAGGAAAATTTTTTTCATGAAAATGCATCAAAATCGTTCATTGCGAATATCGCCGGGAACAAATGGAGAGGACTTGATCTATGAATATTTCAGGGAAGGGTAAACCAAACGGGGTGGTGAAGCGTTTTGAAATAAAACAACTGTTTATTTATCGACATTATTCATCCTGTAAAATTCTACACATTATGGAACATAAACATCATACCAAAGATGGAGATCACAAGCGCTCCGAGGTTGACAAGAAGAACAAACGCAATTTGTGGATGTATATCGGTGTGGGCGTCTTGATAGTCCTGCTGATTGTATGGCTGACGATTGCCAGCCTGTGGGAAGATACAGACGTGGCGGCGTTCATACCCCTGCTTCGTTTCTGATCTCGAATAATTGAAAATATATTGTGTGCCGTGCCCAAGCGTCGTATGTGCGTCTGGGCACGGACTTTTGTTGACCGACTTAGCTTTTACTTGAATTCAGGTTTGTTAATATGTTAATTAAAAGAATTTAATTTTAAGAATAAATAAGGGTGGCTTCTCCGGTATTTGAATGCATCTGTTGTAGCTTTGTGAAATTAAACAAAAGGTATGAAGAATATATCATTATTATTAATGATGATAGTTATATCCGGTGTCGCATCTGCCTGCTATACATGTGGTGAACAGTCAATACCGGCAGCTATGACGTTTAGTCCGAGTGTGGTCGTTGCGGATTCCACGACAGGAGTACCGTTGCCGGGGGCATCGGTGTATGACCGGCATGGAAAACCGATAGGAGTGAGCGACGGCAACGGTAAGTTGCCGCGGATTCAGCCGGATAGCTACCCCCTGACAATCCGCTATATAGGTTTTGAGGATAAAACAGTCACGATAGCCTCCGATACAGTTTTTCTGAATGAAGATATATCCCTACTTCCGGAAATAGTAGTGGAATCGCGACGGCATAAGGTGCTCCATATGTTGGCTTACGTCAGGGAGTGTTCCACTTTATCCACATATACCGATACGGTCTTTCTTTTCAGGGAGAAGATGGTTGACTTTATCTTTACACCTGATAAGAAGGTTAGATTCAAGGGATGGTCAACCCCGAGAACGCTTACAAGTAAATCGTATTACAGGTTTACGAATAGTGTTGGGCTTGATAGTGTAAGTGATGTATACAGCAATCACTTTTCCTGGGCCGACTGGATGGGTGTGGCTCCGGATTTCAGGTTACCGGCTAAGTTAAGGGAACTTGAAGTAGGTTCCGACACTATTTCTGGCAAGTATAGCCCTTCGGAAATCTATGCAAGGTGTAACGATAAATTGAGAGTGGATGTTAACGTGCTGGCTGATACGGCAGGCAGAAAGTGGGTTCCGGGTTTGTCAGAGTTCTTTAAGGATAATATTGATTTCGAGCAGTTACGTGTGCGGTTTGATTATGATAATGTCGAGGACGACTCGATTGCAATATCTGATGTATGCGGATATTCTTTTCTCGTGGAATCAAATGGGCGTGGATTCGGTATGTTCAGATTCAACAAAGCCGATGAGCCTTGTTTTGTAAGTACATCCGGCGAAGTATATGTATTGGATAAAGAGTATATTACTGTCAAGGAGGCAAAGAAATGGAGCGACCGGCGGTTTGATATTGAAGAAATCGGTATATACGAGCCTCTGACGGCTCCATCTCTTCAAGCTGACATTATAGAGCTGGTAGACAGGGTCAATAATATTGACAGAGATAAGATAAGGCTGGATATAGAACCTGATTACAGACTTGTGAGTACTAAATCAGGTAGAAAAAATTTCAGAATCGGCAGGAGGGCGCTGATGCTTCTGAAGGAACTGACCGGTATCTCACAGCTTAAATCACGTAAAAATGTCAACAAAAAGTGGGATGAATTCAGTCGCCGGCAGAGGTCACAAAATAGTAAATCACCGCGCGAAGAATGATGTATTCCGGTGGTGCAGGTGAGTATGATGGAGATCCCCCTCTAAGTTGTTTGTCAATGCTTAGAGGGGGATGCGTATGTGATATGGAATCAGAATGAGTAGCTGATTCCGATGGCAGGGATAAGAGCGCGGGTAGCGTATTTCGCGGTAAAGGTAGCCTGTTCGGTCAGAGTAGAGTATTGTTTGCCCTGATATGCGGGGAGGGGCAATCCCATCTGATTTGCCATCGCTACGGCTGCATTATATTGCTGGATGCCGGCGTTGTAGGCCTGAACGTTCGCATTGAAACTGCGGGCGAGTATGTCGTCGTAGCTTCCTGTGCCACGGTCGGTTCCCAATCCTTTTACATACATGAATGCGAGGTCGATGGACAATCCCTTGACAGGTCGGAAACTGAGGCCTACCGATGGCTCTATTTTGGTCATTCCCGGAGTTTCGGGGTTATAATGGTTGATATCGCAGGGTGAGCAGTCTATCATCATTCCGGCGCGCAGGTCGAGGCGCTGTGTCATGGCGAACTGAGCGCCTACGTGGTAGGTCATGGCGTTGTGGTAGTTTTTGGTAAGATGCTGGTCGAAGTCCGGAAGCTTGTCGAATGTGATGTCGAGCTGCTTGTATGTACCCCATCCGTTGAGTTGTGCGTCGAAAGCGAGTATGAGTCGGTCGATAGGTTTGTAGCTTACCCCCAGAGTAAGCACATACGGGCATGGCATTGATGCGGCGAAGTTGGTGGAGTTCAGATAATCG
This sequence comes from Bacteroidales bacterium, assembly GCA_014800795.1. Taxonomy (GTDB): domain Bacteria; phylum Bacteroidota; class Bacteroidia; order Bacteroidales; family Muribaculaceae; genus UBA7173. The sequence goes on along the minus strand of JAAVFL010000025.1, from coordinate 8,386 downwards.
AGTGTGGAACTGAGAATAGCGCGTGCAATTTCGTCATTATATTCTACAGCTGCATCGCCGGCCTTCACTTTCATGCTCATTTTCGAGCGGAACGAGGCCCCGACAGTCCAACGGCGGTTGATATCCCACATGATGCCGGCGTTTACCCCGACGGCTATATCGGATTTTCCCGTGAGGTTCACGGAGGCTGGTGGAACGCCGTTGTCGGTGTAGGCTATATCCTGAGGTGCTGGCGACTGCACAGGCTGTCCCGTAAGCATCCCTTCAAGTTGTGCTGCCTGATATTTCAAACTGTTCGATTCATTTACAAGGTCGATGAGATTTCCGAAGTTCGTTGATGGTGCGAGGGCTTTGTTGAGGTTTACACTGCCCCACGAAATCATCAGTCCTGCGCCTACGGACAGATTTGGGAGCAGACGGTAGCTGACGGTCGGCTGTATGGTGAATATCTTAAGGTCGACCGACTGGTTGAGTATTGCGCCGGGCCAGTTCTTTCCCCAGTTGATCGAGGAACCGTAGGGGGTGAAAAGAGTTACACCTGCGTAGAGGTTGTCGTAGATCCGGAAAGAGGTGGCGACGTTGAGCGGAGTGCTGAGTTTATTGTTTGTGGTGTAGTCGCGCCCTTGATATGTAGCTGTGGCGGTTGCCTTGATGGCGCTCACCGAGCCTGATATTTCAAAGTTGCTGGTACTCATGGCGAGTGCGCCCGGATTGAAAATCTGGCTTTCGGCTCCGAGTTTCATCGCTACGCCTACATGTCCCATCCCTTCCTGGCGGGCGCTGAAAGTGTTTACCTGATATCCCTCGGCGAATGCTGCCACTGATATCGCAACGGCTAATGCCGCGCATGCTGTTCGTCTCATATTTTTTAGTTGAGTGAAAAAATCAGACAAAAGTACCAAAAATATCCCAAATGGCAAAATTTTAACAATTCAACCCCTTTCCGGAAAGTATATTCCTCCGGTTGTCATTTTTGAATAGGGTGGTTGTCTTTTGAAATCTGTTTCGGTGAAAATATTTTTACATAACTTTTAGGTGGTTTCGGAAATTATGGTTACTTTTGTAAAAATTTGGATAAGTATGGCCGTAGAGCTCCAGCAGACAGTTGACCGCATTGCCGCCAAAAGCCGCATAGTCTTCGAAAGATATGAGATTATGAAGCGACAGGTGAAGGCTGACGCTGAACGGATTGCCCGGCTTGAAAAGGATCTCGCTGTAACCCGTGCGGAGAATGAGAAGCTCCGTACCCGGATCGAATACCTCGGAATAGCCGCGACTGTGGCTCCGGAACGCGAGGATGTGGAACGTACACGTGCCCTGCTTACCCAATTGATACGGGAAATCGACAGGTGTATAGTTGATCTTAATGACTGACCGGCGCACCTATCGCTTGATTCTCTCTCTTTCTACGCATAAATGAGTAAACTAAACATAACAATACGCATAGCTGACCAGGCGCCGATGCCGCTATATATCAACCGCGATGATGAAGAGGTGATCAGAACAGCGGAGTACAATGTCAACCGCCTGTGGAATCTGTGGAGTACCAAACACAAAACAAAATCATCGAACGAGGTACTCGCTATGGTGGCTTTCCGGTTTGCAGAGCTGTTTTTCAGGCTAAACAATACCGCAAACGAAACCAATGCTATGCTGGAGGACTTTGAGAAAGGTCTTGACGACATATTGCTTGAGATGGAACTTTAAGCGAGGGGTATCCAGTTTGTGTTCCGCAATATTCTCAGACACTGTCAGTAATGGTTTAGTATCTCCCTTTTGTCCGTAGAGCTGTTTCCCGTGCCGCACCGGTCGTACGAACCGGAGCTGCCGTTGTGCTGTAATTTTTTTTAATTGATATATAACTAATTATAAAACATTTCTTATAAAATCTATATGATGTCAGCGTTAATCTATATTGCGGTAATCGTCGTATCTGTAGCTGTGGGCGTGATAGCAACCATAGCGGTGCAGAAATCTATGGCGAGCAGCCGTGCCAAAACCATTCTTGATGAAGCTACCCGCGAGAGCGAAGTGATAATTCAGAAAGCGAAGCTGAAAGGACGTGAAGAAGGTCTGAAAATTAAAGATGAGGCCGAAAAACTTGCCAATCAGCGCATGTCGAAAATCCAGTCTGTTGAATCGAAGATGAAGCAGCGTGAAATGCAGCTCAATCAGCAACAGAGCGAGAATCAGCGTCAGCGCAACGAGCTTGACAATGTCCGTCAGCGTCTGAATGCCGAAGAAGCTGTTATCGAATCTCGGAAAGAGGAGCTTGACCGCCTGAAACGTTCGGCGCAGGATACGTTGGAACATCTGTCGGGCCTCTCTTCGGAAGAAGCGAAAGAGAAACTGATAGAGTCTCTGAAGGATGAGGCTAAGACAGCTGCCGCCCAGTATATCAACGAGATTATGGACGAGGCTAAAATGACTGCCAACAAGGAGGCGAAGCGCATTGTAGTTCAATCTATTCAGCGAGTTGCTACAGAGGCTGCCATAGAGAACAGTGTGACTGTGTTCCATATCGATTCAGATGAAATCAAGGGACGCATCATTGGCCGTGAGGGGCGTAATATCCGCGCTCTCGAGGCCGCTACCGGTATTGAGATAATTGTGGACGACACTCCCGAGGCTATCGTGCTGTCAGGTTTCGATCCCGTCCGCCGTGAGATAGCCCGTCTGGCGCTTCACCAGCTTGTGGCCGACGGCCGCATCCATCCCGCGCGTATCGAGGAGGTTGTGAACAAAGTGCGCAAACAGATAGAAGAGGAGATTGTGGAAACCGGCAAGCGTACGGCAATCGACCTCGGTATCCACGGTCTGCATCCCGACCTTATCCGCATGATCGGTAAGATGAAATACCGTTCAAGCTATGGTCAGAATCTCCTTCAGCACGCCCGGGAGACAGCCAATCTCTGTGCTATCATGGCATCGGAACTTGGCCTGAATCCGAAGAAAGCACGCCGCGCAGGTCTTCTGCATGACATAGGCAAGGTGCCTGATGAAGAGCCCGAACTGCCTCACGCATTACTTGGCATGAAGATAGCCGAGCGCTGCAAGGAAAAACCTGAGATCTGCAATGCAATCGGCGCGCATCACGATGAGATAGAGCAGACAACGCTGTTGGCTCCGATTGTCCAGGTATGCGATGCTATTTCAGGCGCCCGTCCCGGTGCCCGCCGCGAGATTGTGGAGGCATATATCAAGCGCCTGAACGATCTCGAACAGCTCGCTCTGTCTTATCCCGGTGTAATTAAGACATACGCTATTCAGGCCGGTCGTGAGCTTCGTGTGATTGTCGGTGCCGATAAGATTGACGATGCCGAAACCGAAAGCCTGTCAAACGAGATTGCAAAGCGCATTCAGGATGAGATGACTTATCCCGGTCAGGTGAAAATTACTGTCATACGCGAGACACGCGCCGTCAGCTTCGCGAAATAATCTCTTTTCAGACAGAATTTTACTATGTCAGATAAAAAAGAGGAAAACAAGAAACCCGAAGGCTGTTGCGGCGGCGGATGCGCCTCATGCCCGTATAAGGGCGAAGGTGCGGGCGACCCCGTAGATTCCCGTAAATGCGGCGGGTGTGCGGGAGGTGGCTGCTGCGCGGCAACTTCCGGCAATGTAGAAGTAAGGGGCAAGCTGCATAGCTACAACTACTTCGAGGATATTCCCGGTGGTTACGCAGACGATGATATGGTGGAGGTGTTGTTCAAGAATACCCGTAAGGGGTATTACCTGAATTCCGCCCATCTGCCTTTGGAGATAGGAGACATGGTGGCTGTGGAGGCTGCTCCGGGGCATGATATCGGGCGTGTGACGCTTACAGGCGCCCTCGTACGCCTCCAGATGCGTAAGGCAAATATAAAGCCCGATGCTGAGAAACACCGTGTGTTCCGTAAGGCAAAACCTGCGGATCTCGAGCGCTACGAGCAAGTTAAAGCCCGCGAGAACGACACTATGATACGTGCCCGCAAGATAGCGTCATCGCTCCAGTTGAATATGAAGATCGGCGATGTCGAGTATCAGGGCGACGGAAACAAGGCGATATTCTATTACATAGCAGACGAGCGTGTGGACTTTCGTCAGCTGATAAAGGTGCTTGCCGAGACTTTCAAGGTTCGCATAGAGATGAAGCAGATCGGCGCCCGGCAGGAGGCCGGACGCATAGGAGGCATAGGACCGTGTGGACGTCCGTTGTGCTGCACGACATGGATGACTAACTTCGTGAGCGTTTCTACAGGGGCGGCGCGTTATCAGGATATATCATTGAACCCGCAGAAACTGGCCGGCCAATGTGCCAAACTGAAATGCTGCTTGAATTTTGAGGTGGATGCCTATATGGAAGCATCGCGCAAGCTTCCCGGCAAGGATATCCGACTTGAGACTGCCGATAACACTTACTTCTATTTCAAGGCTGATATACTGAAGGGTGAGATAACATACTCCACAGATAAAAATGTGCCGGCAAATCTGGTGACACTTCCCGTTTCACGTGCATGGGAGATCATAGCTATGAACAAGGCCGGTGAAAAACCTCTCGCACTTCAGGAGGATAACGGAGATGAAAAACCGAAATCGGCTTATGCCGATATTCTCGGGCAGGATTCTGTGACCCGTTTCGATAAGAAGAAAAAGAAGAAACGCAGCTCAGAACGGAAACCGAAAGCCGGCGGCGGCCAACAATCGGCTCAGGGAGGTAGTCAAAAGGCTGATCCGCAGCCTCAGAAAGGTGGTGATAAGTCGGATGGTAACGCTCAGAAACGTCAGCCGAAAGGCGGTCAGAACCGTCACGACAAGCAACAGCGTCAACCTCAGGGGCAACAACGCCCGAAGGGTAACGGCGGTGGAGCGCAGCGTCCTCAGAAAAAACAACAGGGTGGCGGTAATGGCAATCCGTCGCCGAAACCACAGGAGTGATGAAAAGTCTCGCTTGTGTGATATGGATTTTTTTGACGGGGCTTCTGACGGGAGCCCTGTTGTCGTGCAACGGTTATCGTTGCAACGACTATAGCGAATATTTCAGGATAGCGGACGAAGGATGGCGCTATGCGGATTCACTGCGTTTTGTGCCCGTACACGCCGATTCGTTATGCGAAGGGCGTTTCGTCGTCGGTATCACTCATACTGATGCATATCCCTATACGGAGCTGTGTATGGAGGTATCGCTCTTCGATGGAGAGCGTCATCGCCACGATACGATTGCAATAAGCGTGGTAGACAGTTATGGAAGCTGGACAGGAAGCGGTATTGGTGCTTCCTTTCAGCTGACCGACACACTCGCCCCTCTGACCCATATATCAGGCAGTCCGGTAACTGTGCGCCATATCATGCGCGTGGATACCCTATCCGGTATCAGTAACGTGGGACTGTTTTTCGTCCCCGTACGGGACTGATGTCGTCCCGTTTGTGAAACTCGCGCGATTGTGTTTCCGTGATAATATAAATTTTTGAATGTAGAGATGGAAAATCTGGTATTGATTTCAGAAGAAGAACTCCGGCTGAGATGCGGGCGGCTGCAATCGCTTATGGAAGCAGTCGGCATGAATGGGATGCTGATTTCCGACAATGCCAATATGCTTGCATTGTGCGGACGTATCTTTGCCGGTTATATATGGATTCCCGCAACGGGATTGCCTGTCTGGTTCGTACGTCGTCCGGTTGAACTCGGTGGGATGAACGTGGTCTATATTCATAAACCTGAGCAGATACCGGCTCATTTGGGCGAGGAAGTGTCGCGAGGCGGATTCACTGTAGGTCTTGAACTTGATGTGACGGCATATTCTCATGTCGAACGTCTGAAATCTCTGTTTCCGGAGGCATCGGTAGCAAATGCATCGGCCGTATTGCGGATGTGGCGCGCTGTAAAGACCCCCGGGCAGATAGAAATGATGCGTAAGTCCGGAATGAAGCACGCGCAGATTTACCGTAAGGTGGGCGGGTTATATTCACCAGGTATGACGGATCATGAGCTTCAGGTTGAACTTGAGCGGCTCAGTCGTCTGCAAGGTTGTCTGGGTGTGTTCCGCATCAGTGGATCATCGATGGAGCTTTTCATGGGCAACGTCATTGCGGGCGATAATGCCGATAATCCGACCCCCTATGATTTTGCTATGGGTGGTGCCGGACTTGATCCGGCTCTCCCGGTTGGAGCCGATGGAGAGGAGATACGCGAGCATACCACTGTGATGATTGACCTGAACGGAAACTTTACCGGATATATGACCGATATGACACGCGTATATGCGCTCGGTTCTGTTTCTCAGCTTGCATTGGATGCCCATCGGTGTTCGATCGATATATGCCGTAGGTTTGTGGATATGGCGCGCCCGGGTGTGGCGGCGAAGGAATTGTATGCGATGGCGGAGGATCTTGTGAAAGAGCGAGGCCTCGGGCGCTATTTCATGGGGCATCGCCAGCATGCCGGATTCGTTGGTCATGGCATCGGGATAGAGGTAAACGAAGCACCTGTAATAGCGCCTCGCAGCCGTGATATTCTTGCCGAAGGCAATACCGTCGCACTTGAACCGAAATTTGTGATTCCTCATGTTGGAGCCGTGGGGATTGAGAATACATATCTGATAAAGTCCGACGGGGTTGAATGTCTTACTCCATGCGACGAAGAAATAGTTCCTCTTGTCTGAAAAAGATAAAGAAACTTTTATGACAAAAGAAGATTTGCACGAAAAAATCGACCGCCCGGTATTCCATCAGGTTGGTGAAGCTGCCGATGCGCTCGGGAAGGAGTGTTATGTAGTGGGTGGATACGTGCGCGACCTTCTTCTGGAGCGGCATTCCAAGGATATCGACTTTGTTACGGTCGGTTCCGGGATAGAGGTCGCCCGCAAGGTTGCCGAACTGATGAAAGGGAGCCATCTGGCGGTTTACCGCAACTTCGGTACCGCGCAGGTGAAAAACCGTCGGTATGAACTGGAGTTCGTAGGCGCGCGCAAGGAAAGTTATAACCGTGGCAGCCGTAAGCCGATAGTGGAGGACGGAACGCTCGATGATGATATTTCGCGCCGCGATTTTACGATAAATGCCATGGCTCTGTGCGTGAATTCAGCCCGATTCGGTGAACTTGTGGATAAGTTCAACGGTCAGCGCGATCTCGCGGACCGCGTTATCCGCACACCGCTTGATCCCGATATCACCTTTTCTGACGATCCTCTGCGCATGATGCGCGCCATCAGGTTTGCTACTCAGCTTGATTTCACAATTCTTCCCGAAACCTTCGAGGCTATACGTCGTAACGCCTCGCGGATATCTATCATATCTAAGGAACGTGTGATGGACGAGCTGATGAAGATAATGCGCTCTCCGCGTCCGTCGATAGGGTGGCAGTTGCTTATGCAGTGTGGCCTGCTGCGTCTTATCTTTCCCGAGTTAAATGCCCTCAGGGGGGTGGAAAGTGTCAATGGTGTAGGTCATAAGGATAATTTTTATCATACGTTGGCTGTGCTCGACAACGTTGCCTCCCAGTCGGACAATGTGTGGCTCCGGTGGGCGGCATTGCTCCATGATATCGGTAAACCTGCGACGAAACGCTTCGATTCAGCCGCCGGCTGGACTTTCTATGGCCATAATGTCGTGGGAGCGAAAATGATTCCGCGTATATTCCGGAACATGAAATTCCCGATGAACGACAAGATGAAGTATGTTCAGAAACTTGTGGATCTTCACATGCGTCCGATCGCATTGGTAGAGGAAGAGGTCACAGATTCTGCCGTGCGCCGGTTGCTGTTCGATGCCGGTGACGACATCGATGATCTGATGTTGCTCTGCAGCGCCGATATTACATCTAAGAACCGCATGAAGGTGGAGCGTTTCCGCGCCAACTACGAATTGGTGAAGCAGAAAATGGTTGAACTCGAGGAGCGCGACCGCATCCGTAATTTCCAACCCCCGGTTGATGGTATCGAAATTATGCAGACATTCGGAATAGGACAGTGTCGCGAGGTAGGAGCGATAAAGGAACGAATCAAAAATGCTATTCTCGATGGTGAGATACCTAACGAGCATGCGCCTGCACATAAGTTGATGCTGTCATTCGCCTCAACATTAGGATTATATCCCGTGGTTAACAGAAATTAACCTTGTGAAATTTGTATATTATCTAAAAAGTGCCTACCTTTGCACTCGTTAAACGACATATCGCGGGATGGAGCAGTGGTAGCTCGTTGGGCTCATAACCCAAAGGTCGGAGGTTCGAGTCCTCCTCCCGCCACCAAACCAATCGAATCGGGAATCTTTTTTCCGGTTCGATTTGCTTTTATACCTTGCACTATTATCCCCCGCGACATGAATTATAGGCCTAATGGACATTTTGGGTGATGAAAACGCTGCAAAGGATTGATTTTTATATCTTTGCAAAGATTATCATTGATAT
>JAAVFL010000024.1 GCA_014800795.1 Bacteroidales bacterium | reverse complement strand
GTATCGTCGATATTGTTGACGAGCATATCGCCGAGTGTCTTATCACTGCCTGATCCATCGTCATATGTGGACTGCGACGAGATAGCTCCCGCAACCACAAGTCCCTGATCCTGCTTATAATCGAGATACTGTTTGGCGCTCGAATTACCCAGACGGAAATATATCTGCCCGGTGACAGGATCATAGCCGAAAGAGATACCCGCCCTGTCGGTGAGCGAGAACGAGTTAATGCCGGAATAGAGCTTGATGCATGGCGAATCGGCATCGACGGTTGAGAACACCATCGCGCTGCGGCGCTCCCGGTTAGTCTTGCCGACACCCTGATAACCGAACTGGCAGATCTCGTCGCCCTCTTTCGGCGCGTCGCTACCCGCCTCACAGTTGGTATTCGACAACTCGATATAGCCGTAGTGGTTGCCCGTCTTCTCGTCGGTCTCCGCATCATTGACAACCGCAGTGACTAACCGCCAGTAGCGGTGATTGCTCACCTGTGTAGACGTACCCTCCGGAACGTTGAACTCCTCGCAGATCGCCTGATCTTCCGGAATAAACTTCGCGTAAGTCTTTTCGCCGTCCTGTTCCGACAGGAAGTAGCATCGGTATGCTATTATATTGCCGTCCTTGTCTTTTACCTCCACCACTTTTACGCACTTCACCCCGCCACCGGGAGTGATATACTGCTTTCCGGCAAGCACATTCGACTTAACGATAGTCAGCTCCTCGAAGAATGCCTTCACGCGCACATACATCCGCGCCACCTCCAGGAACGAATCCCCGCCGGCATCCATCCCGAAAAAGCCTCCGGATTCACCTGCGATGTATCGGCCGATTTCCAGTCCTTTCTCAAATGAGATTTTCCCTTTGGCCACATCATCGGCCAGACGGCTGAGAAACTGCTGTCTTACCGGGCTATCATCGTCAAGGTCGTGCGCCATTTTCGCGTGATCAGCTTCTGTGGCGTTGTCCGCAGTCTGAGCATGGACTGCTTCATCAGCCTCAGCCGCCTGATCTGCTGTCTGAGCATGCACTGCTTCCTTGGCCTTTCCCGCTTCGTCCGCATAATCTGCCCTATCAGCCCGGGCTGCATGAGCCGCTTCTTTTACAGCATCACCGGTCATATAGCCATTTCCGTTAGTGGCTATGTTGCCTTCACCGGTTGCCCCGGTGCTTTTTGCTTTCTTTAATATTTTAACGTCAATCATTCCAGACCTCCTTTATTGTTAATTCCGCATAGCTTTCGATAAGATTGCGGCTGATACTTTGAACATAGAATTTTTTATCGGCCATCGCCGGATGTATATATGTATTGAATTGATTCACTATTCCGTCACGGTCATCGAGCTTCTGTGTCATAAGTATGCGCGGTTTATGATACTCGGTATAGTAACTGTCCACATACAGTTGCTCGGCTTTTGCCTGTTGTTGTTTGGTGTGATCGTAGATCGACAGAACGCCGTTGCCGGTCGATATATCAAGCGGTGTTGACAGTCTGATAGTGTCTGCTACACCCAACTGCTGACATTCGGTCAGAGTTAACGCACTGTGGATCTCGAACTCTATGCCATCTTTTCGATTTACAAAATTTTCGCGCGTATCGCTCACATAGACGATATCATTATTGTCTACATTGTTTATCAGACCGTTGTCGCTATAGATTTTCATCTCGAAGTTCTTTATGAAAATACTGCTGACATGCGCGAGCAATGGTTTCCCCGACGGCACTTTATCCGGCAGATACCAGAGAAGGGGATTTTTGACAGATGTTCCTGTCCATTGTGAGTTAATAGGCCCAAGAATCATAAAACGCACGGCTCCGTTGAGCTTGTCGCTTTTCTTTATAGGTATCGCTATCCCTTCGGCATCTATCCCTAACCTGTAGCTGATATTGTTCTGTAAATCGAACTCAGTTCCTATCACATAGTCTCCGATCTTAGGATTGAATCCTATGGTGAAACTCTGTTTGTAATATTCTGTGTCGCTGGCGCACTGTTCGCGGGTCTTGTACTTCTGCCATTTGAAATCAGAAATCTGCCCCTCTGTCCCTGTCTCCACAACACATTTATCACCGATGATAAGCATACATGCCAGTACGGGAACCTTTGATATATTATCTTCATAATAGGCATCTCCGGACATGAACGGATATTCCTGCGGTCCATTGCCTGTGTACGGCACAAGCCCGCGATCTGTATTCTCGTCCCACACAGGCTCTGCGAACGGAGTTGCAGCTTTAAAATATTGCTGGGTATAATAGCGCCCGTCTCCGTTAGTCCTGCTGGGAACCGTATTGTGCCATGGATGCGATTTATCCGGCCACGGATCTTTGTCGTGTAGGTTCTTATACGTATCTGAAAACCACATGTTGGGATTCAGTATCAGACTTCCGGAAATCACTATGTAGTTCGTGGTTTTATCATCGGATGGAGAGTACACGCCCCCACTCACACCACCGTTATATATGGCGCATGGTGCGCTGGCAAGCAGACTTTCTTCAGTAGGAAAGGTTTCCTGATCAGAATCCTTGCCATTCCCGTTCACGCTGATTGCGAGATAATTTGTCATATCGACCTTTGATATGAGGGAATTATCCGCCTTGTTGGGCGTAACATCTATTTTACCCAGAGCCATGATAGCCGCGCACGGTCCCTGGGCCATACGGTTGGGGAGGGCCTGCTGATCGGCATTGTTACGGCAATATTTATCGATAAAGTTTTGTCCGGTGCCAGGCTCCGGGAAAATCCACTGAGGGTTATTTTTTACCTGCACATACCAGTCGGTCACCGATGCGCCCGTAAAGCTTGTCGGCTTACCGTGGGTCATCGCGTAGAAAGCGTCGAACGCCGATATACCCTCACCGTCGGCGGAGTACTCCGTCATATACTTCTGTTTGTTGGAATACGGCGATGTCAGGTCACTGTCGTTGAGCGGACTTTTTACGAGACTTTCTATACTCTCCGTCTTGCAGGTCAGTATAATCTGGTTGAAAACCTCACCGATACTGATTGTAGTGTCGGTGGAGGCCGCGTTTTCAAGAGCTATCTCTATGCAGCTGCGTGGTGAGATTTTTACAGCATCAGACGTGAGCTCGCGCCATGATATGTTCGCGGAATCACTTTTTAAGGTTTCCCATGAAAAGATATAAAACTGTAGTCCGTCCTGAACGATATGGAGATTCAGATACTTGAGAAGCGCTTCCAAAACTGCGTCCTGCTTCCATACGTTGTCCTCATCATCCCCTAAAAACAGCAGTTCCGATACTGCCAGATCGTTGAATATTCCATAACGGGCCGATGCAGATGTAAGGGATTTGCTTCCATCGTAATAATATCCGGTCGTGCCGGAGCCGGTGATGTCTATGGCATTGCATCCGCCGTCGAGAATATCACGGATGATGTCAGAAAAACTACGCACATCGGCATCTGCCCGTATCTCGCCGTACAATACGCCCGAGCCTCCGACATTGCGGTAATTGGAATATTGAAGCGCTGAAAGCACATCTATACACGATATTTCCAATTCGTCGTAAACCTCATTGTAGCCCTGGGAATATACCTGAGGCTCGATGAATCCGGCGAACACGCATTTATCTCCGCGATATATATTTACCACCGCATCCATACACGATGTGCAGAAAAAGTCCTTGATAAAGTCGCGGGTGAGAAGCCGGATAGTAGCCTCACTGCGCAGAAGGTGATCGAACGTATCGTTTACGCTACTATGGATCTCAACCGGATTAGTAGAGAAAAATATGTCGCCCCCCTCGGCTCCGATCTCAATCTGCTCCACACGGCTTTTCCCGGTTACGATATGCACGGTAACCGTTTCGTCTGAAAGGGTTGAAAAACTTCCGTAAAAATACATAGCTGTTAAAGTTTGATGTTTGTACGTCTTCCCGATTTGCTTGCTATCCGGGTCTCATTCGCCAGCACGCATACAATATCGCGTCCGGATGCGCGCAGGGTGCCACCTACGATCACCGGCTCACCTACCGGATTAAGCATGCTGCGTAGCCTGTCGAGCGGTGCCACCACTTCGGGGTTATTCGACGCTCCGGCATACTCGCCGATAAGTCCGACGGTCGGGCCGCTGACTATACCGCCGTTGGCGAAAGCCGGCAGATTCTTTACCGAGGTTACCATCGCGGTCAGCTGCGCAAGCCCCAGCGCACCGAATCCGAGCCATGCCCACGGTCCGAGTGATGCAGCTTGGGCGGAAGCTGCCGCAAATCCCTGTATCATGGTGGCGACAGCTTGTGCCATAATACCAACCACATTCAGTTCCGGAATTTCAAAGGCATCCCCCAGTCCGGACATTGAATTACCTATCGAGGACACAGCGTCGCATACAGCTCCCTTCACATCGACACTCTCGCTCTTCCATTTCTCATAGGTGGAGATAAGCCCCTCGATGTCCGCTCGCTGAGCGTCTGTCACGGGGTTCTCTGTGTCATCCAACATTTTGCGGAGTTCCTTTATCTTTTCGGTAAGCGCCTCGAATCCTACCCCCTCGATCTTGATCTTGTATTCCCGTCCGGTGAGCTGATTTATTTCATCGGCCTCACGCATCATCGACGGCAGATCAATACCGCGCTGCAGGGCGTTGCGCTTCTTTTCGTACCCCTCTATGATATGCTGGATGTTCTGTATCTCATCGCCGGTAGCTTCATTCTGTTTCTGCTGATAGTAGCTGATCGCTTCCTCACATTCCTTGATGGATCTCACGGCCGAAAGGTCAACAGGCTTTTTGAGGTTTTCCAAATCTCTGTCCCATTTCTCTTTAACTCGCGTGAGATCATTTATATTCTGCTGGATGGCTTCGCGCTGTGTCGCATCCGCTCTATCCAGTAGGTCTGTATAATATGACAGTTCGCGGTTAAGTTGCGAATATGTCTTTATATCACCTATCGGGGTTGGAGTAAATCCGCTGTTGTCCAATAGCCTGCGTTGCTCCTCAAGTCGTTCTATCTCGGCATCTATCCCCGCTATGTTCTCGGCGGTTGCTTTGTGCCGCAATTGCTGCTGGTATGCGATCTCGCGGTCAAAGTCCTCCAATGTTGTGAGGGAAAGGGGGCGTTCGGCCTCTAGCTGTAGTAACTCGATGGCCTGACGCTCTTTCTCCCATTGCTGGATGTTTTGGCGTATTTCCTCACGCTTTGATTCCGATGCCTTGATATAATTATCCTTTGCCGTTTTAATCAAGGCGTTCAGCTCTTCCAGACGCGTTTTTTCTCCTGTGTCACGCGTGCTCTTTGATTCAAGGCCTGTCAGTTCGTTCAGAATCTTTTTCCGGGCTTTCAGCTGATCGTTATATGCGCGCAGCTGTTTGATCTCTGCAGGGTCGGTAGTATCTTTTAATCGCCTTTCAGTATCGCTTATTTCTTCATCCACTTCACGAAGATTCATCGCACTGACCTGCTTTTGAGGCGCTTCAGGTTTTTTGCCACCCTTCCCGCTCTTTTCGTGTTCAGAAACTTCTACATTTACCTCTACAGACTTCCCGCTTAAACCCAGAATATTTTTGAGCCATTGCCACGCGATTTTACATTTTTCGACAAGCCATTCAAAAGCCTTTGCCAAACCATCGGTTATTGCAGTAGCCAAAGGCTTGATAGCCTCCCATAGCTTATCTACGATTTTGCGGAAACTTTCACTCTTGTTGTAAGCGGTTTTTAGTGCTGTCACTAACCCACCGATAGCCATTATTACAATACCGATCGGATTAGCCGACAGAACCAGGTTTAAAACTTTTTGTATTCCTGCCCATGTAGCGGCGCCTGCGGCAGCTACTTTATTCGCAGCGGCTACTGCCAATGCCGCCACTTTGGTTTTCACTGCAGCAGCGGCCAACAGCGCAAAAGCCTTGGTTTTAGCTGCAGCCGCAATAGTTGCCTTACGCAGGCCTTTGGCAGTGTCGGTGGCTGCAGTAGAAAGCGCTATTAAGCCCTGATATAATTTAAAAGCCCCTGACACCGCAATAGATGTTTCTGCCGCGAATGCCACATAAGACACGACTCCTTGTGCCAATTCCCCTATCTTCTCATTAATATCTCCGAGGGTATTGTCGAGCTGTTTCTGCTTGCCTACATCGGTTTTGGCCAATTCGGCGTTCATGCCGCCGACGGAACTGCTAACCACATCGCACAGCACGGCGGCGCGCTCTGCCTCCTCTCCATATTTCAGAATCTGTTCCTGGGCTTCGTCGAACTTATAGCCGTATCGGCTGAGCGCCCCGACCTGACCCTCCATTACTTTACCGAGCATCGTGGCTATCTGCGCGGCATTCTCCTGAGTGGCGTTAAGCCCATACTGCTGCGCCAATATATCGTTCATCACAGGGATCAGCTGCTCCAAACTCTGCTTTTCGCCAAGATAAGTAGCCAATTTCTGAGCTCCGGCCAGCTGCACCTCATCACCGATAACACCTAAAGCCTGCTGAGCCGAGCAAAGATCCTTTATGCTCTGAATATCCTCCTCACGCGCACCCATAGTGTTGCGCATGGTGACTGCCAATTTTGTTTCAGCTGTAACCTGCGCGGCATATGCGTCGGTGAAACCTTTAAGAGTAGATTGGAGGCTTTTGAATGTAGAACTTACGGAATCAATAACCGTACATGCCGCCGCAAAATTGAAAATCTTGTCTTTCAAGTCATCTGCCTCTACTATTGCTTCAGTCATAACCTTACGCAGATTGGAGGCATCTACCGTGAGTTCTTTGAACCCTCCGGTATCACCCGCTATCTTAAATGATACGGATATGGTGCTATTTTGCGACTGAAGATTCCAAACCGAAGTGCAAAACTTCGAGCATGTAATGCATTCTCCTCACTCTCCCGAGGGGGGGATGCCTGAGCGGCGGGGGCGCCTCGGTGCGCCCCCAGGAGCGGACATC
>JAAVFL010000023.1 GCA_014800795.1 Bacteroidales bacterium | reverse complement strand
ATATAAAGATGGTAAGCTGTGAGAGATTCGGGGAATCAGCGGGTGGCCTGGAAGGAGATTTTCTTGAGCATGAAGATGGGGATGGTGGCTCCGATGGCGAGCCCGAGGACGATGAAGGCACAGGTGAGGCCGTTGTAGGCGAGCAGATACATGTAGTGGCTGAAAAGCTGTTCGCCCGTGTTGCCGAGGCAGAGGATGAGCGCTTCGATGGTGTGGTAGGCATACATGCCGGGAATCATGGGGAGGAGCGCCGGAAAGAGGCAAACTTCGGCGGGGCATTTCATCACCGGCGCGAGCAATACGGAAAGTAGCCCTACGACAAAGGCTGCCAGAGTGCTGGCAAGTATTATGTTCATCCCTACATATTCCGACATCAGAACGAAGCGCACGGCGTGGCCGGCAGCGGCTGCAAGGGCGCAGAATATGTAGGTGCGCCGGGGTGTATTGCTGATGCTTGAGAATCCGATTGCAGCCATGGCTGCAAACAGGCCGTCTTCGAGAATATTCTGTAGGAAAAGCATAATAGAAGTAGAGACGTGAAGAAGTTAAGAGCGGTAAAACTAATTGACGAGTGGGTTGACACCGAGCAGCAGCAGGGCGGCTGCGAGCCCGGCGGAGAGGCATACGGTCAGTACGCAGGCATCGGCGAAACGGCCGACTGCACAGAGGTAATGACGGTCGATAAGATCGCTGGCGGAGTTGAGATAGGGAACTCCGGGAATCAGATAGAGTATGCTGGTCGCGATGGCGATATCGGGGGTGGAACTCCAGCCGAATAGTCGGGCGCCAACGCATATGGTGGCAGAAACAAAAGCGCAACAGAATACTGTCAGTCGCACGTCGCGATGCGCCGCGAGCATGAGTTGTTTGAGTAGAAATCCTGCCATGGTAGCGAAAAACACCACCCACATCGCAGCGGCATCTCCGCCGAACAGACGGCAGAAAGCGGCATTGGCAAGCGATGCGAGCATCAGCACCTCCCAACGGTTGGTGGGTGAGGTGGTTTTGATGCGGTTGAAGCGTGCGCGTGCGGTGTTGAAATCAACCTTGCCGTCGGCGAGTTCCCAACTAAGGCGACTCAGGCGGGCGTTCAGGTCGAAACTAATGCCACAGGAGGCTGTTTTCCTGACGATAACTGCGCGGCATGGGTTTCCCTCAGCTCCGATAGCGAGTTCGATGTGGCGCGGGAGCAGTGTGATCTGAGCCGTGACGCCGAGTGCGGTTGCCATTCGTCCGACATTTTTCTCGATCCGGATGCAGGTGGAACCGCTTCCCCATAGCCAGGCGGTATAGTCGGCAAGGAATTCACCCCTCTCTTCTATCGCAATTGATGAGATGGGAGATGCGCATGTAGCGCCGATGGTTCCGGGTGAGTTATAGTTCGTCAAAATCTGCATCTCGGTCGTCATATTTCTGATCGCCGGGAATGTAGAACATGTCCCGTTCATTTCCCATTTCTATGGCATGCAGATGGTGAAGACGCATGCGGCGGGTGCGGTGATGGTGAGCGAGCCTGAAAGAGTATACCAGGCATGCTATCAGGAGAACCGCTACCACCATGTACCAGACGAACATCGGATTGCTTACAGCAAGAATTACAGTGTCAATCATAACTTGTCCTTTCTTCAATTAGATTGTCTTTAATAATAAAATGATTTTCAGGGTGCGAATGTTCGGAGAAATGTCGGGGACGTAGAGGCTTGCCGGTCTCGGTGCCATCGACGCCGAAATCTCTTTTGTGATAAAATAATTTAAATCCGGATATGTTATAAGAATTTTTGGTAGCTGGGAAATAGAATAACGGGGTGAAATGCCTATATTTGCAAAAAAATATTTTCAAGCATCTATGAAAAAACTTATCTGCGCACTCGCTGCGGCTCTGACCGCAGGCGTTTCGGCTCTTGCCTGCACGAGCCTCATAGCAGCCAAAGGCGCCACTGCCGACGGCTCTGTAATGATAACCTATGCTGCCGACTCTCATAATCTGTATGGCGAGCTTTACAACCAGCCCGCCGCCGACCATCCCAAAGGGGCGATGCGTCAGGTGGTGGAGTGGGATACCGGCAAACCGCTCGGAGAGATCGAGGAGGTTGCCCATACCTATGCCACTGTCGGCAATATGAACGAACACGGGCTCACTATCGCCGAGTCGACATGGGGCGGACGTGAGGAGCTTGAAGGGTCGGGTCTGATAGACTACGGCTCGCTGATCTATATCACCCTTCAGCGTGCCCGGACAGCCCGCGAGGCTATAAAGGTGATGACCGATCTCGTCGACCGCTACGGCTATGCTTCGTCAGGCGAATCGTTTTCGATAGCCGACGGCGATGAGGCATGGATCATGGAGCTGATAGGAAAGGGGAAAGCTGACAAGGGTGCCGTATGGGTGGCACGCCGCATACCCGACGGCATGATTTCGGGTCACGCCAACCATCCCCGTATCCACAAATTCCCCCTCAAGGATAAAAGCAAGGAAACCATCTATAGCCCGGATGTGATAAAATTCGCCCGTGAGCAGGGCTATTTCGACGGGAAAGATGAGGATTTCGACTTTTCGAAAGCTTATGCCGTGACCGATTTCGGAGCCCTCCGCGGCTGCGATGCCCGTGTGTGGGCCTATTTCAACAAGTTCGCTCCCGGCATGGATGCTTATCTGCCCTGGATCGACCGTGCCGAGGGAGAGCCGATGCCCCTCTGGGTAAAACCCTCCTCGCCGCTGACAGCTGCGGATATGAAAGGGATGATGCGCGACCACTTCGAGAACACCCCCTACGATATGACGCAGGATATAGGCGCAGGACCTTTCGATGTTCCCTACCGCTGGCGTCCGATGACCTTCGAGGTCGACGGACAGGAATACACTCACGAACGCGCCATCGCTACCCAGCAGACAGGCTTCTCGTTCGTGTCGCAGATGCGTTCCGACCTTCCGAAACATCTTCGCGGACTGCTGTGGTTCGGCACCGACGATGCCAACACCTGTGTGTATCTTCCGATATTCTGTTCGGTGAAGCAGGTGCCTGCCCAGCTTGCCCATGGCGATGTGAACACCCTCGACTGGAACGCCAACTTCTGGGTAAACAACTACGTAGCCAACCAGGCGTACAACCGCTATTCGCAGATGATTCCCGACATACGCCGCGTTCAGGGCGATCTGGAGACCGCCATAGCATCTGACGTGGATGTCGCTGTTGCCAACCTCGCGTCGATGGACGAGACTGATGCCACCGAACTTACCCAGCAACTCGCCGATCTCTGGGCTGAGCGTGCAACAGGAGCTTACAAGCAGCTCGGCGATTATCTGTTCGTGAAATTTATGGATGGTAACATCAAGAAGACCGACGACAACCATGAATTCAAGAAGTCGGAATATGGTGTGCCGGTATATCCCGAATTCGGCGGCTATGACGAGCGCTATTTCCGCAGCATCGTCAACGATGCCGGCGAGCGCCTGAAAGTTCATGAAATCAAATACTGATCGGAAATGAGCAGAACAGACAGCGAACTGACGGGTGTCACCCTGTTGGGTGATACCCATACACATTACCCCGACCAATATTCTCCGGAGGTTCTCGAGACTTTTCCTAACAAGCATCCGGAGAACGAGTATCTGGTTACATTCAACTGTCCGGAATTCACATCGTTATGTCCCAAAACAGGGCAGCCGGATTTCGCCCGCATCGTAATACAGTATATACCTCGCGTGGATATGGTAGAGAGCAAGAGCCTTAAGCTCTACCTGTTCTCTTTCCGCAATCACGGCGACTTCCATGAGGATTGCGTGAACATTATAATGAAGGATCTGGTAAAGCTGATGAATCCCCGTTACCTTGAGGTGAAAGGCTTCTTCACCCCCCGCGGAGGGATTGCGATCCATCCTTTCGCGAACTACGCCGACGAGGAACATAAGGCGCTTGCGGCAGCCCGTATGGCTGCGGCGATGAGTGCCAATATCTGACGAATATTAAAAGCATCGGAATTATGGAAATAGTGCATCATAATCTCCCCAACGCTGAGGCGCTTCCTCCCAAGGAGGAACAGATTTTCGTTACCCGCGAGACGGCGCAGTATCCCCGTCGCCCCAAGTCGCTGCTGGTTCTTTCCGGCGGAATGGATTCTACCACTATGCTCTATGAATTCCGGGCTGATATCGCGCTGGCGGTCACGTTTATCTACGGTTCCAACCATAACGACCGCGAGGCGGCATGCGCGCAATGGCATTGCCGCAATCTGGGAATCGAGCATCTGGTGATTCCTCTTGGCTTTATGGCTGAATATTTCGAGAGTTCGCTTCTTCAGGGTGCCGATGCCATTCCCGCAGGATGCTACGAAGAGGAGAACATGCGTTCTACGGTGGTGCCGTTCCGCAACGGTATAATGCTTGCGATCGCAGCCGGCCTCGCCGAGAGCCGCGGGCTTGAAACCATCATGCTCGCCAACCACAGCGGCGATCATGCCATTTATCCCGACTGCCGCCCCACTTTCGTGGATGCTATGGGGAAGGCTATAGCCGCAGGCACGTACGAAGGGATAAAGCTATCCTGCCCGTATACCGGGATTACCAAAGGTGAGATTGTGCAGCGCGGTATTGCAGCAGGGGTTGATTATCATCATACCTACTCATGCTATCGCGGAGGGGAACATCATTGCGGAACATGCGGAACATGTGTCGAACGTCACGAAGCGCTCGATTTCGCAGGGCTTGATCCTTACGAATTCGATTGAAAGCGCGTTCTGGCAAATCTGAAAGGGGATAAGGACAGATTCTATTAAAATTTTATAAATTGGGACGGATGGATTTTGATTTGTTCCCGAAATTATTTAACTTTGCACATTGTAAGTGTGAAGGATGTTAATCTGTCTGTATTAATTATGGATCATTAACAAGTGTCCTCTCTCTGAAACGAGACGCAAGGTATCTTCGGGAAGCACACGCTCCTCATATCTTATAAACGTGTATCATTCAGATTACCAACCTTTTTATATTCTTTAATTGACTGAATTGATCTTTCGGGAACTATTGCTGAAATTTGATAATAAAATTATTCCGGAAGCAATCAGACATTCTGATAATTCTCATAAATACTTAAATTATATTTCAATGGTAAAACAGATACTCAAGCTATGGACCGTGCCCTGTGTGGCATGCGCTATGCTCGCAGTAGGCACCGGGAGCATCTCTGCCGCTCCCGCCGGAACCGCGAAAGGGGCTCACGATATGGAGCATCCCTTCAAGTTCGCATATAAGGCAAAGCCTTCGAAAATGGCGCGCTCGCTTGAAGAGTTCCGTGCAGCTCTTAAAGACCAGAATGTCCGCAAGGGGGCTCCGGATCTGGATTATACTCTTGATGCCGAGCAACTTGTGTCGTATATCGACGGGCCCGATGGTCAGACATGGTTCTATACCTCTAAGATAGACGAAGATAAAGTTTTTCATCCCTATGATGAGAATAACCCCAACGGAGGCGGATGGTCCGAAGAATTTGTAAAGGGTTTCGAATTCACTATCTATAATGAGAATTTCGAAACCATAGGTACTGTAAAGAGCGAATTCACTCTTCAGGAGAACGAATCGAAGGTGTTTCAGGTGGCGCTCGGCGACGTAGTTACCAAAAACTTCTTCAATTCCGACGATAAATATGAGATAATGGTTTACAGCGCCCGCAACTTCGATGGCATGTATGGCGCTTCTCAGCGCACAGACGTGTACTCGATCGGCGGGGCAAAGGAGGAGAACGGCAATGACAAACTGCTGGCCTCGTATGAGGGCTATTGCATTGATGCTGTCAATGTGCCGAAGAATCGTTTTTCCGAAAACTTCTATATCACCTTTGCCAAGGACTATTCGCCCGAGGTTGATGACTACGATGATCCAATAGAGTATGCCAACTCATGTGGTATGACACTCCAGATTTATAAAAGAGGGGGCATGTCGGATCCGATTCTT
The DNA here is from genome assembly GCA_014800795.1 of Bacteroidales bacterium. Lineage (GTDB taxonomy): Bacteria > Bacteroidota > Bacteroidia > Bacteroidales > Muribaculaceae > UBA7173. The sequence continues at coordinate 27,031 of JAAVFL010000023.1, read as the reverse complement.
ATCAGCGAGCGTGTGATGTGCTACAACAATCTGCCCGGCGATCAGGAGAACTATCCCTATGTATTCACTATTGCCGGCGGTATGGATAAGGACGGCTACAACGTTCCTCTGTTCGTGTTCGTAGAATACGAAAAGCCGTTTTGGGTAAATCCTCTCGGTTTTGACTTCATTACAGGAGAGCCTGCGGACGAATCACAGACACCGGACAACAACCTGAAGATTAGTGTTCTGTCGCTTGCGGATGTTTCCGATAAATCGCTTACGGAAGTGTCAACCACCCTTATTCCGATAGAGAACGACAATAATGACTATTGCACCTACTACGGAATCGGTATGCTCGACTGGACAGGTGACATAGCTGTCAATCCCGAAACCCACTCGCCAGAGCGTTTTACCGTATGTGTGCTGTCAGACAAGACCGGTAAGGAGGATTACGCTCAGGCTTATAAGAATTATGATGTTGAAGGCCGTCTGCTCAATACTATCGCTGAGGAAGTTGACGCGGTAATGATGCTCAGTGACATAAATGGCAAAAATGGCCAGGCTGTGTTCACTTATTTGCAGGATAATAAATATTATTTCAGCATCGTGGATATTGTGACCGGCGAGGAGGTGTTTGCACTTCCCCAGGATTTCGAAGGCTACATGCTCAAATTCAATATGGACCGTGTAGTGTTAGACGGTAAAATCCTCTATGCTTTCGAAACATCGCAGGTGGTGAACGACGACCAATTCAATACCATTCTTCAGATCGTATGGGTTGATGAGGAGGGTAAGCTAGACCATGTAGGAAACTACAACCTCGGTCAGGATATAGCCTATGCGCAATGTTACATCGAGCAGTCGGCTCTGGATCCTTATCTGTTCGACGCAGACGACGAAGTTGAGCTCATGTTCCTTATAAAGCGCTATATCGGCGTAGCATCGGAAATTCGTGAGGAACTCGGCATAATCGGTGACAAGAACGGCACAATGTTCAGTGCAATTCCTGATGCCGAAAAGGGTAGTTTACGCACTATAGCACTTCTTAATCTTGATGTCAACCCAAGCCTGATGATCAGCTGGATACACGCCGATGATTCCTATTCAGCCGACTTCTATTCGCTGCCATTCGAGCGTTTCCTCGGTGGAGACGGATCGGTTGAAAACCCCTATCAGATCGGTTCGTTCTCGCAGTTGAAGCTGATTGCCGGCGAACCTGCCGCACACTATCTGATAGTACGCGATTTCAACGCATCCGGACATGAAATCAAATCCATACCGAACTTCAAAGGCTCGCTTGATGGCGGAAATCACTGTATCACCGGACTTACAATCGATCCTTCCACATCTTCGTGGGCAGGTCTGTTCGATCATACGATAGCTTCTGGCACAGCTACAGAAGGTGCAATCGTAAAAAATCTTATACTTCTCAATCCGTCGCTCAAGGTGGCTGCAAATCATAGCCGCGCCGGTATCATCGCCGGTGAAGGCATGCATCTGACCATTGATAATGTTCATGTTTACAATGCGTCGATTGAAGTGGACAAAGACTTCGACGGTTCACTTGGTGTGCTTGTCGGTAAGTTGACAAATAAATCGGAAATAAGAAACTCGTTTGTCAGCGGCACCTCAGTAGAGGCAACCGGGGCTGATGCGCTCGGTGGTATGGTAGGTACGATACTTACAGGCTCTTCCGTGAAAGCGTCTGCTTTCTCAGGAGCTCTTACCGGTAAGGAATATGTGGGCGGTATCGTAGGCGATCTTACCAAAGACGGCTCTGTGACCGACTGCCATGTCGAAGCCGATATCACGGCACAGAACACAGTAGGCGGTATCGTAGGTTACTGCGAGCGCGGACATGTAAACCGCAATGTCGTAGAGGGAACCATTACAGCCACACAGGCAAGCCGCTGGGAGAAAGTTCTGGCAGCTGGTGGTATCGTAGGATATCTTACCAACGACCTCAGCGAAACGGCGGCTCTCGAAGGCAGCACAGTGGATTCAACTCCTGTCGTGACCAACAACATTGTTGCTCTTCAGTCAATCACGGCTCCCGCCGGTGGCACGGTTCACCGTGTGGTGGGCAAGAGTTCTGAGGAACTTGCCGCAAATGCTTATGAGGATGAGGTTCCCAAAACCGAAGCCGGTCTTGAGAATAATTATGTTCATGACCATCTGGCTGTGATAGCAGCCGACGGATCCGATCTGCATACTTCGTTGGAGGGTGCGTCTGTCGACAAATATGACACCGATATCGAGTTCTTCGAGAATCTCGGTTATGTATTCGGTGAGAGTCTTGATCAGCCCTGGCGTCAGAACGGCATGTTCGTAGCGCTCCATTTCGAATCGTCCATTTCGATTTTGCCGGCTGAAATGACTGTGGCCGAAGAGGAGACTTTCTTCGTCAACGTCGCCGTACATAGCCGCGATGCAGTGACTGAAGAAGATCTGTTAAGCGACTTCTCGTTCAATACCGACGAGCAGATACTTGAAATGACCGGTAACTATACTTTTGACAACAACGTATTCGCTATCGAATTCAAGGCCATCAAGGAAGGTTCCGCTCCGGTGACCATCAGCACACTCGGATCTACAGCCACCTGCACCGTAACGGTTGAGCCCAAATCAGGTATCGGCAATGTAGCCGCCGAAACAGCTGCAACCCTGACCTTCGACGGAGCATCGGTAAACTGTCCTGACGCTCTGATCGACCTCTATTCCGTAAGCGGCATGAAGGTTGCGTCCGGTGTCGGTTCAGTTGCTGTCGGCGGTCTTCCTTCCGGAATCTATGTGGCAGTGACCAATGGAGGCAAACTGAAGATCGCAGTGAAGTAACATATATATAGACTAATTTAAAAAAGAGTGGCTGTGTCATCGATGCAGCCGCTCTTTTTTGTATGGAAACAGTCAGAAGCCGGGGGTGACGACACCATGTATCCGGCTATACTTTTCATGAATACGGATATTTGATGCGGCACTTTGGGAATTTATACAATTTGTTTTGGAAATTAATTTTTTTTGTATACCTTTGTCTGCTAATTAAGGCAATTTGCTTATTCATATGCAATGGTGAATAAAACAAGTGACGTCCTGATGTGAACCCTATTGAAGACAATGGATAAACAATAAGTACAATGATAAAGAAAACTTTAATTTTTGCAGCTTCAGTGGTGATGCTGGCTGCATGTTCGAACGACGATGATCCGGTACGTGAAAACGTTATCAGGCGTACTGTGGAGCTGGGTAAGACATCTGTGCTTCCTCAGGGGAAAAATACTTGCGACAACGTATTTGTAGGTGTGATCGAGCAGGGTGAAACTTCGGAAATTTTCGTGTCAAAACACCTCGGCACATGCATGGTGGTAAACGATACTCATCCCGACGGCCGTTATCGCATCACGGTAGATGGCGGAACGAATCCCTTTACCGATCTGACACTTGATTTCGGTATGACAGAAGAGGCATTCGTCGAAACATATACACGTGCCGAGAAGGTAAGCGATAATCCTCTGACATATTCATATGAGGTAAGTGAGGATCTCGTGTATACATATACTTTCGTCAACGGTTCGTATGCATCTGTGACCACCACATTCGAAAGTGATGCTCTCGGAAAGGATGGCGATGAGCTGCTTCTCGAATTCATGAATGCCCGCTATGCGGAGGACGAGACAGCCTTCGGCACATGGTACAACGCTTATTCAGCAGACAAGGCTACCGTAAAAGCTACTCTGCAATCCGACGGAGATCTCTGGACACTTACAGTCAGAGCTCTGTAACCGGGATATATCGACATATGTCTTCCAAGTCCGGGAGGTAAGAAGCCGTTATCCGCATTCAGCATCCGTTTAAGGTGTCTGGTATGCGGATAACTTTTTTTGAGGACATTCGGTCGGAATTAATAATAATAAGTATGTCCTGCAAATTATTGCGAATGAATGTACATTGATGGGCCTTATCTCATCCATGGTATCCTTCGCAGGCTTTTACTCTCGTCTTCAGTTGTGTATCTCGCTGTACATCTTCATTTTCGGACAAAATCCGACTGAAAGTATGCTCACGGATAATATAAAATAATTTTCACGGCTTACTAATGCGAAAATAACGCGCATAGAGGTCCGGTATGCGCCCGGAAAGAGGCATTGCTAAAAAACATGTTGAAAAATAAGGGGAATTCTGAAAAATACACTAACTTTGTCAATTAAACCGCCGCTCACGCCCGGTAAACGGTGGCGCGGGGTTACCACTGATAACCAATAGCAATGAGAGTCAAGATACATAGCGAAGGAACAAGCATCCTGATCCTCTTTCTGGTGGCACTGCTCATAATCAATGTGCCGCTGTGGATTTTCGTGCGCGGTTACTTATGGATTCCGATCCTTGTCACGGTAGCATCGGTTGTGTTCTACATGCTGGTAGTGAATTTTTTCCGCTCGCCCCGACGCCATTTCGACGGTAACCAGACGAATGCGGTAGTGGCATCCGCCGACGGAAAGGTAGTGGCGCTGGAGGAGGTTTATGAACCGGAATATCTGAAATGCCGGTGCATACAGCTGTCTGTGTTCATGAGCCCTACGAACGTGCATGCCAACTGGTTTCCGGTCAATGGCGAAGTGATTTACGCCAAGCATCATCCGGGGCGTTTCATGGCAGCGTATCTACCGAAATCGAGCGTGGAGAACGAGCGAAGCACCGTGGTGATACGTACCCCTGAGGGGCAACTCGTGCTGATGCGTCAGGTTGCCGGAGCTATGGCGCGCCGTATTGTCACATATGCCGAGCCGGGTACCGAGGCCTCGGTTGAAGACCATATGGGATTCATCAAATTCGGATCGAGGGTAGACCTGTATCTGCCGCTTTCTACTTCAATCTATGTCTCTATAGGCGAACCTACCGTAGGCGGTATGACCCAGGTGGGACTCCTTAATCCCGAGAAGAAAAAAGAACTGTAACACAACAGACCTATGTTGCGCCGCATAATCACCTCTGTACCTAATTTCCTTACCTGCTGTAATCTGCTTTCGGGATGTATGGCATGTATATGTGCATTCTCATTCGATAATCCGCTGGTAATGGGACTTACCGGGCGCCAGCTGGCTTGGATAATGGTGGGCCTTGCTGCTGTTTTCGACTTTTTTGATGGCGCGGCAGCGCGTCTGCTCAACGCTCCGTCGCCTCTTGGGAAGGAACTTGACTCGCTTGCCGATCTGGTGAGCTTCGGAGTGGCTCCGTCGCTGCTTCTCTACAATATACTGCAAGTGTGGACAGGGTCGTGGTGGGTTCCCTTCGTGGCGCTCTTTATTCCGGCAATGGGAGCGTTACGTCTGGCAAAATTCAATCTCGACGAGTCGCAGGCTACAGAGTTCAAGGGTCTGCCTATTCCGGCCAACGCTATTTTCTGGATCGGAGCCACCGCTTGGATGCAGAGCCACGGTCTTGAATGGATGCATGCCCATGTTTACTGGGGTAATCTTATCGTGAGTGTCGTGATAATCGGAGTGGCGCTTCTGATGGTGACCGATATGCGTATGTTTTCTCTTAAACTCAAGAACTTCCGCATCGGTGATAACTTCGTGCGCTATCTTCTTCTGCTCGGTGCGGTACTTTTTGTCGGTTTTTCTGGCGTTGAAGGTTTCGCTTACACTATTATTCTGTATTTCATTCTTTCGGCAGGCTCACTGTCGTATGAAAAACGGGTGGCACGCCGCAAGTAAGGTGCAGGTCACCGTTCTATCTGATTACTCTCTATGAAATTTATACTGCTGCTTCTGCTTTTATGGCTGCTATGGACATTAGCCAGACCTTTTGTGCGCATATACCGCAATATGCGCCGTGTTCAGCGTGGTGAATGGATAAACCTGAACGATCTTTTCGGTACCCCCGGCGCACAGAGTGCCTCAGATGCTGGGCGTAAACAGCGTGCGGGGGGGTGGAGCGGAATAAGGCGGACAAAGAAAAAAATAGACCCCGAGGTAGGGGAGTACGTGAAATTCAAGGAGATGCCGGCCGATCCGTCGGCACATCGCGATGAGACTGTGAACTATACGGTGGAGCAGCAGGTTGTAGATGTGGAGTGGGAGGATGTAAATCAGTAAGTTTTCCCCCTCCGCGTTTCACGTTGCGCGCAGCGCTTAGCCGCTGCGGATGGCTAAAAATCTGGTATGCTTTTAGAATGTGTTTTAATCCCGTAATACAGTTATGAGTTACATCCCCGAGCTTTACGACTTTCTCGCCCGGTTGCAGGCAAACAACAGCCGCGAGTGGTTCAAAGCCAATAAGGCAGAGTATGACCGTCTACGCCAGTTGTGGCTGAATGATATTGATCTCCTTGTTGCCGATATGAGCCAATGGTGGCCTGAACTTTCGGGATTGACAGGGAAGCAATGTGCCTACCGCATATATCGCGACACTCGTTTTTCGGTAGACAAAACGCCTCTGAAAGATTATTTTTCGGCAGGTTTCTCACCCGACGGGCGTAAGGCTCATGATGCCGGCCTTTATCTGCAGATGGGTCCGTCGCGAGGGGAAGACGATATAGTGAGCGGCCTTTATGGGGGTGTGTGGTGTCCGGAGTCGGCGGTATTAAAAAAACTGCGTAGGGCGATAGTCGACAACATCGAGGAATTCGAAGAGATTATCAATGCGCCCGCAATACAGAAGTATTTCCCGGGCTGGTGCGCGTCCGGGAGTTTGAAGACAGTGCCGAAGGGTTACGATCGTAATCATCCGCAGGCCCACTTGCTTCGGTTGCTCGACTATGGTAAGTTTCATGCCACGCCGATGGAGTATTTTCTTGATCCCGACTGGGTGAAGCGGACTTCCGAACTTTTCAGTTATCTGAAGCCGTTTGTCGATTTTCTGTCTTATTCGATCAACGAGGAGGTGTGATCGTCCGGCGCAGTCTTCCATAGCCTTCTCTGTTAGAAAATATCATAATTGGCTTGAATACAACAGGATATGCGCAGACGGCGCGTTCTTGTTGTATTTATTTGTGTTAAATAGTGTTAATATCGAGTAAATATTTGCCGCAAAAGTATGTTGTATAACATATAATTTATACCTTTGCATCAGTTTTTCATGGTATTAGATTTAAGGTAAGAAGATTATTCGTCGCGATGACGAGTAATTTTTTTTTGTACCTGGTTGTAATCAGCTGAATATGGCCCGCAGCACATCGAGCGATGAGAGCGATGTGAGTCCCGGAAAATGAATCTGATAATATTGCATGATGCGGTCGAGAAGATGATTGCGGTCGGTATGGCTCATGGCGAACAATCGTGCTGACCGCGGGGTGAGGCGCCGCAGTTTCCAGGCGGCTTCGGCTTCGGCCGATGGCAGCCAGCGCCCGTGAAGCGGCGCTGACGGCCGGAAGATTCCATCGGCCATATCAAATATGGCACCACCGGTGTAGGTGCTCCAGTCGGGCTCGATGCCAAGAAAATGTTGCAGCCGCAACAGGAAGCAGAGATGCATGTTGGCAAGTGCAGTTCCGGATGCTCCGGCGATATGTTCGCGGATGTAGAGAATGAAGTCGTAGAGCGTGACGTCGCGTTGGGGCTCGCGTAGGAGCGCCGCAAGGATGTCTGCTATAAAAAGCCCGAGAGTAGAGCGCACCGGCCCTTCAAGGAAGGATACGGGGGCACTCCGCATGTCGCGGATCTGTAGTATATCGCGGTCGGGGCGCACATCTGCAACACATTGAAAAACCGACAGCGGCATGGTGAGGGCACGTGTGCGCATAGCCGTGCGTCCGCTTCCTGCCGGAATGCTCACGGTCACCCGGCCACGCTGGCGGGAGTAGGCGGTAAGGATATTGCGGCTGTCGCTGTAGCGTACGGTGCGGAGCGCTATGCAGTCGAGGTTCTCAAACATATATTCAAGCTGAACATGTAAAATGTAAACCTCCGTAGAGGGTCGAATTACAGTTAAATGGTGCTATCCGGAACGATTCCTGATAACAGGGGCGCACACCACAGGGTGTTAACATCCGATTTTTACCCCAAATTTCGTAAAAAAACGGGTTAAAATCGCCTTTTAAGCGCTATTTTTAGTGAAAAAACCTTAAACGGAAGTTTTTTTCTCGGAATATTTTGTTGACTAAAAAATAACTCGTAACTTTGCACCGCAAAAGCAATCAAGGCCCATTCGTCTATCGGCTAGGACGCAAGATTTTCATTCTTGAAAGAGGAGTTCGATTCTCCTATGGGCTACCATAAATAAAACAAACAAACTGACATTTACATTTTTTAGAAATGGCAAATCATAAATCAGCAATCAAGCGTATCCGCCAAACCGAAAGCCGCCGCCTTCGCAACCGTTACTACGCAAAAACTGCCCGTAACGCCGTTCGTCGCCTCCGCGCTATGACCGACAAGGCACAGGCTCAGGAAACTTACGTGAAAGTTATAGCTATGCTCGACCGTCTTGCATCGAAGAATACAATCTCGAAGAACAAGGCTTCCAACCTCAAGAGCAAGCTCGCGCTTCACATCAACAAGCTTGGTTGATCGATTCGCAGATATAATCGGCCCGAATATGAGCCGAATGAAAAGAAATTAATATAGTTCTCGTAATTTTCTCCCACCCGCTTGTGAAAGCTGATGGGTAGATAACGGCCCATTCGTCTATCGGCTAGGACGCAAGATTTTCATTCTTGAAAGAGGAGTTCGATTCTCCTATGGGCTACCATCCCTTCCCCTTAATTTCCCGCGCGACGTTCCACTCCCGGAACGCCGCGCATTTCTTTGCTCACCGGTCCATCCGCCTGAAATCGAGCCAATGTAAAAAACCGGTTAAAAAGTTAAATATGCATTGGAATTCCGGATTGAGTCGTTTTAAGTGCTTGCCGTTGTTTCATGAATCTAAGCTGTGCATATCTTTGCGAATACTTTAACAACATACATTTTACATTGACCCATTTTCACCGCGTCCCGCTCCGCTTACCCCAGACCGGGTGATGGTTCGGTCAAAAACCTCTCCCTAGTGGTGCGGTATGCAATTGCAAAATTTATGAAAAATATTGAATCCGACAATCGCTGGTCAATTTTTTTGAAATCGAATTATTCAGAAATGTATCGGAGTATCAGGATTAATGAGTATATTTGCGATATGGAGACGAATCACCCAAATGAAATCATACTTTATCAACCGGATGATACTCTTACTCTTGATGTGAGAGTGGAGAATGAATCGGTTTGGCTGACACAGGCGCAGATGGCTGAACTGTTTCAGACCACGAGGAACAATATAACACTCCACACCCGGAATTTATTTAAAGAAGGTGAATTAGTTGAAAATTCAGTATGTAAGGAATCCTTACTAACTGCCGGAGATGGTAAGCGATATCGTACTAAACTGTATAATCTGGATGTCATCATCTCAGTAGGATATCGTGTGAAATCTGTGAGAGGAACGCAGTTTAGAATATGGGCTCTCAATATTCTAAAAGACTATCTGCTACGGGGTTATTCTATCAATCAGCGGCTCATGCATCTGGAAGACAGAATTGACAGACGATTATCGGAACATGACCGCCACTTGCTTCAGCTTGACGAGAAAATTGACTTCTTCGTACGATCATCGTTGCAACCCAAGGAGGGTGTTTTTTTCAACGGGCAGATATTTGATGCGTATGCGCTTGTGGCCGACCTTATCCGTCAGGCCAATAAGAGGATTGTGGTGATCGACAATTATATTGATGATTCGGTATTGGTTCAGCTTTCCAAACGCCAGCCGGGCGTGACGGTAGATATTTACGACGGCCATGTTTCCAAACAGCTTCGTCAGGATGTGGATAAACATAACGAGCAATATCCGGGGGTAACACTACATAAATACGCTAAGGCTCACGACCGCTTTCTGATAATAGATGATGATGTATATCACATCGGAGCATCCCTGAAAGATCTCGGCAAGAAGTTGTTTGCTTTTTCAAGGATGGAGGTAATGACCGGTTCGGAACTTTTAGCCGGGCTGTAGGCGTTCAATTGGTGCTATATCTTTTTTTCATAGCCTGATTTAATCGACTCAGAATCGGATACCGTTGCGAACTTTGGTCATATGCATAGAAGATGCAATCCGTTCCCGCTATCGGGAGGATATTGATAGTGTTAATTACGCAGCAGAAGCTCCCCCTCCCCCTATGAAGAGGGGAGGGGGAGCTTAGTGAGTTTACGGTAAGATATTGAATCAGCGGGCGAGTTTGAAGATGGTTGCGGTGGCGTCGTCGAGAACTACGCGGACAATCATTATATTGACATCCCAGGCGGAGGTGTCGATGGTGCAGCCGGTTTCGGTATGGTTCACAGGGAGTGAGAAGCTGCGTCCGGCGACATCGTAAAGCTGCACGGCAGCGATCCTGCGGCCGGAACTGATAATCAGGTTTTGTCCGTCGAGGCGGGCTGATATGCCGTTATGCGTCGGATCATCTGAAACGGGGGTATCGATGCCGTCGAGAACGTCCTGACGAGTCATTATCTTGAATTCGTTCCATTCGTCGGCAGACTGAAACATTTCCTTGCAGTTGTCGCTTACGAGAAGCACCACTGTAGAGCGGTCGAGGGTGCCCCATGTAGAGGGGTCGGCGCCTGGAACAGCCGTTAGTGCGTTGGCTTTGATGGTGTCGAGCCTCTGCCAGTCGGCCATAGCCCCCTCCTTTAGTTCATTGAGCGATGGTGGGAGGATAAATACGCGTGTATCGTTCCAGCCGGCCAGTGAGTAGGCTCCGATGCGCTCTACAGCGGAGTTTTCGAGCATCGTGGCGCTGCCGGCATTTCCTGCGAAAGTGAAGTCGGGTATGTCGGTGGCTGAGGTGGGGAGTGCATCGACGCGCAAGGTCGCATCGTTGAAGAATGTTCCGGTTCCGAGAGCGGTTAGCGATGACGGGAGTGATACTGCGGCGAGGGCCCGGCAGTCGGCGAAAGCCCAGTTGCCGAGCGATGTGAGATGTGTCGTGCGCGCGAGGTCTACGCTCCGTAGCCCGGAACTGTAGAAGGCGCGTTCGCCTATGGCGGAAAGATTTGCGGGAAATGAAACCGAGGCCAGCGAAGTGCAACCGTTGAAGGCCGAGGAGCCTATGCTTCTTACTGTGAAGGGAATCTGACAGTCGTTAAGTTTTGAGCATCCGGCAAATGTATAGGGGGCGATTTGAGTAAGGGTACCTTCAATCTTTATGCTTAGCAACCTGTCGCATCCTTTGAACGCGCCTTCTCCTATTTCACATACAGCAGCGGGAATGATGACAGATGTGAGATTGCGGCAGTCGGCAAAGGCGTGTGACGCTATTGAGGTGAGGGTGGCAGGCAGGGTAATCTGTCTGATGGCTGTTCCAGCCAGCGCACCATCTTCTATGGCTTTGAGGTCGCGGGGTAGGATGAGATTCTCGATTTTCATCCCCAGAAGCGCGTATGCGGGGAGTACGTCGGCGGGCGAATGCGTTCGTCCTGTGAAGGTTGCGTCACCGTTGTATTCGGTGATCACTGTTTCCGAAAGGTCAAGCGAACGCAGGGCCGGCATTTCGAGGGCCATGAATTCGAAATCGGCGAGATTCAATGTCCCTTGCAGTGTAAGCGTCTTTGCTGCCGCAGGAAACCGGATGATCGAGCTGAGTTGTCCGGCGGAGTTATTCAGTATCAGCGTCTGTGCCTCGGCGCCTGTGAGGGCAAGCATAATGAAGGCAAGCAGAGGGAAAATATGTTTCATTAGAATGATGATTCGTGTGGTATAATCTGTAAACGATACAAATATAGCTAATTATTGTATAGTAGACAATAACAGTAGCGGGTTTGACGTTTATTAATTCAAATAGCTCTCGTATTTAATCGGTTTTTTAGATTAAGAGTATGTAGATGTATTAAAAACACACTCTGAAAGTATGAGACACTCTCCTTAAGATATGACAATTTTACGCAAGATATTTTTTCTGTCAGCGGTTCTTTCTGTTGTAATGACCGCCATGACTTCATGTATAGAAGATTCCTTCACCACTTCGGCCTCGGATCAGCCCTTTTTCTCAACCGATACGGTGCGGATGGGCGAACTATTCACTCTTGATGCGTCGCCGACACATCGTTTTGTGGTATATAATCGCCATGACAAGGGGATTAATATAAGTTCCATTGAGTTTTCCGACGATTCCCAGGGTATTTTCCGCCTGAATGTGGACGGGATGAGTGGCAAACGCTTCGATAATGTGGAGATACGCGCCAATGACTCGATATTCGTGTTCGTGGAGGCAACACTCCCCGAGAACGGACGTAATGTAGCTGTTGACGTTCTGAGCCATATAGAATTCCGTTGCAACGGAGTGACATCGCGACTGCCCGTAAAGGCGTCCGGCCGCGATGTGGTACGTCTCAAGGGTGACACCCGTTTCGCCGGGTCTGCAATTCTCGACGCGGGTAAACCTTATCATATTACCGACAGCATTGTGGTAGAGGAGGGATCAACCCTTACGATTCCGGCCGGTTCGGAACTCTACTTTCATTCGGAGGCGCGAATGGTGGTTCACGGCACGCTGCGTGTGGAGGGAACCGCCGGGTCGCCTGTAAGTTTCACAGGTGACCGGTCGGGTTATGTGGCATCCACTATCCCTTATGAGATAATGTCGGGGCAGTGGGGCGGCATAGAGTTCACTCCTACCTCCGGCGACAATTATATAAGCCATGCTTCGGTCAGGAATACCGAGTATGGCATAGTGGTTGACCATTCGCAAGGATCTCCCGCTCTGACGCTCGTAAATTCGCAGGTGAGAAACAGCAAGGGGTATGTTCTCGGAGCTATCCATACTTCGGTGACGGCTGCCGGATGTGAATTTGCCGATGCTTCGTCGGGAATTCTGGCCCTGATCGGCGGAAATCATATTTTCAATCAGTGTACAATCGCAAACTACTATCTGTTCAGTGCCCTCGGCGGCCCGGCGATACAGATGTGGCATGTAAGCGCGGATGATGCCGATGTGGATGAGAGCGGGGTCACCCTTGATCTGCCTTATATGGCGGCTGATTTCACAAACTGCATCATCTACGGAAACGGAACAGATCTCAGCCATGGCGATCTGGAGGGAACTGATGTTACTCTGAGGCGATGTCTGCTGAAGTCGAACGGTGAAGACGATAACAACTTCATCGACTGTATTTGGGGTGAGGATCCTCTTTACAATACCATTCGCGAGCAGTATGTATTCGACTATACCCTCAAGGAGGATTCTCCGGCACGCGACGCCGCATATCCGGATCTGGTACTACCTGCCACTACCAGCGACCGCTACGGTAATCCACGTCTCCCGTATCCCTCGCTCGGGGCATATCAGTGGGGAGAGTAAACGCATTATTCTTAATCATTTCCCCTTATGGAAGTAAGAACTCAGGAACTGATACGATACATCCTCCCTATGAGAGAGGGGGGCTCCCTTCCGGTGCTGGGGGAGGCTGACGACGGATTCAAGTACGTGGTGAAACTTCGCGGAGCCGGCCATGGCAAAAAGGCTCTGATAGCGGAGTTTTTAGGGAGTATGATAGCCAAGGCTTTTAAATTTAATGTCCCCGAAACCGTGCTTCTCGATCTGCCGGGTGTGTTCGGAATCACTGAACCCGATCAGGAAGTGCAGGAACTGCTGCGTAATTCAGAAGGACTGAACGTCGGGTTGCACTATCTGTCGGGAGCGGCTACGTTCGATCCGGCGGTAAATGCGGTAGATTCCCTTACAGCCGCTAAAATATTGTGGCTCGATGCTTTTCTGACCAATGTGGACCGTACGCGCCTCAATCCGAATATGATGGTATGGAACAACGGTCTGTGGCTGATAGATAACGGCGCATCGTTCTATTTCCACCATTCATGGCGCGATCCTCAGAAAGCGGCTCTTGATCCGTTTCCGTATATCAGCAACCATGTGTTCCTTCGGTATGCCGACCGCCTTGAAGAGGCCGACAGGCTGATGCGCCAGGCTATTACGCCACGCACGCTGTTGAAAATAGTGGATCTCGTACCTCGCGAATGGCTCGAAGAGGAGAATTCGGATATTACGGCTGAAGAGCGTCGGCTGGCTTATGCGACTTTCCTCTCTGAACGACTGAAAAACAGCTCTGTATTTGTTAATGAGGCCGTGCGACAGAAAAAACTACTCGGACTATGAGGGAATCTGCGATAAATAACGGTGGTGTGGTGTGCGCACCCGATGCCAACCTGTATGAATATGCCGTCATCAGATATGTGCCCCGGGTGGAGCGGGAGGAATTTATCAATATAGGGCTGATAATGATGTGTAAACGCCGTCGCTGGCTCAGGTGTGAGATCAGAATAGATGAATCGCGTATACGCGCGCTGTCGCCTTCTGCCGATATTGGCGGACTGCGCCGTCAGGCGGAGCTTTTCCGCCGCGGCGATGTACCCTCACCCGGTTTACCGGTCGAGGAGACCTATCGCTGGCTTACGGCTGCCAAAAGCGCCATTCTTCAGACATCCCCCTCGCATCCGGGTATAAGCGAGGCTCCGATGGAGGTCACTTTCATGCGCTTGCTCAAGGAATTGGTGGAATAGGTGTTAAGTGCCGTGGCGTTTTCAATGGGGGTTGAACAAGTGTGCCCGATACACTAATTTTCGGCAGCTACGGAATCTCTGTCTGCCGGTCCGGATCCGGATGATGTAGGCGATTGGAGGGCCGGACGTCCGAAATGTATCTTGGTCATTTCGAGGGGTGTCAGTTTCCGGGTTGAATTCAGCGACGGTTTAGATATGTTGCGTGGCATGGAGATTCATGTTTTTAATGAACGTAACTATTAAATTGAGAAACAGCACTGTGGCTATGTATGTAGCCAGCAGAACCCAGTCGTCGAGCCGCATAGGCAACAGATTTCTGATAAAACCTCCGGCAGTATATGCACCGAACAGAAGCCAGAGGGTTGTCTGTACTCCGACGCATAGTGTACACCAGTGGCGGGCCCTGAATTTCTGATACCATATGCTCCATACCGTGTAGGGCAGGCAGCATATGTTGAATAGCGCCAGCGCGCTCCATAGGTGTGGAAATATGAGAAGTGTGAGAAGGGAGATGCCGAAATATGAAAATCCCACCACACTCCAGGAAAACACTCCGAACAGTTTTGATACTTTCATCGACAGGATGGAATCGCATCCGCCTTTCTGAAGCACATTGCAGACGCTGTCGCCGGTGGATGTATGGATTCCGAGTGTTTTCTGAACAAGCAGGTATGAGAAGAAAAGTCCTGCAAGATTAAGGATCACAGCCACAGTAGCCCACGCTGAATGATAAACCCCTCGGGTGATGTAGAAGTAGGCCATCACAGCCACGGCACTTATAATCAGTGCAAGCCAGCTCCAGCGGTTGATTGTCTCGGTGAGGAGGTGACTGCCGAAGTCAGGTTCGCGCGATTGCCTGGCGGGATATGCAAGCAGTGCGATACCGTTCCACTTCTCCTGAAATTCCTTCAGGGGAAGTGTATTTTTCTCTCCTAACGAATCGTAGGTAACGCTATCGCCGGTAGTCTGTTCCACAATAACGAAGTATCCCGATTTCAATTGGGCGAGATAGGGGGCGGGGAGCTTGACGAGCTCCTCTTTATCTGCGATCAGGAACGATTCGTTCTCGATTCCGTAGGTCGTAAGAAGATGGCTCAGTCCGTAGAGTGAGTCGAAGTCCATCGAATGAAAAGCTTTCTCGGAGAATTCCGCCGTATGCGGCACCTCCAGAGCCTTCAGAAATCGGGTGAATATACTTCGTTGAATCGCCATTGTCAGCCGGATTGTAGGATTAGAAATTCTGTTCTACAGCCTCGAGAAGCTCGCTTCCGGGCATCTCTCCGCTCCGGCGCCATACCTCGCGGCCATCCTTATAGAGAATGAAGGTCGGTGTGGCGGAGACATTTTCATTGTCGCTCGCTTCCTGATTCAGATCGATGTCAAGTTGCTGAACCTTGCATTTACCTTCAAGTATTTCCGTAACCTGCTGTACTATCGGTTCCATCGCTTTGCAATGTGAACACCATGTCGCATAAAATTCCACCAATACGAGGGGAGCGGAATCGGTCAATTCGTCGTAAGTCATAATTCAAAAGTGTTTTTTAAGTGTGTACGTTAAAAAAAAATATGTGCAGGGTAATGGCCCGATTAATTTATCAGGCTCTGTAAAATTACTGTCTGTCTGACAGCATAACGTAGTGTACATCGTGAAGGTTGAATGGCCCCTGGAACTTTCAGCAAGTTTAACAGGCAGTGTGGTATCACCCCTGTCGGTTTATCTGTCAGAAAGGTAACGGTGATTCGAAATGATAATGTTGACCGTCAGTCGGGAAGGTGAATTCTATTTTCATGGCATGCAGATGCAGCCGTCGGGTGCCGTCGGTTCTGTTTTTGCCGTACAGACGGTCGCCTGCGATCGGTATTCCGAGCCCCATCTCCGATGCCGAGTGAACCCGCAATTGGTGGGTGCGTCCGGTGAGCGGGCTGAATATTACGCGGCTGCGTCCGGCGTTGTGTCCGGTGAATTCGTAGTATGTCAGTGCCGGCTTGCCATTGTCGAAATCCACTCGCTGACGCGGGCGGTCGAGCCAATCCGGAGACAGGGGGAGGTCGATGTGTCCTTGCCGGGCGATGCCGCGTGATTCGTAATCGCCTTCCAGATCGGCTACATATGTTTTTTTGACTTTCCGTGTTGCAAAAAGGGATTGCATTACCTTGAACGGCATCTGTCCGAAAGTTGCTATAAGCAGCCCCGATGTGTCCTGATCGAGGCGATGAGCTACCTTTACAATCCGGTCGGCACCATATTTATTCTCGAGCCATTGCTGAACGGAAACGGCAGATCCCTTGCCGGGTACGGAGAGCATCCCGCCCGGTTTATCAACTACGCAGAACCATTGGTTCTCGTAGATTATTTCCGGTTCAGCCGTAGAAATTGAGCGGAGACTGCTGTCGAGCGGAGGTTCCACGGTAAGTCCCTGAAGCATCCAGCTTAACACAGGGAAGCACTTGCCGCGACACGCCGGATAATGTTCGCCCTGTAGCCTAACTTCCCCTCCTTTGGGTTTCCCATACCAGTATTCAGCAATGGCAACCGGACGCCATCCCTGCAGATATGCCGCCTGCAGAAGTTTAGGAGCGCAGCATTCGCCGGCGCCCGAGGGGGGAGTCTTCAGTGAGGTAGCGGCGAAAATCTCGCTCAGGCTCCTGCTTTCGCCGCGTGCGTTGAGCAGTTTGAAATTGGTGAACAGCCATCTCTGTAAGGCTTCGGAGTCGGAGCGGCGTTTTTCTTTCAAACAATCCAGATGGTGCCGGGCTTTATTCAGACGGACGGTATAAGGCTCCAGATCCGATGCCACTCTTTTTTTAAGCCGGTTGAGTTCGGCTTTTTCGAATTGGCTTTGGCGTATCATGGCAGCTTTCTCGGCCTCATCCGTGATGCCCGATTCTCTTCTGGCAGTCCTTTCAAGTTTTGACAGGCGGCATTTTTCCTTATATTCCGCAATCTCGCTATCCAGCTTCTCCTTAATACGCTTGTAGTCACGTTTTATTCCGGCGAGATTGCCCTCTTCGAACCGGGCGATCTCAATATTCTGACGCGAAATTCCGGCTTCCTTTGTCTTGAAATAACCGTCAGGCTCAAGATAGTCGAACACCGGGTCCACAAATCCCTCATGATGGAATCCGCCATTGCCCAGTTGTCCGGAGAAAGCATACAGGGTGTGGTGTATCCCATCAGCGTCGGCGGCGATAAGTACACCGAGCATTTTTCCGGCTTCAAGCTCACTGCAGAAATTGACATCGTCGGGCCGGGCACTCTCTTTCAGAGAATCAAGCGTGGCGATGAGGTTTCTGAAAGCTTTGTCGCATTCGATATCCGGTGTATAGTCAAACGGGTTGTTCATAGGTGGGCAATAAGGTTTTCGAACTGTTCGGAATTTCTGAACAGCTGCCGTTCGCTTGCAACTTTTCCATACGCGAAGTTACTGAAAAATCCGCGATTTGATTTTATCTGACGGGGATACAGAACAAATAAAATTGCAGTAAAATTATCATTGCAGAGTCTCTGTGATAGCTCCGGCATGGCCATACTTCTGCCCGCGTCACATTCAAGCCACACAGAAAAAGCGACCGGCAAATATCGGAATATACTCGCCAATCACTTTTATTTTAATTGTTTAAGTCGGAAAATTCGCGATGGAAGAGGAGGGGCGTCTGTTTCTTAGATACAGCCGCATTTCAGGAGATTATCTCCGATTTACTCAGCGTAAAGGTTCTCCGCCTCCTGAGGAATGTATTGATTTACCAATCTGCCGATTTTTTCCAGGTCGGGTTTTCTGTCGGCATAGTCGATCAATGCTCCGACCGGATATAGATCGGGGTCGGAAGCTGATTGGAAATCGGCTGCATCTTCGGAATAGTCGCCATCTACGGCCGCATCAGCTTCAATAGCGTATTCGTTGTACTCGATTATGCGGTCGGCATCATCATGTCGTTCAATATCTACCAGCAGGGTTGTCGGGATTATGCTTATCTGAGGATCTTCCCCCCATGCTTCGGGATTGTTGATTACTTCCGCTACTTTAGCGGCTATTACGTCAGTGAGTTCTTTGCGTGTCATAGAATGCATTTTTGTTACTATAACGCATCAATCCGTGAAACGGTTCTCAATACTCAAAAGAAACAGTTAAACGGTCGACAAGTTTATTCGCTTGCCTGTCAGTCACTTGGGCGTTAAATTATCCATGCCGGTCATTTCGCGTGGGCTTCATCCGGGCGTTGCTGTCCGACAAAGACGGGAGCGCCGGTGTTTTTCGAGTGTGTTAAAAAATGTGAAATAAAATACAACTGATTGTTGTATTGCTTCGGCTCTGCTGGCAAAAGGTGCCCCCTGCAACTTCATCACTTTCGAGGGTAACACGGTTTTTCCCAAGGATGGCGGGGGGATGGTTCTCATGGCATCATTCAACTTTGCCTACCGTCTGTCGCCGCTATGCGACTGGCTGTTCCGGCAGTCCAGATAAAAAGGCGGAGGATGTGGCGGAGGGGCTCTTCCCGGCTGTCGCTACAGACATACGGCTTCCGCATTTATAGACTTGACGGTATGGAGACAGGCTCGCCGCCTGACATCTTCTCTATGGAGAATTTCAGGAGAGGGGGGTACACAAAACGGGTACACTTATGTTTCTTTTCTGAGCATCAGATCTGCAAGCGCGACGGCATGTTCTTTCTCTTCCCGTGGTGCATCTTTCGGTCGCCATGCCACAATAAACCGTATGGATGCGGAAACTACATGATAGCCTTTCTCAGCCCATAACTGCAACTCGTTCTGCATCTTCTGAGACAATTGGGCGATAACCTTATTGCCGCTACATTCATAAAGATAGTTGTTCTCGAAACGAAGTGCCTGACCTGCCCTGAGAGCGAGTATGTCATTCTTCCGGGCCTTGAAGAATCCGAGGTTTACATCTCTGTGGGATAACTGTAGAACTATCTCGTCAGGCATGCCATATTGTTCCTGATACATAATATGCTCATTAGCCGGCATATGGTCGAAAAGAGATGTGTCGGTATGGATAAACAGACGCTCTTTTGCACGGGTTGCCCCTACGTAATATCGTCGCAGCTCTTTGTTTTGGATGGTCTGAGGCTTGGTTATGAGCATATATACATCGTCGAACTCGCGTCCTTTGGCTTTGTGGATAGTGGAAACTACTACATCTGCATCTGAGGTATCGCAGAAATCCTCAATAGACGATTCAAAGATGAATTCCTTGAAGTCCGTATAATATTTCGCCTTGTTTGTCTGCTCAAACAATGTGAGACAACGTTGAAGATAGTGAAGGCTTGTCGAATCTGCATATAAGGAGAATGTCTTTTGTTTTGCATTCTCCCATACATCATCCGGTATGATCGGTGTATGGGCATCGCGGTCAATTTGCCGGAGAAACATGCGCACTTCTGCCATGTTCCAAAACCGGAGCCCATCCATACTCTGCACAAGTTTGCTGTTCAGACCTTGTTTGCGTAATAACGCCACAAGAATGGCGGCCTCTTCATTGGTCTGTGTCAATACGCAAGCAGAGCCTTTACCATGATGATTCAGCAGATCATTTACCAGAGGTCGGTACATTATATCAGAGACATGATGGCGTATGAATACAGCCCCTTCTTTAGTATTCATTGATATAATAGAGGCTGTTTTCATTCGTCCCTGTATTCGTTTTACGAATGTATCGGCAAAATCAACCACACGACGTGAACTTCGGTAGTTCCCGGTCATTTCAATAAGTCTGGCATTCGATTCTTTCATCAACTGTGTCATGTAGTGCGAATCCGAACCGCGGAATTCAAATATATTCTGGTCATCATCCCCTACGGCAATAACGCGCATATCCTCATTGAACGACATGAGCGCACGTAGCAATGCATACTCCTCGTTGCTCATATCCTGCGCTTCGTCAATGACAAGAACAGTCTTGGCAATGCGATTTGGCTCTACGTCTCCATTTTCTATCATCTGCGCCGCTCGGGCTACCACATCCTTGGCTCCATCAAGACTGCCGATCCTGCCCAAAAGGTCAAAACAATAAGAATGAAATGTCTTTATTTCAACAAAATGGGCGGCATTACCGATGAGCCCTATCAATCGCTGCTTGAACTCCGTAGCGGCTGCCCGCGAAAAAGTAAGCATCAACAGCTGTTCATGCTTTACATCTTCAAGCAGGAGCAATGAGGCTAGCTTATGCACCAGTACCCGCGTTTTCCCGCTACCGGGGCCGGCCGCGACTACAATACATCGGGACTCTTTGTCAGATATAATTTCCATCTGTTTTTCAGACAGAGCCCCGAAAATATGTTTGTACTTATCGGGAGTTACATTGCGCTCTATCTCATGCACACGATCTCCCTTAAAATATTTTGAAACAAAACGTCTGTAGTCCATCTGGAAGTAATCATGCACATACTTCAGCGCTGCATCATAATCTTTTACCATCAGATTGGCATATTCGCCAACTATATGAATCTGCTGGATTTTCTGCTTATAGAACTCGCTGAGCATACGGTAATCTTCCTGTTTGTAGCGCGATCTGTTATCCTTGATACGGCGGATATCCATAGCGTTATACAGCACCAGAAAACCTCCTTCAAGTTTCAAGGCTCCAATCTTCGACAGATACAGTAATGCTTCTTCAACATCTTCAATCTGCACATCGCTCATTGTCACCATCAGGGTATTCCCGGTGGTTCTCAAATCATTCAGCAACTCTACGATAGAGAAGCGGACATCATTCTTTTCCTCCTCATCTCCGTTTATCTGCGATGTAAGATTGTACAACCAGCCGATCGTAAAATAACATATTTCCAGGCGCTTCTCGAAACGTTTCAGGATTGATGTCATATCCGTCTGACACACCAACTCAATATTATGCGCGCCATCCTCTTTCTTACGCGTATATCCTTTGATTGTCAGAAAATATAGTAATGTGCGTATATCTTTTTCCGTCGCAGTATTGATTCCTTCTTTTTGTGCATTGTCATTCAGCTGCTTGTAGGAGATACGATATACTTCGTGAGACACTTGCCCGAGTATGTAGCGTTCAAGTCGCGAAAAACGGTCCAACAGCCGTCTCGACTTGTTTTCCGAGCCTCCTGCATCATGCAGATATGCGGAAATGTCTTTTGAGTCGGCAAGAATGCCCTCCTGTCGCATACGCACCACGCTTGAGACTACCTCATCCTTTCTGAGCCCAAGTATGTCAGCCAGATAATCTATGCGCGATTCAGCATCCGCATCTTTATTTTTAGCCGTGTATTTCTGTGATATCAACGACTTTATGATGCGCACCGCTTTCTCAATCTCCTCGTTTTCAAAAAGCAGGGATTCGGTAATACGACGGCGGGCCTCGTCCATGTTCTTCACCGTTATGCCGGTGGCATAAACATGCGGAACATTGTTTCCCCTTTCCAGATATCCGGCTTGCTCCAGCGTCGCCAATGCTGTGCGCACACGTGTCTCTATGTCAGAGACCGAGTCGTCCCAACCTGCCTGCCGTGCTATCTCCAAAGCGGAGCAACATACTCTCATGCGTTGCTTCGTTAAATCTTTCACCGCCTTCCAGACCTGTTGTATCTCACTGATACTAAGTTTTGTCTGGTTGAGCAGGATGAAATGTTTATCAAGATCAGAGTCGCTGTATAATACAAAACACCGGGCTTCAAGATGCGGATCACGACCTGCACGGCCTGCTTCCTGAACGTAATTCTCCAGTGAGTCAGAGATATCATAGTGAATAACCTGTCCCACATCTTTTTTGTCAACGCCCATTCCAAAGGCAGATGTCGCCACAATGATGCGTACGCGGTCGTTCATGAATGCCTCCTGATTGGCAATCTTGTCTTCTGCTCCCATCCTGCCGTTGAAAGGCAGGGCCTTGAACCCGTCTCGGGTTAGTTTATCTGCCAGTTGCTTTGTACGTCTGGTCCGGGACACATACACGATGGTCGGAGATGATGATTCAGCAATCAATGAACGCAATTTCATGTATTTATCCTCATCCGTATCTGCATGTATCACCGAATAATGCAGATTCTTCCGGGCTGCTGACGAAGCATAAATCTGAAGCTCAATATTCAGCGTTTTCCTGAAATAGTCGCAGATGTCTTGTATCACCTTTTGCTTCGCAGTTGCAGTGAAACATGAGATCGGTATTGTTTCACAATTCTTTTTCTTACAGTATTGGCTGATAAACTTGCCGATAAACAGATAGTCTACCCTGAAATCGTGTCCCCAGGAAGAAAAACAATGTGCCTCATCTATTACTATTCTCACCAAATGGCGTGACAGCAGTATTTTTTCAATCGTCTTTGACCGAAGCATCTCCGGAGCAATGTATAGTAAAGACGCATCGCCGCTCATAACACGATTGATAGCCTCGGAACGACTGATCGGATCAAGTAGTCCATTGATGGTTACGGCATCCGTTATTCCTCTATCCGCCAGATTATCCACCTGGTCTTTCATCAGAGACTGCAGGGGCGAGATTACAACTGTAAGTCCATGCACGGATCGCCCCTCCATTAAGGCGGGCAGTTGGAATGTCAGCGATTTACCGCCTCCCGTAGGGAAAATGGCCAGCAGAGATTTATGATCTACAGCCGCACGAACCGAATTTTCCTGTAACGGTACCCCATCATAGGTACGGAATTCATCAAAGCCGAAGAAACTATTGAGATTCGCATGCACATCTAACACCCTGTTGCAATAAGGACACCCTTCGATACATCTGGTAGCCCTGAGAAGCCTTACTACATACTCTGTATTCGGATAATTGTGCAGTACCCATGCGGGGGTGATGGACCGATAATCCATAGTATCTATCAGCGCAAGTGCGTATGCCAGTTCACATGGGAACTGTTGTATTATACTGTCTATATCGGCGTGTCGGCAAATCCTGTCTCGATACTCTGAACGAATCAGATTCGCTAAGGACTCCCTAAGTCCGATTTTCGCATTTACAAAAGTAAAGAATCCCTTGAATTCGTCGCGGTCGTGAAGGAGGGTTGCGAAAATCATCTGCCTGGAGGTAGACATTTCTTTCCAACGGGCTACCTCATCCATTAGCAAATCGCGGGCTTTCCCGCAATCGTTCACCGGATTATTCATCTGGTCGCTTATAAGCTTATCGTCTTTCACCAATCGGTGATACGGGCGTTCGGGAAAAAGCAACGGCGACAGGAATAAAGTATCAACCAACTTAAACTTGCAGGTGCGCGTATGTTCATCAAACAAATATTTGGCATCATGATTGATGATGTTATGTCCGCAGACAAATTCCACATCCTTGAGAAAGGTCATCAATTCCCGCTTGTCCGCAGCATGAAACACCGCACCGTCCCACCTTATGGCTCCAATATCATGAATCTTATTATCGTGCAGTCCGATCTCGACATCCACAAAACCATAGCGGTATGAATCTGCCGGGTTTTTCAATGAGTGGTCCCGTCGGTTTTCGGTTCCGTTTATTGTATCGATAATTCTATTCCAAAAAGACATTTATCTTGGAGTTTTTTACAAAGTGAAAATTCCCTGATAGCTCATCAAGTTCATTCCCAAGGAGTATCCGGAACTTTGATTGTGGATAGTAAGTCTTCCATGTGCAAAAATAATCGTTATCAGAAAACCTTGCAAATCTTAATCATGGCAATCACCACATCAAAATAGTCCATAACGAATGTAGCCGAGGAACATATGGAGATGTAGAGGAGTATATCGTGAACTCTTCTTCCTCATACGACTCATCCCATATTCTTATCCCCCTTCATCAATATTATAAACTATCACACCAGAGAATGACAAGATACTTGATTCTGTTTAGTCGTTGCGGGAGGGGCCGACAGTGATTGTGTAGGTGTGTGTAACGTATCTGTTATCAATATAATATATTGGTAATGGCTTGCGTGTAAGTATAAATTTTTCAATAGCGGTTGCAACACGATTGTCCGTAGCCGCATCTCCACTACCTCTGCGGACTATAACCTTGCAACTTGTGGGGTTCCCTTCAGTATCAAAGTCCGAATAGCTGACATTCAAAGTTATCCTTCGGGGAATCTCCCCCAAGTCAAGGCTATCCGGCAAAGATCTGAGTTTCAAGCCTTCCATTCCCTTATTCACCAATCTGTTGTGCTTGTGGATTCGTTTCTTCACGATGCCATTCTCCACGGCTATCAATTCTTCATTCTCCCACTTTGATTCCCACGCCATATGGACATATTTTATTATATCGCCTGACACCACTCGCAGCGAATCGCTTACCCAATCGGAAAAATATCCCGATGCTGTCCGCTTCTCAGCAAAAATATCATCGATAGAGATTGGTCTGTAACTGTCAGAACCGTCGTTAACCAACACACTGTCAAGAAACAATGAGTCGTTCTTAATCTTCCAGCATCCGATATAGTTTCTTAACAGGGCAGTGTTCGATAAACCTTGCGGCAACCTGTTTCTAATCATAGAAAATGTGGTGCTATCAGGTTCGAGCAACAATGAACACATTGATTTGCGAACTCCGCCATCATATATCAGCTCGCAAAACTGCGCTGTGGCAAACCCAAACAATGCCAGCATTCCACCCAGTATCAGTAACGCCAGTCTTCTCATTGTTGTAAGAAGAGTATAAATTTCATCAGACAGGTACAATAAATACGGCGTGGAGATCGAAGGAGCGATACATCTGAATCTAAACTTGCACAAAACGGAAGGAATAGATAAAATCATCGCATCTGACACCCCACATCCACCTCGCAAATATAAGTAAATTTATCTGATCTGAAAAATCCGACCCCGCAAAAATCTGGGCAACCCCATCAAAATAATGGCCATCGAGACACCGTCAGGTGTCGGGTGAATCGCTCTCTTTCCTGTGTCTGCTCTTTCCCTCGTTCTCCATCAATTAATTTATTATGCTAAGTAAGTCGTGAAAATTATTTTATACTTTCAGGGAGTGTATTTTTGAGCGACTTTCGCTCGAAGATGAAGGAGCGTAGATGTCTACACGTTATCGCCTGCGCTTTTGAGCTTGTCGAAAAAGACTGACGATGAGAGTGAAAAGCGCCAAAAAGATGCCGCTGAAAGTGTAAAATATCTATTATGAACATATATGTAATAATTTTCATGACTTACTTAGATATCAACTCTTACTATTCACTCTATACCCGACAGAAAGGATAGCATACAAATTAAAAACTGAGTCTTAAAATTTTACCATCGGGGGCAGTATGTTCCAGAATGGGAACGTACAGAATCTTCATCCAACTCCCCGGAGTTGTTCCTGACCACGCTACCCCTCAGGCCTGGGGTAGAACGGAGCGGGATGTATTAATGTCGCTCATTTGAGCGATTGAAATAAATAGGAAAGCGTTTATACGCGCTGCTTCTTGACAGTCTTAAATTATCGCAAAATTTTTGCTAAAGTCAAGGGTTGAGCAACGGTAGATGCCCGTGGATATGTGATTATCATACATTCGGCAGTGGTATTCCGTAGAGAACATCCGGTATGGAAATTTAATAAAAGGAGTTAAAATTTTATCGTAGGATTAATTTTTAGCGTGGTTGTTTGTTATAGTGGCAGATTAAGTTTCAATAATAAATATCCAGAGCAACATGAAAAAGATTTTTACCTTATCCGTGCTGCTTAGCCTACTGATGGGATGCAGCAAACTGACGGTAGACAATTCCGTTGTCACAGACTTTGATATGAACCGCTTTCTGGGAAGCTGGTACGAAATTGCACGCTTCGACCACAAATTTGAACGCGGAATGGAGCAGACAAAAGCAACGTACGTTCTTCGTGATGATGGGAAAGTCGATGTGCTGAATACGGGAATAAAAGAGAGAAAGCCATCAGAGGCAAAAGGCGTTGCCAAACTTACCGACACTCCGGGATTGCTTCGCGTTTCATTCTGGGGACCATTTTACTCCGACTATCGCATCATGCTCCTTGACGATGACTATCAATATGCTCTCGTAGGAAGCGGAAGCGATGACTACCTGTGGATATTGTCGCGCACACCTCAAATCTCCGGTGAAGCAAAAACTCAGCTCCTCACCGAAGCCCAAAAACGAGGCTACGACACCAGCAAGTTAATATGGGTTAAGCAATAAGGCTTTTTCATAGCCAACTATGGATCAGTCATATTATTCGTAACAGGCAATCTCTAATCAACACAACATATCAAGTTCTTTAAGGGATCAATCCGAAATTCCACTGCATGCATGGCAACCGCATCAAAACAACCGCTATCCCGACACCTGAAGGCGCCGCGATGGTACAATATGCACTGGAATTTCGGATTGAGCCTCTTTAAGCGCATAAAACTAAAAAACAGCCGCATAAAATATTTTATGCGGCTGTTTTTTACTTTTTGATCCGATATTGAATCAATACCCCTCCTCGTTGAAGAAAAGAATCACCATTGTAATTCAGCGAGTTATCTAAATTACTAAAAATTTATACAAGCATATTAGGCGGTGAGAGACGATGAAATACAAATTATGCTTGTTTTATCCGGT
>JAAVFL010000022.1 GCA_014800795.1 Bacteroidales bacterium | reverse complement strand
TAATTGGAAGAAGCCCCATGTGTGGCAGCTATTAGCAATTGATTGCTACGGTCGTCGTAACGAACAGAAGCATAAGGAGCCTGCTTGGTATTCTCATCAATCCCGGCAAGATCGTTCGGGAAAACAAAAACCGGCTCAAGTGTAGTAACATCGCTCTTGGTATCCCATCTATAGTAACCCGAATTTCCGGAAACAATACTTGCCTCTACTCCTGAACCAAACCAAATGGCCACGTCATTCTTTTCTGCAAAGAAGTTGGTTGAACGCCAGGCACCCCAGCCGCAAGTAACTGCGAGATGAGAAGGCATCTCAACGGATTTCACGAGTTCCAGAGTCTTTGGATCGTAGCAATAGAGCGTTGTTGCCTTTCCGTTGGCAGTTGAAGTGGCAGCAATCCACACCAGACCGTCGGCGGTCATCGTTACACCTTGAGGGTTGGCAAATACCGATCCGTCTTCATTACGACCGAGTGTCGTGACCACCTCATCCGTCTCCGTATCTATAACGTATGTGCCGTAAGCTTGCTTAATGGCGAATACATATTTACCGGCGCAAACCATATCGCCGAGCTGATTGGCATACTTGCTTCCGTTTTCAATACCCTCAACTTTTCCTGTAATAGTCAGCGTTTCAGGGTTGAATACGGCTATGCCGGCTGTCGTTCCGATATATACTTTTTCTGAATTAACACCCACACATGCCCGTCCGTCTCCTCCTTCGAGAATATCATCAAAACCAGCAAGCTTTTTCAGAGTTTTCGCATCGGCAACAACAAGACGTCCTCCGCCTCTGCGGGTATCGCCTCCATCGGTTTCCTGCTTCGACATAACGTAGAGTTTTCCACCGAATATTATTGCATATTGAGACGTGCAGCCGAACGATTCGTAGGCGTTCTGTGATTCATAGGCACGGTAGCGTACGTTACCATTCTTTTCAATGTAATTTATCGAACCATTTGTGTGTCCGAACCAATCTTCATTTAGCCAGAATGTGCCGTCTTGCCATGAATCTTTTGCCTCACTGCGATCCGAGTCCTTGATGATGAAGTGATAGGTTGTTGCCACATCACTTCCATCCTGAGCTTTGAACGTCACGTCCACTTCCCCGGGCTTATGAGTGACAAGCTCGAAATATTTGCGGGTGGGATTAAACGCTGTTACGCTATAGGTGGTGGCAATTGTCGGATCTGAAATTTCAATGTTGTAGCTCTGAATGTCGGCATTTGAGGGCTCCACAGTAGTACAAAGAGCATATATATCCATGTAAGAGATCGTGATGTTCTTACTACCGTCACCCAAAACAAAGCTTTCTACAGGATTTGCCAGTGCAGCATGAATTGTCATTTCTGCATAAATATCAGGATTAGCCGTTACGAAAGCCCTGATTACGGCGTCCCCTTCAACACGCTTAACCATTACAGCACCGGTTCGTTTGTTTACATACGCGACATCGCTGTTTGAGGTACTGAAATTAAGGTCTGCAAAAGTGTAATCATCGTTCTCAAAAGTAAGTTCGGGTGTGAATTGTTCGTCAAAGTGAGCATTATACTCCGGTTCCTTGAATGCGAAAGGAGTTGAAGTTATAACATCTACATCCACAGGTTGTGAGCTATAGGCTACCTCATCCTTCACTGCTTTAGCAACAGCCGAAACGCCGTTCTTGGCATTAAATCCATCAACAGGCACAGAGAAGCTACCATCTGATCCAAAAACAATGTCAATATCAAGAGGATCAGTATCCTCACATGACAATGTAACCGTAATTGTATATCCCTCCAGTGCTATACCATTGTTAATACGGGCAAAACGTTCGGGAAGCTGTATGTCGTAATTCAAATCAAGACTACCCGATAATATGCCGTCGCTTAATTTTATTTCGGAAAGAGATAGACTTTCCACTTCTGGCTGACTGATGGAATAATAGTTCCAGTTGGTAGCAGACTTATAAGTCTCAGCATAACCTGTAGGTACAATTACCGGGAAATCATAATTTCCACTCGCTTTAGCAAATGTAAACCTATTGACAGTAACCGGTGATGTTCCGCAGAGATAGAATGTGACAGCTTCATTATCTCCACAAATATAGTTTTGATTCATAGCAGTCACTGAGGACGGAATAATAAGTTCGCTGATACCTGTATTTTTGAATGTCTCACGTCCCCCGATAGTGGTAAATCCGTCAGGGAGGATTACCTCAGTGATAGCCTTGCAATTTTGGAAAGCATACTGGTCGATTTTCACAGTCTTATCACTAAGTTTGATCACACCCGGTACAGCCTCTTCCGTATCTCCATAATAGGCTATAGTATGAAGCTTCGAGCAATTGGCAAACGCACTTTGATTGATTAAGGTAATCTCCGGGCTCATTGTTACTTTTTCAAGAGATGAGCAACCACTGAAGACTTGATTCTGAAGAGCCGTGATATTACTTGGAATAACTACCTCTTTGAGTGAAGAGCAGTTTTGAAAGAGACCTTGGCTGAGGTTATTCAGTGCCGGCGGCAGTGCCATACTTTCCAGACTCTGGCAATTTTGGAATACACTGTTGCCTAAAGTTGTCACACTTTCAGGTAGAGCGACGGTCTGCAGGGCTGAGCAGTTGGAGAAAAGAGAAGAAGGTAAAGTTTCTATGGTTGAAGGCAATACTACAGAAGTCAGAGATTTGCAGTTTTGGAAACAGTTAGAGCCGATAGAGGTTATCTGGTCGCCCATTGTGACTGAAGTCAAAGCACAGCCATAGAAGCAATAATCCGGCAGAGAGGTCAATGTTGAGGGAAGATTTATGCTTGTAAGTCCGGTATTCTGAAAGCAACGGCTGCCGATGGATGTTAGACCCTCAGGTAAAACTATTTCTGTCAGATTTTCGCAATAAGCAAATACGTTGGCCCCCAGTTCGGTCACTGTCTCAGGAATATTGATGTTGCTGAGCGAAGTACAGTCCATGAATGCATACTGCG
The DNA here is from genome assembly GCA_014800795.1 of Bacteroidales bacterium. GTDB lineage: Bacteria > Bacteroidota > Bacteroidia > Bacteroidales > Muribaculaceae > UBA7173. Next base: position 3,262 of record JAAVFL010000022.1, on the reverse strand, counting down.
GAAGAATAGTAATACCATTGGGGAGAGTTACGGTTGTAAGCTCACTGGCACCATAAAAGGCTTTTTCCTCAATTTCGTTTACCGTAAAGGTCTTGCCTTGATATGTAATCGTAGCGGGAATGTTAATTGCCCCGACGTAACCTTCTTTATTGGCATCAATGATTGCTGATGTTTCCGTTTTGTCATTGACAGTTTTCTGATATGTGACTTTTACTGTCATAGTTTCATCTTCAACACCGGTAATGATATATGCTACACCATTGATAGTAAATCTATCGCCAACATTAACAGGCAGACTGAATTCATCATATTTATCGAATGAATCCCATCCTATAGCTGAAGTATAGGTTTGTACGTATCCCATAGGTACATTCAGCGTAGCATTCTCGGTAGCTCCTTGAGAGAAAGCATCCGCAGCGCAGGAGGGAGGGAATGTGGTATTTACGGTGACCTGAGCGAGACCGGTACATCCGCTGAAACTCTTCGAGCCAATAGACTTAACTGTCTCAGTAATTACAAGGGTGGTGATGGCTTTACAATCTTCAAAAGAAGATACTCCGATGCTCTCTATTCCATCAAACGATACATCTGCAACTGCAGTCCCTTTGAAAAGTTCGTCTGGAATGGTCTTGGTGTCTGCGGGGAGTAAGAATTGATTGAAATTAGCACAACCGCTGAACACTCCTTTCCCGAGTGAAAGGAGTTTGGAAGCATCTTCAAGATTCAGACTTTCAAGCGAACTGTTCAGGAAAGCATAATCGCCAATCTTTGATACAGTAGATGCTATCGACACAGTTTTCACATTTGCGTTTTCAAATGCTTTCTCCTTGATTTCAGTGATATTGTATACTTCCTCTCCGATAGTCACAGTTGCCGGCACGGTGATATTGCCGGAATAACTCGTTAGTGTCTCACCCTCAATATCAAATGGTGCTACAAGAGCTAATTTGCGTAAATTATAATTTATGAGATTATAATATAATCCATCCACCTTAAACTCTGTAGTAACACCTTCGGGAAGAGGATTCGGGGCTGCTTTGAAGTTTTTCCAGCTACTTGGCATCATATCAAGTGAGAAATTCCAACCATCCCAACAGCCGTCTTCCAGCACACGGCCGGATGCACCCCAGCTGGAATATCCGAATGAAGGGTCTTGACTTCCTTTCACCCAATAAGACCAATAGGAGAGATACCATCCGGCACCCCAAAAATCGTCTGCGTCTACAGCTACCCAATCATCGTAGTCATAGTCCGATGATCCCCCTTTGTCAGGATCGTATCCTCGTGGATGAATAAACAAGCCGTTTTCGGAGTAATAGATCTGATTGTCCTTAGTGTCCTTAAGAGCTATATCTCCATCTCCGTCACAATCCCAACCAAAACCGTTTATGGTATATCCTCCAAGTGGATCGGTTGGGCTTGATACATTGGTGTATTGAATAAGGCCATAAAGTTGCGGGTTATCTGCAACGACGGCGCGAATCATGTCTGCCCCGGTTGCCAGGCCATCCCAGCGGTATCCGAACACGATAGCGTTGGTCTCATCCGGGTCATTCCATTGGATGACAAGTGCGGCGCGATTTGAGCCTTCGCCGCTCCAACTTTCGATCATATCGAAAGTAAATTCTCCTTCGGGGACCGATAGGTCATGTCCGGGATCAAACGGGTTGTCATCGGATGCCGGAGCAATATTATTCGCCTCACCTTTTGGGGTATATGGTATACCCTGAACGGTGCGCGGTATAAATGCTGACGCGCCGGCTACGGTTGCCAATCCGACAACTAAGAAAAGCAATTTCTTATTCATAGCGTTTGTTGTTAATGATTAGTGAATTATGATTTTTCGAGTGTTTTTGCCATCTATTATGATATATATTCCAGGAGTAGCGTTTGCCAAATTATTGACAAGAGTTCCATCTATACGATAGATTTTTGGGGAACGTATGGTTTCGTCAAGAATTTGAGAATTGATGCCTGTATTATTAAAATGATTGTAGTCAAGTTCGTGCCATGGCGTTGTAGCTCCGGTAATGCCATCTATATCGTCTCCAACGGGACCGTCAAGATATGTATATTTCCATGCATCCACGGCCCCGTCAGATAATTTTCGTGACGAATACCCAAGACCTGAATAACTCAGGCTTTCGGAATCAACTCCTCCGACCCAATAACTCCAATATCCCTTGTACCACCCGGCGTGCCATCGTATAGAACCGTCGCCTCCGGATTTTAACCAATGATCATAATCATAACAGGCATATCCATAATTGCGGGCATCTATTGGATGCTCAAGAATATGAGTAGCTTTTGATTCCTCGATGGCTTCCTCACACAATTCCGGCGTGTCCCAGCCGGGGGTAGATGTCTGTCCAAGCATTTCATTCGCAGAAAACCAGTTGAAACTTATACACGGATCTTCTATAGCTGAAGCGAAATCAAACTCGATATGATTTGCAACAGAATTTTCCGGAGAGTATCCAATGCCGCAAACAGTGTTTCCCATCCAGCCTGTAAACTGTGTAAAAAGATACAAGTCATTACAATTCGTAGCTATCGCCCTAAACATATCCTCGCCGGAAGGTTGATCTGCATCATCATCCCAACGATACCCCCACACGTAGGCTTTTTCCTCTCCTCCGTCATTAAATTGAACCACGAGAGCTGCTTTTTTAGATCCGTTGCCGGCCCAATGCTGAATTCTGTCCCAATCTACGACAAAAGCTTCAGCTGTAAGTGATGCCGCCAGAAGTAATAATACGACTGTGGGATTAATCTTTTTTAATTTCATTATATCAGTCTTTTATAGTTGATTCTTATGGTATATTTGGAAGGCTTGTACTCTGGTCGACTATATGCAAGTCTTGAGCCCTGCTCAGTTCGGTGGAGGTTTCTCCGAGCCAACCGCAGTATTGATTTACTCCAGTATAGACACGTATAAAATCAACTCCGGGAAGATAGACACGGTTTCCTTTGGTATCCACAGCCCAAGAAATATCAAATGAATTCAGTTCTAAATATTCATTTGGGTGGTTGTCTACATACCCCCAAGGGTAACTATATAGGACATAATATGCGCCATATCCACTTATATCTTCACCATTGTTTGCAAGAAGTGACCCATTAAATGTTAGTTCTGATTCGTTAATCCATTTAGGGAAATAGTCTTGATTATGGAATATGTTCTTTGCCATATATCCCTCAATTCCATTATTATCAACCCAACGTATATAATAGACATCGTCGAGACTGTTATCTTCGTCCT
>JAAVFL010000021.1 GCA_014800795.1 Bacteroidales bacterium | reverse complement strand
CCTCTATTTTAAGGAGCTATTTATTCCTGCCGGTCAAATTCGTAAACTCCGAGAGGCGTGGCGGCTCGTGTTTTCGTCGGCTTTGCCGTCAAAGGGTGACGGTGAGCCGTAGTTCACTGACACCCTTCGATCGCAATCCGACTGCTGGAAGGGGCTGAACACCGACTTCCTCAGCGCCCCGTGAGGATGCGACAGGGATGTCGCCTCACCTGACTCTCATCGTCAGTCCGTGTTCTTCACGCCCGTTCTTGGTCTGGATATGAGCCGCCACGCCACTCTGAGTTTAGTCACGCCCCCACATGAGCGTGCACAGTCTGAAAAAATATGGGGAGCGACGTACTAAGTCACTCCCCATAGCGCTTTATTAGCCTACAGCTTTTGTTTGATACTTATTTCACTGCGATTTTCTTCACCGTGTTGCCCTGACGGATGATATAGAGTCCGGCGGGGAGGGCTGAAATCTCGGTTGCCGATGCGTTGCGGAGCACTGCGACGCCCTGCAAGGTGTAGACGTCGGCCATTGCCGGGTTGTCGTTGAGAATATCGTCAATGCCTGTAAGTGCGCTTACGGTGCATTCTGCCTTGAGGTCAGAGCCGTCGGTGGTGGCGGCGGTGATTACGCAAGTACCGGCCTTGAGGATTTTCACCAGTCCCGTGGCGCTGACAGTGGCGACAGCCTCATCGCTGCTCGACCATGCTATTTCCTTGTTGGTGGCATCGTCGGGAGTGACGGTGGCTGCGAGCTGAACCTCGCTGCCTTCTTCGGCCTCGATGGAGGTGCGGTCGAGAGTGATGGCCTCAACGAGCACCGCGGGTCCTGCTACGGTTACTTTGCAGGTCTCCGAGTGAGCCACGCCGTAGCCGTCATATACCGTATAAGTGATTTCGGCCGTACCGGGAGCGATGGCAGTCACTTTGCCGTCCTCAACCGTCGCTACTTCAGGATTGGAGCTTGTCCACTCGTGATCACCGATGGTCACATCATCATCCTTAACAACCGTCACGGTCAGCTTGGCCGACTCACCTTCGCTGAGTCTGAGGGTTGATTCACTGAGAGTGATGTCAAAAGCCCCCATCTCGCGGAAATCGGAGAATTGAGTCCAACCATCGGCCAACATATAGGTCATGTAGCTGCCTTTGGGGATATATACTACCGCATTGGATGGAACTTCCATAAATGTATTGTGACCCAACAACTGTGGGTTAGGATTAAGGTCGATGATTTTTGTCAGGCGACTGCAATCACGGAATGCTTGAGCTCCTATCTCAGTCACAGAGTTGGGGATGGTCACAGAGGTAAGGGCGGTGCAGCCAGAGAATACCCAAGACTTTATCTTAGTCACAGAGTTGGGAATTGTAACCGAGGTCAGGCTGCTGCATCCAGAGAATGCTTCCTCTCCGATCGATGTCACGGAGTTGGGGATGGTCACCGAGGTCAGGCTGCTGCAATCCTCGAATGCACTATCTCCGATCTTAGTCACGGAGTTGGGAATAGTTATGGAGGTTAGATTTTTACAGTAGTAGAAAGTTCCGGCTTCAATTGAAGTCACTGAGTTGGGAATGGTCACCGAGGTCAGGCTGCTGCATCCCTCGAATGCACACGTGCCTATCTCAGTCACGGAGTTGGGGATGGTCACCGAGGTCAGGCTGCTGCAACCATAGAATGCTTTCCAGGGGATCTCAGTCACGGAGTTGGGGATGGTCACCGAGGTCAGGCTGCTGCAACCATAGAATGCTTTCCAGGGGATCTCAGTCACGGAGTTGGGGATGGTCAACGAGGTCAAGCTACTGCATCCCTCGAATGCATACAATCCTATCTCAGTCACGGAGTTGGGGATGGTCACCGAGGTCAGGCTACTGCAATGAGAGAATGCATACCAGCCTATCTTAGTCACGGAGTTGGGAATTGTAACCGAAGTCAGGCTGCTGCATCCTTTGAATGCTTCATATCCAATCGATGTCACGGAGTTGGGGATATCAAATTCTGTCTTAGCACCCGGACACTGAAGAAGCCGTGTCTTATCAAGGTTATAAAGAGCGCCATTAACGGAACAGTAATTTTCGTTACCATCCTCGACTATAATCTCTTCCAGCCTAGCACAGCCAGAGAATGCAGAGGAATCGATCGTAGTCACGGAGTTGGGGATGGTCACCGAGGTCAGGCTACTGCAACCATAGAATGCATCATAACCTATCTCAGTCACGGAGTTGGGAATTGTAACCGAGGTCAGGCTGCTGCATCCAGAGAATGCTACCTTTCCGATCGATGTCACGGAGTTGGGGATGGTCACCGAGGTCAGGCTGCTGCATTCCTCGAATGCTTTCTCTCCGATCGAAGTCACGGAGTTGGGGATGGTCACCGAGGTCAGGCTGGGGCACCTCGAGAATGCAAAGTCACAGATCGTAGTCACGATATAACGGGAACCATTAGCTGTAACAAAAGAAGGGATGTTGACTTCGCCGGACACATCATTTCTGGCAACCTCAGCCGTGTGGTCGGCTTCCGATAGCACTGTGTATTTGAGCCCCTCGAAAGTGAAGGTGTCGCCGTCGGCTGCGCGGGCGACTGTGGCGAGCATTATCGCCACTAACAAAAGTAGATTTTTTTCATCTGGTTTGTTGATGGATGTTAATATATTGGATTATTTCTTTGAGTTTCTTAGGCGAGGGGAGGTGGTTGTGCGCCCCCGAGAGGCATACGAAGCTGACATCACTTAATTCCTCGTCTATAAGGTGGAAGATGTCAAAGCTGATTTTATCCGTCCCAATCTCCCGACACACATTCTGCGGCTCTGAAATTCGATCGCCTGCAACGCCTCGGATCTTGCTATATGCGGCGCGCACGATCACTATACGGTTCAGTCGATCATTCTCGATGAGTCGCGAGGCTCGGGCGGCAAAGCATAGTGTGTGCTCCACCACATCATCTTTGCTTTTGGTCAGATAATCCTGATTGAGTAGGGCGGAATCACTGTGATAGGGAGCCAATTCAATGCTGAGGTGATGGCGGGTGTCAGGTGAGATATGCTCTTCTGGCAGGCCGAGAGCGAGCATAAGAGGACGATAGCGGAGTCGGTGATGCCAGCGCTCGGTGTCGGCGAGATGTGCGCGCAGCGCACCGCAGAGCATAGCGGCGGAATACGACAGTCCGCTGATGCCGCACCCTAATGCGCAGGATATGCAGGCCTGCGACTGTAGTTTTCCTCCCGGTCCCGGGCTGAGATTGACCACGACGCTATGTAGCTTCTCGCCGCTCGCGGGATGCCATCCCCACCAAGGCTCGGGCAGATAGGGTGCATCGGGCCGGGCTCTGAGTTTCCAGAGTCTGATAAAATTGTCCCAGTGACTGTAATGTTGTAAAATCGCCGTGTTGTCGGCCATAAATTCCATTGTGCCGCCGGACCTCTCTCTTTGGCTTGTGAAGTGGGGAAAAGAAAAGCGTAAGGTCTGTACCTGTTGCCCGCTCCACAGTTAGAGGCCTTCGCAATGCCCATCTCGGTAGTAAGGAAATCAAACTTATATAGGCTATTGCACAGCTCTTATTTTATCTGTAACTTTGCAGTATAATAACAACTAAGACAGATGAATAAGACAATTCTTTGCATAATAAGAGCCAGTACAACGGCACAAGAAACAGAATCCCAGAAAAGGGAACTGGTGGACTTTTGCAAAACTAAAGGTTTTGTAGAGGATGAAATGGAGTTTATAGAGGTAGCTGGAGCTTCCGCTAGAAAACTCAATAAGGAGTATCTACAAATGCTGGATGATATTAAATCCACTATCCTCACTACTCCTACTATCAAAACTGTTGCACTCTGGCACTTGAATCGCTTAGGGCGAGTTAAGAAGTGCCTTACAGATATGGAGAACTTTTTTGTAGAGAATCAGATACAGCTCTATGTAAAAAATGGATTTGATACACCCTTACTAGATGAAAATGGAAAGGAAACACTGGGAGCATCTATAGCCTTCTCTGTTTACTCTGCTATGGTAGAAGAGGAAACTAAAGAAATGTTTGCTAAGATGAAGAGGGGTAAAGACCGCAATAGAGAGCAAGGTATTTATGTAGGTGGACAACTCAAATACGGATATTCTATAGGCGAAACTAAGCACCTTATCATTAACGAAGATGAAGCTGCAATAGTCCGCTTAATCTATGAACTCTATGCTACTGGCAAATACAGTATCTATAAGTTAGTAGATGAACTTAACTCTAGAGGTGTTACCAAAAAAGGACAGCATATCACATTTAACATAGTCCGCAACTGTTTAGCAGATGATAGCTATTATAATGGGAAGTTACCCCTTATAGATAAAGAGCTATATGATAAATGTGCTGCTATCAAAGAGGAAGCAGTACCTATAAAGAGAACTAGGGAGAGCCAAAATGTAAACTTTGCAGTAGGTTTACTTAAATGCCATTGTGGTAGGAACTATATAAATATGGATAGAAGCTATACCTGCTATGGCAAAGTAAAGGCTAACCGACTAAAGCAGGATGATGTTTGTGTATCTCCTAATATCCGAAGGGATGTGATGGATGGATTACTATGGCTGGTAACTAAACGCCTTCACCAGTCCTTCCTAATGGCTAAGGATTCTCTAAACATACAAGAGTATAGAGATAAGGAAAATGTACTGAAGCTGAAGGTATCTACTGTAGAAAAGGATATAGCAGCTATAGGTGAACGATTAGTAATAGTGGAAGATGATTATTATATTGAGGGCAAAATGACAGAAGCTCAATTTAATAAACGCTCTGAAGCTCTAAGAGCTAAACAACTTCAAGCTAAATCCCAGTTAGCTAACTTAAAGAATGAGCTGGGAGAAGTAGCAAAGATGATAGAGCAGCTAGAACTTCCTGCTAATGATAAGTACCTAGAATCTATCCTTATGATGGAGCTTGACACTGAAGAGTATGAGGATAGAAAGAAGATTAAAGATATAATGTTTCAGCACATAGACAGAGCTTCTATAAGGGAGTTTAAGGAAGGTAAGCATACTTGCATAGAGATTACTATTACAGCTAAGACTGGAGCAGACTTTGTATTTGTATATGATACTTGGCTGAATTGCCACCGTAAAGAAGAGTGCTGTGTATTCTATGAGGGTAAGCCACTATACTCTAAGGATGGAGCTATAACTACTCTTATGAAGGATGTGATGGATGAAATAGAACAGAAGGCAGGATTACCAATACTCACTAATGAAGAGCTAGGTATAGCAGCCATACACCACATAGATAGAGAGCTGGGTATAGCTAAGAATGAAGTGGTAAACTATCGGTTTACACCAGATATTATAGCTGTGAAGGAAGAGCTGGATAATCCAGATATAGTAGCTCAACTAAAGGCAAACTATAGTCTTACTGATGAAGCTATAGCCTTCATTAGTAGCTCTGGTGATACCTTCTCAGTAGGTACTCCAACTGATAAGATAGCAGGGATAATAAACACCCTAAAGAGTGCTGATGTGATAGAGCAGATTGAGAATGTGGATATTCCTAACCTAACTTTGGGGTATGGGGTAAAATTTTAGAGGTGATAGGCTTCTAACCACACCCCACCGACTTTTTCACGATTTTTGAATTTCAAATTTTGAAAACCGATATAAAAAAGCTCCAACTGATTTAGCTGGAGTTTTTGTTTTGTTTAGTAGATCTGTTTAGTATTGGAATAGCGGTCTGCCGTCTATCTTATTAAATACATAGAAAGTACCTTCTCCATCGTAAGTATAATATTTGTACTTATTCTGAAGTACCTTCATTTCATCTACTAAGCCACTTATTTCTGAATATGGGTATTTACTCCAATCAGTATTAGCATTTACCACAATATCAAGCGGATTACTGGGTGAATTATCGTATATGTATAGTAACGCTTCTCTAATATCTTTATACAAGTTTGTGGTATTAAGCGTTTTGTAGAAGGAGTTTGGGTAAGGTCTGAGATCCCAATCTTCTTCTAGATTGGAAATCATAATTACCCTATCAGATGAGAGGTAAAAGAAGTATTCTTCAGTGTTACCATCCCAATTAACCATTAACCCCCTTCCATTAGCCTTATATTCTGCTTCTGGTTCATCGTTATCATCCCCACAAGAGGTAAGGCATACAGCCATTACTATAACTAGTAAGGATGAAAGAAGGTATTTATACTTTTTCATACTAGTAGAAGATAAATGCAGGGGATGATTCTAGATCCAGAACTACCCCCTGCAACGATTTTACTTTGTGTAGCGTTCCCAAGTCCAGAGTTCATAGTACCCGAAAGCATCCTTATCATAGCCATCGCCATCGGTTGCTTCCTTATCGTATCTCTGCCATACGATTTTGTTTTTAGATACTGTTTTGGCACGCATTTCTTCTTCTTGAACACCAGCGATACTAGCTCTTACCCAGCCATCTTTATAAGACCAAGTGAAGTTAGCACCGTCTTTCTTCTGTGCATACAGTTCTGGGCTGTCATATACTACCCCAGTGCCATTAGCATTAACGACAAAAATGTCATTATCGCCATCCTGCGCCCAAGTTCCTACAATGATTGTAGTAAGATCATCGGCTGCTGGTTCATCGTCATCATCGCTACAGCTAGTGAAAGCCATTGCCATAATGACACACAGAGCTACAGTAACCAGCGACTGTAGATGTAAGAGTTTGTGTTTCATTGTAAAACAATGTTTTTTTGTGCTTCACAATCCCTATAAAGCGGTTAAAAATCGGATATAGAAAAGGTGTGGGATTGTACTCTTCATATCCGCTTAGTAGGCTTCTCGCATTGCCTTTAGTTAGAGATATGACAGAACACCCACACCGATTAGCTATATAGTACCCTAGAGGGGTAGATATAAAGCATCCGGTGCAGGTGCTACTTGTACTTATCTTTCTAACTATTAGTAGATTTTGCGAGAATTTACTAAGCAAAGATAATTCAAATAACACCTTTTCAGACGTTTGAGCCAACTCTTCGGCTCTATTTTTCAACTGCAAAGTTACTAAATATTTTTGAAAGTATGCCCCTATCTTCAAGGATTTTAGCTAACTTTGTAGTTAAATCCTTATTCTGATATGAGAATGAAAGATGAGTATAAACATAGGATAGCATCCGAAATATACACAATAGGCAAATGTTTAGGGATTGGATTCTTATTAGCACTTATTCCCTTTGCTATAGGTGTATATCTGGATTTTACTGGTAGCAATAGCAAAGATTTTTTCTATTGCCTATCTCTCTATGTGGTATTGCCATTACCCCTGTTTGGTGTGTACTTCAGTAGGCTTTGCAAGCAGATCTATAAAGGATATAAATGGGTTCTGAAATGGAAATAAAAGATAATTCCTATTGGGATGCTTATGATGATGCTTTGAGTGCAAAATTAGAATCAGACTGGGAGCAGTATCATAAAGAGCAGGATGAGATAGATGAACTAGAAAGCCAGAAGGAAGAGCAGAAACTAAAAGAAGCTAGTGCTGCTCTAAGAGCTGAAAGAGCATCATCTAGGCTTATAGATTACTCTGGGGATGATAGCTCACTAGATTCCAGATACCATTAACAGAAAGAGCCAACCTAACTAAATAGGCTGGCTCAAATTGTATCATATAAAGGCGAAGGTACAAGTAAATAAGAGTATTGTTATCATCGCTATAAGGTATAACTAAGCACCTTCAAATATCGGCTTATCTGCTGCTATATTGCTCTGGCACTTCTTATAAAGAAGATATGTAAGTAGTATGAAGATTGGAAGTAATATTAGTGTTATCATAGTGTTAAAATATTAAGGCTAAGACAATTAAAACAATTATATCAAATATCTATCCATTCTGGCTAACTTCCATCTGTAAGGCTTTTGTTTCATCCTGCTCCTTCTGTCTAAAGTAATCTGTAAGGAATAATCTGATTACTGCTAACACCAGCAGTATAATAAGAATAGTGTGTATTACTGTAAGTATCATCATTTATTAAGTTTATTAGGGTTATACCATTTATCTCCAACTTTGATTAGTTTAGTAGCATATTCTTTAGGTAGTAGTATTATCCGCTTCTCTACTTTACCACTGAAGGCTGCTGTAGTCTTATTAGCATAGGTAGAAGTAACTTGAATTGATCCCTTCCTAATACCTTCTGCAATCTTTCTAAGCGGAAAGATATACACAGTATCTTCTCCAAAGAAGTTTACATAGTATATCTAATCACATTCTCCGCTTACTATTCTATTTACCAGAGCATTATACTTATAAAGTTCCATCATATAAGTAGGGTAATGCTCAAATTTCTTATCTCTCTTCTTTATCTCTACTCCAGTGTACTTCTCTTTAATTGTAAAGTACATATCTAGAGTATCATATTTCTCTGTAGATTCCTTATAAT
>JAAVFL010000020.1 GCA_014800795.1 Bacteroidales bacterium | reverse complement strand
TTCTCAAAGCCGTTGACATCTTCAACCGTAAATTCGTCGAGCTTGATTTTATAACGAGAGCGACCATTGGCGCGGACGTACAATTCGTATCGCATAAGCGCACGTTTCAATACCCGCAGATGCTTTATTCGCCATTCGGATATATTCTTCTTTTCAATGTAATCTTCAAATGTCTCGAAGAAATTTGGCTCGCGTGGAGTGCGTTTCTTCTTTTCCGGAACCGGATGAAGAAACAGGTCATATTGTGCCAATAGAAAATCTTTCGAAAGAATATCCGGTGCAGTCTTTTCACAAAGATTGATTAAAAATCTTTCGATGTCGATGAGTTTATCCTCAATAGCGCGAATCTCGGCTCTTGCAGTCGCGTCTTTAGGAAGGGAGAATGTACCCTTGTCAAATCTGGCTGGGTCAATCCACAGTCCGGTCTTCAAACGCACAACAAGATTGCGCGAAACAGACAAGCGAAGAAGAATCTCCGCTTTGCCCATCGGGTTAGTACCTTTGGTAATATTGCGTGTAAGAGTTGCCATAGGAGAGCAGTTTTAATTTATAACGCAAAGTTAATCAAAACCGTTTACATGGGCAATGGTCTCGTGTCAACGCCGTGTCAACCAAGATTGAATTTAACTAAATCGAGATGAATTTCAGTAAAATTCAATTGGATTTACCGTAATTGTAAATAGTTTATTGTTAGATAATTAACAAGTAAATTCAAAATCAGCAAACTTTAAGCATAGTCCAATATAATTCAATATTCGTGCTCCTGTCTTGGGCACAAGGAAAGCGGCTTAACAAAGTGTAAATCACAAAGTTAAGTCGCTTTTTCTATTTTAGGTAGGTTGTAAACAGTTGAGATATAGGAAACAATCAAATTTGGGTATGGCACAAAAAAATAAGGTTAACCCACGTAAGAACACACATAAGCCTAAACAAATGCATCGTGCCGGTGGCAGGAAATCTGACGATGAGTTGTGTGCGTTGTCTGATTCGCAGGAGTTGAGCTATTATGAAAAGGCTGATGGGAACTGGATTTCAGCAGTTTTGATGTATATTGATGATTCCGGACTTCATAAATATTTGAAACCGGTTTTGAAAACGGTCATTATCGTTTCCATACTGTGTTTCATATGTTATATGATAGGATGGGTATTTCTGCTGTAGGAAATGTATCTGTCTGTAAAATTTGATGTATCAGATTACAGGACGTTAATTAAATCAAGATTAGCGGTTAGAGAAATTTTCGCAAAACAGTTGCTCGCTTGCCTGTGGAATCTGCGTGGACTTGCCTATTGAGTTTGCACGTGAATTTTTATTGGCAGGATTTTGCGGAGGTTGCAGGATATTGTATCTTTACAGATTTATTTTTTTATATCGAAAAAAAATGAATCAGGAAGAATTGAACAGGAGAGCGTTCGTCGCTCGGGAAAGTGGGTTGAGGGTGTTGAAAAGTTCTGGAATAGAGGAAATATGGAGGGAGGCGGGATGTCGTGTGAATCTTGTCGGGTCGCTGCGGATGGGACTTCTGGCGGCTCATCGTGATATAGATCTGCATGTGTATTCACGCTGTGTGACTGAGGAATTGAGCTTTGCAATTGCGGCGAAGATTGCGCGGATTCCAGAAGTAACCGAGATTAGGTGTATCAATGGGCTACATACCGGGGAACATTGTATGGCGTGGCATATGTTTTATCGCTATGAGGATGAATTATGGCAGTTCGATATCATTCATATAGAGGAGGGTACGGAGTACGACGGCTATTTTGAAAAGATGGCTGATCGTATTGTTGAAGTGATGACTCCTGATCAGCGTGATACGATTCTTCGCCTTAAGTTTGAAACGCCTGATGGCAGGGATTATCACGGGGTGGAGTATTATGAGGCGGTTATTGCCGATGGAATTACTGATCTCGATGGGTTTGAGAAGTGGATAGAGACCCATCGGAGGAAACATCCGTATTATTGGATGCCTTAAAATCATGGTGTTACGGTGTCTTTAGTATGGGGCTATAATCTTACACAATCACGCTTACTTATTTTTCAGAAGCGGTAGTGGATCAACGGGGTGACCTTGGCATCTTACTTCGAAATGGAGATGAGGTCCGGTGCTGTTGCCTGAGCTTCCGCCTATGGCTACCGCCTCGCCGGCCCTAAGTTCTGCACCACGCTCCACGAGAGGGTGTTGCAGGTGAGCGTAGCGTGTCTGTACATTATCAGGGTGGCTGACGACAATGAAATGTCCGTAGCCGCCCTTTTCATAGCCAACACGTTCAACTGTTCCGTCGAGGGCAACCCTTACCGTATCGCCCCGGTGTAGTGAAAGATCAACTCCCTTGTGCATGTGGTTGCTTCCGGATCTGAGCCCGAAGCGTGAGGTGACTTTTCCCGATACCGGTGCAAAAAAGGTGTTTGCCACATAATCGGGAAGGTAGCCGACGAACGGTGTTGAATTCCGTTGGTCATTCTCTTTTCCCCAGAAACCACTGTCGTAGTATGTGTTCTCTTCGTAGACGGACGATAGGAAGTCGAGCACTCCGAGTGGAATACCGCCAGTGGACGTATCGGCCGGCTGACTGTGGCTCGGGGAGACTGTTGAAGTTGAATCGCCCGTTCCTATGAGTTTTACAAGGCTTATAAATAATTCTTCGGATGAAATTGAGTCGCTGTCGTTGGTTACTACGTCAGTAGCCCCGACATTATCGGTCAGGGCTACTGATATAATCGTTATTATATATAAAACGATCCTGAGCCGCATCAGTTTTTACCGTCACTGCCGGGTGTTGATGTTTTTCTGTGTTCGGCGAGCATGGGCTCAAGAAACAGGATCCAGCTTGCGCATCCTACAACAGCAAGGAATGTGAATCCTACGAGTATCATCATCCTGCGTGGTGACACAGGTCGGATGGGCACTGTGGCCGGTACGACAATGGCATATACAGGTGTGTTCTCCTGTACTTTTGCCTTGGCTTTCTGCACCTGCTGCGCTGTCTGGTTGTAGAGGCTGAACGCGAGTGAGGCTTCGTTTTCCAGACGGTCGCGTGTGATGCGGGCGGCCTGTGTGGCGAGTCCCTGGTTACGGTCGCTATAGTCGGCGAGTGTCTGCTGGGCTTTGTAATATTCCTGCTGGGCTTCGGAGTTTAGTTTCTCGGCATATTCGAGATCTTTACGAGCCTTGTTGGTGCGGTAGTCGGTCACATATTTCTGAAGGCGGCTTACGACGGTGTCGGCAAGTATGGCCGATACAAGCGGGTCCTGCATCTTTACGTCGATAGTAACGACCGAGGTCTTCTGCTCGACAGAAGCCGATACGCGCTGTGATAGAGCCTTGACGAGGCGCGCTTCATCGGATGTGAGTTGGAAGTTGTCGAGAACATGGTTTTCATCCACTTCTTCCGATGATCTCAGCAGCCCTATGATTTTTCCGGGAATACCAAGAATCGCATTCCACCATGGAGCTGAGGTTTCTTCTGTCATGAACTGTTCTACGGTAAATGTCTCGCCGTTGTCCGTTTTGGTGCGCACCTCCACATTGAAAAGGCTTGTAAGGAACGGTACGGAGCTTACAACGTCGGGGTAGAGCTGGGGGTATACGGCATCGGCACCTGCCGACGCTCCACCGCCGAGGCCGGCCATGGATGCGAGCGCACCAAGACCGCTTGATGATTGTTTCGAATCAGCCATCTCCGGGGCGAGTTTTACCGAGGTCGAATATTCCCGGGGGATGCTCAGGGCTATAATTAGTCCGACTATAGCACCGGCTATGGCCCATTTGATTATTTTTCTGCGGTTGTCCCACAGTTTTGACGCGAGTTCGAGCAGATCGATTTCGTTCTCGTCGTTTTCTGGAGTTGTAATGTTCTTATCGTCCTGCATGGTTGGTCTGTCATTTAAGGATGTTGGATACAGTGGCGGCCATCGTTGCTACCGACGAGAAGCTTGTGGCGATAGAAAGGATCTTTGTCCAGTCTGTGCCGTCGGAAGTCGGCTTGGTCGGAACTATGATATGACATCCCGGCTCGATGGGGGTGTTGCGTTTGGCTTTTGCAACAGTACCGTTCAGATATACGACGAATGCTTTCCCTTTTTTTGCGCGCTGTCCGTAGCCGCCGGCCTGATCGATGTAGTCTTTGATTTTTTTACCCGGTTCGAAAACTACGGTATTGGGGAACATTACCTCACCTGAAATCTTTACCGTACTCTGTTGCTCGGGTATGAAAATCTGGTCGCCGGGCTGCATTACTATATCGTAGTTGCTGCCGGGATTGGCAAGTGCTTTTTCCAAATCTATACCGACATTATAGTTTCTGGATACCTGAATCAGATTTATATCGATGGAGTCGTTCTGGCCTTCCTTGTTGTTGCTCAATGCCAAACGCAGCGCTTCCTGACGGGCTGCATATTCATCTTCCGTAAGCTGGCGTGTCATATGGGCTCCTCTTACATATGCTTCGTCAAGTAACCCTCCGGCACGCCTTATAATGTCGGAAATCCGCTCATTACGCTTCTCGAGAGCGAAGTCGCCCGCGAACAGAACCTCTCCGTTCACGGTTACAAATTTCTGGGCGGAATAGCCTGGACTGGTGCGGACCTGCACATAGTCGTATGGTTTCATGATAAAACCCTTGTTGTCCCCGGCCACAAGACCATTTTCGATCGATATGGTGTACACTTTTGAGATCATCTGTGTCTGAGTTGTGGCATTGGGGTCTGAAATGCGCCGCGAGATGTCTACGCGGGCGGTCGATGCACCTTCAAGCAGTCCTCCTGCCTGAAAAATAAGATCCTCAAGTGTGGTGTTGTCGGCGTAGGGATATTCACCGGGGCGGGCTACCAATCCTTGAATTGTCAGTTCTCCGCGTTCCTGAAGCTCATGGATCGATGATATTACAAGGAGGTCGTTGCGTTTGAGGGTGATATCAGTTGCTTTCCCGTCGAGAAGTTCACCGAGGTTTACGGCTATGATCTCTAGTTGCAGGTCGTCTCCCTCACGATAGAGGAGGGCGCGCTGTTTGTAAGCGTCGTCTGTGAGGCCGTCGGCTTTCGCAATGAGCTGACTGATGGTTTTCAGATCGTTGTTGATGGCGAATGTCCCGGGACGATATACGGCTCCCTTAAGCTCAACCCTGTTGGCAAATCGGTCGAGAATGGTGCCTACTGAAATCATGTCGCCATCCTGCAATGTATAGGCCGCGTATTCATCTTTGCCGATGTTGTGAAGCTCATTCTCGGTTCCTGACTGGCGGGAAAGGCGTATCATGTCGGCATATGCGTCGGCGGCGAAGCCGCCTGCATAATCTATGAGGTTCTTTACGGTTTCTCCGGGCTTGAGTTCGTAGTACATCGGACGTTTTACGTTGCCTTCGATGTTTACGAGGTTGCCGTAGGGCGGTACGATGATCACATCCCCTTCCTGCAGGCGGATGTTGCCGTCGGTCTTGCCGTCGAACAGATACTTATATATGTCGATACCTGCTATTTTGGTGCCGTTGCGGAGAACCTGTATGTTGCGCATGGAGCCGATATCGTTGATACCTCCGGCACGGTAGAGGGCGTGGAAAACCGTTGAGAATGGCGACATGCGGAAGGTTCCGGGCGTGGATACCTCACCCATTAGATCGACCTGAATGGTGCGCACCTGGCCGAGTGTCACCTGGATGTCAGTTTCCGCATCGCTGACACCGGCATATTTCTGGGCGAAAGAGTTGCGTATATGGTTGCCGGCTTCGTTGATGGTAAGTCCGTTGAGATACACCGGCCCGAGCTGCGATATCATGATGCTCCCTTCGGGGGAGATGGTCTGTCGAAGATGATCTTCAGAGGTTCCCCAGATGTCTATTACTATCTCGTCGCCGGGGCCGAGACGGTAGTTCTGCGGTGTGGCGAGGTTTTCGCTTGGCTCGAACGTAAGCGCACGCGAATTGAATACGTTATGACCGTAGATATTGCGGGCTGAAACGGTTTCATTACCCTCTTTGTCTACTTCCTGATTGATTTTGTCAAACGATTCTTCTGCTATTTCGGTTGAGGCATCGTTGCGACGTTCAGTACGGGTAGCGTCGATCGACATGGATGTGACGTTTGGCTCACTGCCCTGACGCGAATTGTAAAGTGTCTTGATCCGCTCGGCTTGTTCGGGTGTGACACCTCTTGCCATCAGTTCCTTACCGATCTGTTGCTCGGTTTTTCCGGCGGCAGTCTGCTTCTTAATATATTCGATTACCTCATTATCGGTCATTGCCCATGCCGATAGTGAACATACGGCAAGTAGTGATAGGATCAGATGCCTCAATTTCATATGATATCAGTCAGTTACGTAATATAATCAGCCTTAATTCATGCTGTTTTACAGCCGGATGTATGGTTCGCCGGAGTGAAATCCATACGGTCTGCAAAGTTAGCAAATTAGTTGTTAAACTCCAAAACTCGCCTTAATCCGCAGTTTGACGGTTATGTGGGTCGGATTTTAATATTTTCAGCCATTTCCCATATGTCAGCATGCGCCATACCCATTCCAGAGGGCCGTATTGGAAATAGCGGAGCCATATCTTGCTGAACAGTATCTGGAAGGTGAACACTCCGGTTGCCGCGATCTCTGTCTGTGCAAGACCAAGCGATGCTCCTAATCCGATACCGATGCCATAAAAAAGGATTATCCCGATTACGGATTGAAAAATATAGTTGGTGAGTGCCATTCGCCCCGGGGCTGCGAACCATTTCCACATCGCCAGATCTGGGTGCGCGATACAGAATAATCCAAGGAGCGCTGCATAGGCTCCGCCGAGAGGATACACGCTGACGGTATAAAGTATGGTATGCATAGTGGTACCCCACAGGTGGCCGTTTACACCGCTTATTGCGTAGAGAACGGAAAATGGGAGGCCGACAGCAATGCCCCGGATGGCGATTGAGCGAAGCAATTTTTTGTGGCTCTGCAGATCGGCATAGATTTTACGACGGCCTGCTACGAAGCCTATGAGGAACAGCCCCAGCACTTTGAAATACCGGTTGCCGTCGACGAATTCATACAACCGCTCCCATGCGCCCTGAACAAGAAACTGCGACACTTCACGGTAGCTCGGCGCATCGCGCAGCCAAGTTCCGAAGTTCTCTTCGGTGATACCATACAGGCCGGCGTAGTACCACCATTTTTCAAATGGATAGCGGGCGAGGAAGGTGCCGGTGTATTCGCATACTCCGTCAATGGCGATCGGTATGAGCAACATTATTCCTGCGACAATCAGGATTTTTTTGTCCGACAGGTTCCGGAACAGCGGCAACAGCATTCCGAGCAGCGCATACAGCAGCAGTATGTCGCCGCTCCATATAAGCATCAGATGTGTGCAGCCTATAAGTGCGAGAATTATCATCCGGCGGTAAAAAATTCTGAATCCGTCGGCCCCCCGCTCGGCTGCATGCGATATAATTATGGAGAATCCGATTCCGAACAGAAGGGAGAACAGGGTATAGAACTTACCGTCGATAAAAAAATATTGCAGGAATTTCACCACCTTGTCTGTTGCCGCCCAAGGCATGGCGGCGGCAACACTGTCGGGCTGGAAGGTGTAGAGCGAGAATTCCGGATAGTTGGCAAGGCATACCCCCAGAAGGGCGAACCCTCTGAGGGCATCAAGAAAGATGTGGCGTCTTGAGGCTTTCACCGGAGTGGCTCCGGAGTTACCTTTGCTTTCGGGCATGTTGCGGCGTAATGATTCGGTATACTTTCTGGAGCAGTTTCAGAATTCGAAAGTCTCGAGTTTCATCTCTGCCAGTGAGGTCATAACGCCAACCTCGCGAACGAATACATCCGAAGCGCTGTGGGCATCGAGGGCAACCTGATCGCGCCATGTCTCGCAGATTAACAGCACTTCAGGACGCGTTGCGCTTTCGAATACATCATATGCGATGCATCCGTCCTGAAGAAGAGATGCGGCAGTAAGACGGCGGGCTGCCTCAAGCACTTCGCCCCTGTTGGAGGCGCCAACTTTGATAAAACAGTTAAGTCTGAGCATTGTGGTAACGGTTTTTGAAAAAGATATTACTTATGCTGCAAAGTTACCCATTTTCGTGACATCAGAGCCCCGGGAGTTCCTGTTTTTTTTATGTTATATAGCAATTTTAAAATATTCGGATTGCGGAGAATATTAAAAAATAAGCTTCTTCTCGCCGGCCGTATGTCGCGTATTTCGCAGCAGATGAGTGTGTTGTCGCCGACGATGCACCGACGTGCATTTTCTCACCGATGTGGCACTCCACGCTCTCAGGCGAGAATTATTAATCCATCCCTATGAATATATCTTATTTTTTCAGTAACTTTGCACAACCTTTGGTATCTCTCCGTGAGAGTGTGATATGGTTTGCCATATTTCCGGAAGATACATAGGATTCAACCACCCGGAGAGCTCCTGTATAGGCTAATCCCTGAGATCCGAAGCGAACGCAGACGGACGGTTGCTGATAATGCATGGCGACGGCTATGGCCTGCCGCCCTGCAATAAGGTGTGGTGTAACCATAAATGAACAATAGTATGACAGATACGGACAACAGACCTCAGTGGTTCGCCATAAAAACGCGTCAGGATTTCCGCGCAGAAGCGGAGCTTGCTCCGCTTTGCGACGATCTGCTGTTTCCGAAGGAGAAAGTTTCCGCCCCGGGTGGAAAGACCCGGTCGCGGGCCGTGATACCGAGAGTGCTGTTCATAAAAACCACCCGCGACAACGCTCTCGAGATGGAGCGGAAGGGTAGAAGGCATCCGGAGTTGTCGGTTCCGTTCTGGATATACCGCTATCCGAATGACGACAGCATCCAGGTAATTCCGCAGAGTTCCATAAATCTTCTGCGTCTTCTCACAGCCGATGATACGACCCGTTGCGAGATATTCAACAAGTCGGATTTCAGCGTAAACCAGCGCGTGCGTGTGACGGGTGGATATTTCGAGGGTTGCGAGGGTTACGTTCAGCGTGTGCGAAAGAACAAGCACGTGATAGTCAGGATCGAGGGTGTTTGTATGGTTATGCTGCCTTTCATCCATCCCGACCTTCTGGAGCCGGTGGCAGACTGACCGCTCCTCAAACCATCTGTATTTTTTT
>JAAVFL010000019.1 GCA_014800795.1 Bacteroidales bacterium | reverse complement strand
TCACAGTTACCGTATCCACAGAGGAATACATCCGGAGATTCAGTAATTCAGAGTGTTTTATAAAGTATTGCAAAGAATGTCGGAATTATGGTAAGGTGTGGGTCTGTCCTCCGTTTTCGCATGATACGATGGCGGAACTGCGGTAGTACGCCCGAGTACTTTTAGTAGCTACCAAAATTACACCGGATGGCAAGGAAATTCCGTTCTCGGAAGTAAACCGATTCTTTCGGCCTGAACGCCTGCGCATCGAAAAGCGACTGAGGGATATGGAAATGACATACGGAGGAAAGGATTTTGCTTATGCTGGAAGTTGCCTTTACTGTCCCGAAGGTACTTGCTCAAGGCTTGACAATCAACCGTGCCGGCATCCCGAATTGGTGAGACCCTCTCTTGAATCATACGGCTTCGATCTCGGAATGACTGCATCAGAACTATTTGGCTTCCCATTGTTATGGAGCAATGACGGTTATCTACCCGAATATCTCACGCTGATCTGCGGTTTATTTCATAACGCTGAGAATATTTGTAAAAACAAATTAAAAATATAGTGGCAATTCAAAATAGGTAAAAATCGCTTTCAATTATTTGAAAATCTCGTCCACACGATTTACAGCATCATCTTTCTTTTGGTCGATGATTTTTGCGTATACCTGTGTCCCCGAACATCGGCGTGACCCATCAGCTTGCTTGCTGTGTAAAGGTCAACCCCTGCAGTCATAAGCTGTGTGCCGAAAGTGTGCCGGGACATGTGGAAATGTATGTCATCGCCTATTCCCGCTCTTTTCGCCCATCTCATAAGGCTTCTTCTCATGCTGGCTCCGGTTGGAAGCCCATCAAAGATGCACGCTTCCGATTCTCCCCGTTCAGGGAACCAGCGGAGGCAATTATCGGTCAATGGTACTGAAAGTTCATTTTTTGTCTTTTTCATTGTGAATGTCATATACCATCTTCCGTTATTTCGCACCGAAAAACGCCACCTGCCGAGGAGTCTATATAGAGTTGGTAAAAGCGTACCTTGAAAGTCTTACAATTCGATATTCAGTTGATTTTTTTAGAATATGCAGATAAACGTCTGGTCTACAGCTATCAGCATCTTTCGTATGTCAGAAATTTATAGTAACTTTGCAGTCGAATATGGCACAATTCAACGTTTTTGAAGATGTAATCGACTTCTCTTTCTGGAAAGAGATTTGCGAGAAGCAAGGTAAACTGCGGCACTTTCGTCGCGGTGACTGTTTCGCGCACACCGGCGAGGTCTTAAGAAATGTCGGTTGGATTGTGTCCGGAGCATTCAAACATTCCCTCATTGCCAATGACGGAAATACCAAAGCCGTCGGTTTCGTTTTCGAGGGTTCAATTCTAGCCAACTATATCAGCATATTATACGGTAAGAAGATGCCAACGGACATAGTAGCATCGGAGGACTCGGATGTACTCGTTGTTCCTGCATCTCTTATGCGAGAACGTATCATTCAAGATCCCACTCTGCATATCCGTTTTGCAAATGCCTTGTTTGAGCAGGCCTACGAACATGTGCTGAACGACTATCGTTCTACCCCTGAGCAACGTTTCAAACAGTTGCTTATGCGCTATCCGCGCATATTGGATGTTGTGTCATTAGGTGATATTGCAACATATCTGAATATCTCGCGTCGTCAGTTCCACCGCATACGCGAAAGTATATCTACAGTCAATTCCGACAATAAATAACCCAAGGCTTAAATATAGCTTGCCATAATCATTAAAATTCGTCCTTAGTTGTTGATTTTCATGGTAAATGAGACAAATGGCACATTCATCGTCAATTATTCTTCATACATTTGTGGCATAAAAGAAATTACACATGAAGAAGGATCTGATTACAACTTTGTCACTGTCTCTTTCAGCGGTCGTAAGTAACGCTATGCTGCAGGAAAAAAATAGACTATCTTTCGGATGCTTACGGTCATCAGTACACCATGGTTGATGATGAAATACTTGATGGCAGAGATAAACATATAAAACTTCAAACATTTTCATAATATGAGATTAATTATATTTTCAATATTGATTTTTGCCACCGGTTTTTGCACGGCTAAGAATTACGCACGTGCAGATGTATTGTTCCTCGTTGCTTGTTATCTGGTGATGTTCAAACCTTGGTTATTTATGGATTACGAACCTGATTTAGAATATATACAATCCGAAAAAGAAATAATCTGCGTCAACGGACAAGAATGGTATATTGATTATAAATCTGGAGGACTTCTTGGAAATCACGAATGCATTTCAATCAGTCCAAATCACTCGGCATCTACCATAAATGATAGTTCGTTTTATGAGTTTTATACTGATGAGATATATTATACTATAGATTCACTTGGAAGGATTAATATTTACGCGCCATGGTCATCTATAAATAAACCTCAGAAGAAAGACAGCAGTATTATTATAATACATGAGTTGCACGACTATGATTTGATTGCCAAATACCGCAAGGATTATTCTGCGCTGGGATTGAAACGAATCACCAACGAAACTTATTTAAAATGAATAGATCTCAATGATATAGATAATGCCGATAATAATCTTACCAACGGATTTCTCGGATTCCTCGTTTTGCAGTTATTCTGATTTTAATAGCCGGCTGATATGATACCAATCATCTTGATCTTGTGCGCAGTCATTGCATTTATCGGACTTATGGTTAAATGGCCAGAGCCGGGAGTGTACTTATATAAAGTGGCTGTCTTTGTGCTGTTTCTGCCAGCATTATTCTTTGCTCTGTTCTTTACACTTATGGGATTGAGTGTAAATGCACTTAACATTGACCTGCACCCTTGGAGGGAATATGTCATGTATAGGTTCATGTTTGTTGCTACTGTTACGATAGTGTCGTTTGTTGTGTCGCAGATCCCATTGATGTTTATCCGACAGCTTTCCAAACAAGAAAAACTAAAAATCATTAAGATAGAAGGACTTATCTATACTGTCATCTTGGCAATTGGCACCGGACTACTCTATTATGCCGTTAAGGATTCAACCCATACTGAAAACTATATAATTGAACGCATTAACGATTATTATAAAGATAACGACCGCTATCCTGATAGTTTGGTTGAGATAGGTGTGCCTTCCGATACCACCTCTCATTTTGGAGATATACACATTCTGTATTCCCATAACGAAAGTGCATTTACACTATTGGTGAAATCGGAATATGATGAATATGTCTATGATAGTTGCAATGATATGTGGAATGATATACCGGAAGGAGAAATCGGGGCAGATAAAATGATTGTCACGCCGGTAGATTCTGATGACATCATCTTTAGCGATTACGAAAAAATCGCTTCGTGGGGAATTAGCGAACCTGAATTCTTTAGACTGACACAATCACAATATGAAAGAGCGAGAGAAATACTCAGAAAACATTTCACTGACTCGGTAAAACCGGCTGAAAGCGGGGATTATCTGATAGTGCATCCATCGAGGAGTTTGGAATATACCGCATACCCGTATAATAAATATCGTCATCAGTTTTTCGGATGGAAAGATTCTGAGGATATTCAACATGCCTACATTATTCTTGTCAGCAAAGAGCTTATTGAGAGAGATATAACCAACGGCTACTTAAACAATGATAAAGAACTGATATGGCTGGAAGATGGCGGAAGTGATGAAGTTGACATACTTATAAATCTTGACGAAAGCAAACTTGAAATTTTCGGAGTACATCAACATGGATAAATAATGAAATCTGACAGCAAAATATATCGGTTTTTCTTTGGACGGCGGGGGGAGAGGCACTTGCCATTCGGTGCTATGTTGCTGATTCTCGTGCCTTTTCTTATCGGAGGTTTGTATTTCCAGAATCGCAAGTACAATGCTTTGTCGGCAAATCCGGAATATACATCGACTGTAATTTCAGATATTGGCTATATAGGCAACAGTGGTCCTATAATACATTACAACTTTACAGTGAACGGTGTAACATATAAAGGTGGTATGCATGCCAATGGTTTTGCCGTTGGCGACAGCATAGGTGTGGTATACCAGAAAGACAACCCGGAGAATAATATGACGATGTTTGAATATTATGATGGCCCGTCGTATGGTTCGGTCGCAATATTCGTCTTCGCTGCGATTGTTCTGGCACTATACCGATGGCGAAAAATCAATCGAAAATACAACGACAGCTGTCCGGAATTGGATGGCACTGGAAGGTGTCGTATTTATCGCACCGACAAGGAATATATATTTGTTACAGTATATAATGTCACTGCGAGCCTTCCGATTAAATTCCTCCCTATAGGCTGTGGCAACGGAGAATTTGAGAATACACTCATGGAAATATTCCATGCAAGTCTGCATGGCAAATATGTGGAGCTGAAAAACGCAGAACTGATCAAAGCCATGAAGCAACACTCATGGCGACAGCTCTACCAACACTCCACAGGCGTGCTGCTGAAACACGACAGCCGCACTCTGGAGATTTTACCCACCCGGAAAGCCACCGATGGCAAAGGCCTTGACTGGGATTATGACCGCGCCCTGTCTTTTGACCTTGACGGCGCGTCATGGAAAGACATCATAAACTCAACTCGAAAACTCCTTGAACACCATGAAACTGACCGATAAACGATTTTGGAACAGATGTGGAAACGCGGTCAATGAGCTATTCTTTTGGCTCTTTATTGCATTTACCGTGTTGCTCGCCATTGATTTATGGTGTATGTTGGCGACTGCCATAGTATGCCTATTTGATGGAGGAGTTAAATCGTTTACATTATTGAAAATATTTGGCATATTTGGAATGATATTTGTGCTTTTCTCCAATTTTACTTTATGGCTGACAATGTATTCACCAAAGATATATAAACGTCTAATATCATTAGTCTGGAGCAAAAAACTGAGACTATTGTATTTCCTGACTTTAGGCTATGTGAACGTATATCTGCTGAACCTCTATTACATCAGATTCAGATATAACCAGTATGAGCTGACACAGTATCGTGTAAATGTGTTATATTCGGTTTTAGTCATGTTCCCAATCATAAATATCCCGGTCTATGTAGCGGCCATTCGTTGCAGCGAGCAATAAGTGCCCTTAGGCTATGCGGCTAAGTTATATAGACAGGGGAGATTGGCGCTATACCTGATACAAAAGGATTATTTATCATTAATTAAAGATGGAAATGAACAGTGAAATATAACATCCTATAAATTTGATTGATTGCGAGTGTTCAATCAACTCAATAGACTATAATGCAACAGACCTTATTGTCGAACTGGAACGGTTTGACAACAAAGGGATCGTCAGGGTTGAGTTCAAAGAAGTATTCGCGTATCGCGTGACTTTGGAACATTTCAGAATTGCAGAGGTTATAGATGGCTTGACTTTACAACCTCTATATATTGTTGAAAATTCCTCGTATTTGAAAGAAATCATGGCAACGGGGATGAAAGTATTGTATGGTACTTCTCTTAACGTGACTCACTATGCAATAAAGACAACCGAACACATCGTAGATATATTAACCTCTGAAGATTATATCATAGAATGAAAAGTCGAGGCTTAAAGAGATACTACCGTAATCTATTCAACAGGAACTTCGCCGAGAATTTTATCATAGATCTAAAAAGTGGAGTTGCAGAGTATGATTTTGCACACATACACTTTGATGGTTATGTTCTTGATCGGTGGAATGAAATCAAACTTCACCTTGATACTTTGTTTAGACAGTTAAGTCTTTTCAAATCAAATGCCATTAATATTACTATGCCTTTTCAAGTCTGGGGGTATGTTTGTTTCCAACGGGACTTAGGTTGTCAGGTTTCGTTATATGTTCATACACCCAACAGGGATTATGATGATTTTCCTATGGTATTCACAAATGTCTCTGATTACATGACAACTAATCGAAAAGAGTTGCATGATTATCTTAATAAAAGACAACGCGAAGGCTATGAAATACGATATTCAAGGAATTACGATAATGAGCAAGAAATCGTTATTGCGATTATGAATGTTGGGCTACCGATTTTCACACCAATTAATGACACAAGCGATGAAACTGACTGATAAACGATTTAGGATTGTGTGGCTTGTGCTTCTCATCTTGGCAATTGTGAGTTGCTTGGCAGAAGGGTGGAGCGAGGATACAGCATTGCTCGGTGCGACTTATGCGCTGTCACTATTATCGGCATGGCTATGTCACAGAGTCAGACCGAGAGCAGCGTTAGGTAATCTGATTGTGATGTTTGTCTATAATGCCGTATTGAGCTACAATCTTGTCTTCAATAGCCGCTATGGAGCCGGATTGACATGGTGGTTTTTCATACTGCTGCTGAACACCATCTATTCAATCGGTTTGCTGATTTATACCTCGATTATTCGGTTCATAAAAATCAATCATTAAAAACAGTCATCTGGTATTATCATGGCAAGAAAGAAATATAGTTTATTCAAGAGAGGAGATGTTATCAGAACAAATCCCCAGGCAGGTTTTTATGGCATAGCAGTCGTTCTTGATGATGGATTAAAATTAGAACTATCTCCCAATAAATGGTCATATCCAATGTGTCATATTGCAATTACTCCGCTCATATATGACTTTGAAGTGACCATGCAAGATATAGACTTGTCTCAACTTATTCCCCTGCGATTCCAAAGATGTTATCAATTAAATAATACTCCTGAATTTTTCAAGGAAGAATTATTAATACATATATTTACGACACGGAATGTTGCCGAATTGCCCGTTATTGGGAATATTGATCCATCAGATATTTATCAAAATGAATTGTCGTGGCAACCAAAATCAGATAGATTCTTCTTTTATGGAGATGTCCAAAAATATTTAGGCAGGGAAGCATATCTTAATTGGCTTAATATATCTTCAACACTTAAACAATGAAATCATGATGCTCAAACATTATGTTTCCGAATAACAAAGATATTATTCATTACGACTCACAATTTCAATTATAGGCAATGACGCGAAAAGACTTTGAAGAGAAGACGTAGGCGTAACCTCAAAGGCTTATGGCGTTGTTGCCGTTATAGGTGTAACAGTTGTTAAATTTCTAATCGGCATATACTTACTCGGTGTGACTACACGGAGTAAGATTGCCGGTTCAGTTTCCCAAGGTAGGCACACTGCATCCCGGCGCCACATGGAATATGGTTCGTCGGGAGCGTGTGCCGTCATTGCGTGCCATAGTATTCATATTTCTTATAGTTGTTACTATTTTTTTCTTTTTGGCTCAGGTTTCTCATCCGGGTCAGATAAAGGCTCGTGAGTCTTTAGGAAATCCTCATAAAGTACCAAGAAAGTTGACGGGTTATCAAGTAATTCTTTACGATGCGCTTTGCCGTCTTCACCTTTATAGTAATAATCATTAACATACTGATACAGCTCAGGATATTTCTTTTTCAGATAGTTCATTATACCCCACATTTCCGTGCTACCATCCACTATGAGCGGATATGCAGCTTTTGCACCTTCCAGCTTAACACCGATAGCCGTAACAAGACGAAATTGAGTATTTTGTCCACCGTATGACTTCCATACGCGCCACCATAAAATCGAACCAGAGTCTCGGGTATCTTTGACATAAGCGAAACCACGAACCGAGGCGTGAGGCTTGAATGGATTCGGGGAATTAATACGTTCCGAGATAGTTCTCGCGCCTTCGGGATAACCCTCAGTAGGTTCAAGAAAGCGATATTCTTTTACTTGGGATGCACTTAAACGTTGAGTCTCACCTCCGCGCGGTTGCTCTCCCACATTGATATATTGATTAATCGTACCCGATTTAGAAAACATATTCTTTAATCCGGTTTTGAGGTCGCTTCTGAGATAGCCGTTGATTGTATCTCCCGAGAAAAGAATTACCTCAACGTGAACATCTTCTTTATCGTTCTCGACCTTCTTCTCTTTCTTTGCTGCACAGGGCAATGCAATCGCAGCAAGCAATGTGGCCAAGATGATTGATTTAATTTTCATATTTATAATATAGGTGAATAAAGTGATAACATTCTCAATATCTTTTCACGACTTCCATACGCCTCGTTTAACTTTGCTACAAGGATCGGGTCGTCTGCTACCAGTGAGGTTACTTGTTTAATGAATTTGTCGTTAGCACGCTTGTCCGGCTTTTTAAAGACAAAGAGTTCTCCGTCCTTATCTATTATTACGACACTCTTCACTCTGTACCACATACCTCCGTTCCCGGCAACATAATAACCTTTTGGCGAGAAGCAGTAAACACGGATATGGGGTCCGTTGTCTAATTGCCACGCCCAACCGTATTTACCGACATAGCAAAGTGTATGGGGACGCTCGACCGATGTAGAAGACCAAACAACCAGTGAATCAACTGTAGTTGGAACAATCTCCTCCATCATTTTTTGACGAGCAGTATAGGCATTTCTAAAAATCCTCAGCTTCTTTTTCTTGACGGGAAGAGAAATACGAATTGAGTCGTGAGCCTCCACAATCTTTCCTGACGAAAGATAAACATTCCCTTCCACAAGTTGCCCTTTCGCTGTCAAACTTGCCGGGAATAATACGCCAATGAGTATAACTAAAAGTAAATTAACCGATTTCATCGTCTAACAAATTATTTTTGCCGCAAAGATAGACAATTAAATCCTCATTGATTGTGACAAATGTCCTAACCACCCAAAATTTTAATGAAATAATATGGCTATAATTAGGCATG
>JAAVFL010000018.1 GCA_014800795.1 Bacteroidales bacterium | reverse complement strand
TATCAAAAACGTAGCGAAGAAACTGAATCTCAGACCTCGGAAGAAACTCAATTTTTCTAACCCGAAAGATGAGTTCTTCAGACAAATCGCTAATTTTGCACTTGCCAGTTGAACCTGCGCTCTCATGCAATTTCTCCCCCGCGATGCTCTTTACTTCGCAACTTCTTCTTTTATTCATATTTTTTTTGTAACTTTGCCACCGCATTGCTACCCCGCAGGAGCATGCGTCATATATCCGTCTCCGTAGTTCAATGGATAGAATATTGGATTCCGGTTCCAACGATTGGGGTTCGACTCCCCACGGGGATACAAAAAAACGAGTGGCTGTGTCGTAGATTTGACACAGCCACTCGTTTTTTTGTATCAGTCTTTCTTCACAGGAACCGTCGCCGCCGAAGGAGCCTTGATACCGTCGCGTATCAGCAAAGCGTCGATAGTGGCGTCCTGACCGCGGAAATCGCGGTAGAGATCGGCAGGATTGCGTGTGCCGCCACGTTCAAGTATGCAGCTACGGAAGCGGTCGGCAGTCTCACGGTCGAAGATGCCCTTATTCTTGAACTCTGCGAATGCATCGGCATCGAGAACCTCTGCCCATTTGTAGGAGTAATATCCCGCAGCATAGCCTCCCGAGAATATATGGCTGAAGGTTGTACCCGTTACGCTACCATCTACAGGCGGGAATATCTGCACACTCTCCATAGCCTTCCGCTCGAAAGCGATCGGATCATCTACCGGTTCGGTATTGGTATGCCATGCCATGTCAAGATAACCGAACCCGAGCTGACGCATACAGTTATAACCTGCGCCGAACTGTGCCGATCTTACGATCTTGTCGATCAGCTCCTGCGGCAGTTTCTCGCCTGTTTGATAATGCTTAGCAAAAGAATCAAGAAACTCTTTCTCGGTCATGTAATTCTCATTGAACTGCGACGGCAACTCCACAAAATCGCGGTAAACCGAAGTTCCTGATAGCGATGCGTAATTACAGCGGGATAGCAGACCATGGAGAGCATGACCGAACTCATGCAGGAAAGTCTCCACCTCATAAGGTGTAAGCAGCGAGGGATTCTCGGCAGTCGGCTTCGTGAAGTTCATCACTATTGACACATGCGGACGCTCATCTTTACCGTCGGCATCCACAGACTGATCTTTAAATTCGGTCATCCACGCGCCGGGACGCTTGCTGTCGCGGGGAAAGAAGTCTGTGTAAAGCACACCTATGAACTGCCCATCGCTGTCAGTTACATCGAAAGCCTTCACGTCGGGATGATAAACCTCTATATCCTCGTTGCGGGTAAACTGAAGCCCGTATAGCTTTGTAGCAAGTCCGAACACACCGTCGATAACATTGTCAAGCTCGAAATACGGACGCAACTGCTCCTCATCGTAGCTGTAACGGGCATTTTTCAACTTATTCGAATAATAGCTGTAATCCCATGGATTTATTGTCACAGACTTACCTTCGATTTCAGAGGCGAAGGCCGTGAGTTCCGCCATCTCCTTCTCAAGTGCGGGGCGGTATGCCGCACGCAGCTGATCGAGCAGCTTATACACATTCTCCGGCTTTTCAGCCATGGTACGCTGCAACGAATGAGCTGCATAGCTCTCGCTGCCGAGCAGACGTGCTATCTGCAGACGCAGTTCGGCTATCCGCTTCATATTCTCCACATTGCTGAACTCCCCTTTCGTATTTCGTCCCGTATAGAGGCGATAGAATTTCTCACGCAGATCAGGGCGCTCCGAATATTTCAGAAACGCCATATATGTAGGCTGTGCCAGAGTAAAGAGAAACTCTCCCTTTCTCCCCTTCGCCTCAGCCATCTGAGCTGCCTCGTCTACAATCCCTTTGGGAAGCCCGGCCAGGTCGTCGGCCGTAAGCCATATCTCGTAGGTTGCCATCTCCTTCATCACGTTTTGGCCGAACTTGTTCGTAAGTTGCGACAGTTCAGAGCTGAGACGGCGATAGGTCTCGCGGTCTTCACCCTCGAGATTTGCTCCGGAAAGAGCGAAAGAATCATATGTTTTCTGAAGCAGCATCGCATCCTCTGGCGAAAGATTCAGCTGCCCGCGCTTGTCGTAAACGCTCTTTACGCGCTTCCATAGCTCGTTGTTGAGAGTAATCGAGGTCGAGTAGTCGCTGAGTTTGGGACTTATACGGGTCGAAATCTCCATCATCTCATCGTCGGCATCTGCCGACAGAAGGGGATAAAACACGTTGAGTACCCGGTTCAGATCCTCTCCGTTACGCTCCAGAGCCACGATTGTATTCTCGAACGTAGGCTCATCGCTATTGGAAGTTATTTCGTCAATTCCCTTCAGAGCGAGGGAAATTCCCCTGTCGATAGCGGGTTCATACTGCGAATTTTCAATCTTGCTGAAAGGAGCCGTACCGTGAACGGTTGCGAAACTGCTTTCAAATACATTCTGGGCTTGTGTCATAAGCGCTGTTGCAATGGTTATACCTGTCAGAATTTTTCTCATAACTGATTTACATCTATTCAACTCAGCGAAAACATATTCATCGCTGAAATCCTCTATTATTAACTCTAAAATAATACATTTTATTACATCAATGCAACTCAAGGCGGTAAAAAATACTCAAAATACGGAAAACATTGTGCCTTAAACAGCGGTTTATTATACAAGTGGCCACACCGACTATTCTATGATATCCGTAAGCAACATAACAGCAGACATAAAACAGAAATGCAGTCCGTTTGTACTGATGATGATCCTGGCTTTCATTACCGGACTCATCACCGGCGCGGCTGCCTTCCTGCTGAAACACACGGTCAAATGGATATCCCTCCCCCTCACCTTAGGGATGAATGCATCCGGAGCCAACTGGATTCTGCTTCTCGCACCCGTTATCGGAATCATGCTCACCGGCATATACCAGCGCTACATCCTCCACAAAACGATCTATCACGGCACCGACCGCCTCCAGCAATCCATCTCCGCAAGAAAATATTCCCTCCCCGGCGACCTCACCTATGCCCCCATCGTAGCCTCCACACTTACACTCGGATTCGGTGGATCTGCCGGGTCGGAAGGACCTATCGCATATACCGGAGCGGCAATCGGCAGTAATATCGGACGCTTATTCAACGCCCGCCCGACCCTGATGAAAGTGCTCCTCGCCTGTGGAGCTGCCGCCGGAATTGCCGGAATATTCAAAGCGCCCATCGGCGGAGCGCTTTTCTCCCTCGAAGTGCTCGCAGTAACACTATCGGTAGGTGCTGTCCTTGCTGTGGTACTCGCATCCGTCACAGCCGGACTTACTGCATACGCATTGAGCGGATGCACCCCCGACCTCATCTTCCACAACGCAACCCCGTTCGACTGGCACTGGGCTCCATGGATACTGTTATTAGGTATTTTCTGCGGGCTATATTCCTTCTACTACGCCCAAATTATGATCCTTATGAGGCGATGGTACAACTCCATGCACAACCCCTGGATCAAGAACCTTATCTCCGGTTCCGTTCTCGCTTGCCTTGTTTTTCTATTCCCTCCGCTTTTCGGCGAGGGATACGGTTTTATAGGCGAGCTGCTCGCCGGAAAAACCGATGCGCTCTCCTCCTATAGCCTGTTTGCATCCGATGCGGCATTCACCCTCACACCTATCCTCATCGCCTTCGGCATCATCATGGTAAAGGCCTTCGCTTGCGCGTCAACCAACAGTGGCGGAGGTGTAGCAGGCGATTTCGCGCCAACCCTCATGGCAGGATGTGTTGCAGGTTTCTTATTCGCCACATCTGTCAATTCCCTCACATCCCTATCCCTTCCTGTCGCTGATTTCGCCTTTTTCGGCATGGCGGCTGTGATGGCAGGGGCTATCCGCGCACCTTTCATGGCCATTTTCATAGCTGTGGAAATGGCGCAGACCTACGAACTCCTCCTGCCGGTGACACTTACAGCTACTGTAAGTTATCTACTTGTACTCGGACTTCGTCGCCTGCGCCATATGCCGGTAACACTACCCGACAACATCAACTGAAGCGGATAACAGTTATTGAATTCTACTGAGATTGGTGGCTGCTTTGCGACGGATTGATGCAAGCTGCGTGGGCAGCTTCCTGAGCCTCACGAGCCAGTTCGGGACTCAGGCCTTCAGGAACAAAAGTATTTCCCACCACCGACTCACCGAAGATAGCCTCGAACCACGTACATGAAGCTATATATCTGCCGATCAGCTTATCAAGATGATATCCGTCACGTGTAAGATCCTGATTTCCCGAGGATGTGCGCGCATTCTGCACAGCCGTACCGACTGGCACGACGAGCGATAACGCTTTGTTATCGGCGACAACCCGGCTGCATGCCGACATAATTGAATCATACATAATATGCTGGTTCGAGCCGTAGTTGCCATACTCAACGTGGTCAGATGTCGGAGAATAAGCCCATGTCTGGTGCCACACGAGTTTCGTCTTTTCAGGTGTCAGACTATCCACATATGCTACCAGTTCACACAGATTTGCATAAGAACCATACTTACCGGACACACCGCTGGCCTGCTGCATGCTCACATAATCCCAATCGTCACTACCGAGAGCATCACTCATTCTAACGGGAGCCGTTGTCAGCGTATTCCCATCGAGACCGATCCGGCGATAACGGTAGGCGGCAGAATCAGTGCGGGCATTAAGCACATGACGATCGATTGTGCAACCGCCGATATAGAGATTGCCAACTATCACTTCTTTTCCAGCCGCCTTACATATGTCGTGAAAATAGTAATCCAGAGCATCTTCCGAAAAACTGTTCCCGACAGCCAGAACCCTTACTATATCAGGCCTGTCCCCGGCGCAAGTCTCTGAAGAACTGCAAAAAAACATTCCGGCGAGTGCAAGTATTCCGATTGTTATCTCCTTCATAAATCTTTACATCTATGGATCATTATCTCGTTTTTTTCAAGCGATTAAAAGGTTCACTGTGCCTCCAGATGCAGAACTCTTGACGAGAGGTCGGTCTGATTCTTCCACTCCACATTATAGTGTGTGGGCATCTCCAGACCGTTATCCATCAGATAGCGCCCCGAGAATGTCTTACCCTCAACACCCATCGGACTGCGGTCAATCGCGTTAAGTTCGGTCACCTTATACAGGCGGTCCGGATCGAGACCTGCCATTCTTACACGCGGGAATCTAGTCATCATGTCTCCGTCGAGTTTGAACCAGTAGAACACAGCCTCTTTCTTGTCGGGGCTGACATACATCAGCGACGAGATACCCTTGTTGTCGTAAGGCGAACGCAGGCGGTAAAGATCTCCCTGCTGAACAACAGGCCGGATCTGCTTATAAGTCTCGATAGCCTTGCGGCAGAAATCCTTCTCCTCGTCGTTCATATCCTTTGGTTGAAGTTCCATACCCAGACGACCGGTCATAGCCACGTCAGCGCGGAATTTCAGAGGTGTCACCCTGTGGGTCCCATGATTGGGTACTACGCTGATATGCGATGCCATGGCAACAGCCGGGAAGAAATAGGAGGTTCCCCACTGCATGAACACTCGCTGCTGAGCGTCCGTATCGTCCGATGTCCAGAACTCATCGAACCAAGGCAGTATTCCCCAGTTAACCCTGCCGCCACCGCTGGCGCATGCCTGAATTAATACATCGGGGTATTTGGCGCGTATACGGTCCATAACCTTTGCAAATCCCTTGTGATACTCGATATTGAGATGTCCCTGCTTGTCGGCCGGAAGATACTGCGACCCATGCTGCATAACCGGAGCGTTAGCGTCCCACTTTATATAAGCGATCTCAGGATATTTGGTAAGGAGCGTATCTACAACTGTGAACACTATATCCTGAACCTTCGGGTTCGACATGTCAAGCACCATCTGTGTGCCCCCTCGGCCGGTCTCCTGACGGCGGTTCTTTGCCTGAATAACATATTCGGGATGCTCGTCGAACAGACGGCTGCGGGTGTTCACCATCTCAGGCTCGATCCATATGCCGAACTTGATGTCGTTTTTACGTGCCTCATCAATCAGTCCGTCGATGCCATGAGGAAGTTTATTGGTATCTACTGTCCAGTCACCGAGACCACGGTCATCGGTAACTCGGGGATATCGGTCGCCGAACCATCCGTCGTCCATCACGAACAGCTCGCCACCCATCGACGCTATGTCGTTCATCATTCCCGCCATAGCCTCCTCGTTGATATTCAGATATACCCCTTCCCAGCTGTTAAGCAGAATCGGACGCAAGTCGTTGCCATGGGCAAGCCTGTGGTTACGGCCCCAGCGGTGGAATCTGCGGCTCACCTCCCCGGCACCGCTGTCGCTGTAGACCAATGCAAGCGGCGGAGTTGTCAGTGTCTCGCCGCCGGCGAGAGTATAAGCGGCCTGATCCGGGCAGATTCCGGCATAGAAGCTATGGTAAGCCGATTCATCGGTATGGGTATTTACCCTCAGCTCATAGTTGCCGGTATATTCGAGTGCAGCACCTATCACACGTCCCGTCTGCTCGTCAAGCGGACCATCGAGTGAGAACAGCACCTCAGGATGGGCCGTATGGGTATTGCGCACTCCGTCGGCATTCTTTATCGACTTGATTCCCGGTTTCAGTTCTTCATTATTCACACGGGTCTCGTTGCTCCACGACCCATAGAAACTTGTCAGCCATACATCCCCGCGCCTGATAGGCAGATAAGCCGAGTCGTAACGGGTAAGGGTTATCGGTTTCTTACCGATATTGGAAATATCCGTCCACGTCTCGATTACATCCTCTCCCGGCCATGTACGGTAGTTCACCTTCACCTCCACCGGATATTCAGGATCGCGCAGCGTAACGGTTGTCACCTCACTGCCATCGGCATCGGTCCGCTTTTCAGGAGCGCCGGTAACATTCAGATAAAGCGTCATATTGCCGTCCGGCATAACACACGAAATAGCATAATCCAGTTCCGGGCGGTTATCCCCGTAAGCGGGATACGCCAACCTTATATCGTTGCCTGCGGCGCCAGGAGACTCCAGATCGCCGGCACCAAGCGGAGATCCATAATGCATGATGCGAAGATTGCCCCCCTCCGGAGCGTCGAGCAGAAGCGAAGATGAAGGTGTAGCCACATGCACCCTTTCGGCATGCACTCCGCTGCAAGCCATTGCCGCGATCAATCCGATCGCAAGCCGATAATGTTTGTTCATAATGATCGGTATATAGATTTTATCGTTTATTTCTTTTCATAACCTACAGGATTGTTGAGTGCCGGAACCTGCGCTCCCCCCAGTCCGAGCAGAGTGCGGATACCGTCAGCATCCATCGTGGCGCGTGGAACGGTGGCAAGACCGTTGGCTGCACAGAACAGATTGATATTCTGGCTTACTATGCCCGCGTCGGCCATACCCATCGTCAATGTCCGCTCCGACACACCGCCATCAAACTTATCAAGATCCGCGACAAGAACCAGCGATACCGGGGCATCCATTACAAAATCCTGACTGAATGCCTTTGTCCCAGCCACAAGCGAGCGGTGATCGCCGTCTGCTACTTTCGTAAGGCTGTGATCCGAACAGTTATAGCGGCTCACGCCCGAAGCATCGAACACATAGATGTCGATCTCCTGCTTGTTAAGTGCAGTAGGATTGGTACGACGCCCATCTTCGGGACGGTTCACACCGGCAGCTGCCCATAAAATATTTGAAAGCATACGTTCACCGACTGCTTGCGACGCATCGAATTCACGCACACTGCGGCGCTGTCTCAAAGCGGCGTCAAGCGAGGTGGAACATGAATGGTCCGGAGCCGGAAGTTTTATATCTTCGGCCGATAAACCTGAAGTAGCCATGGTAAATAAACAGATTTGTACGAATATATTTTTTAATTTCATAGATTTTGGTTGTATTTCCGGAGATAGTGTCTGACTTCTTTAACATAAAGATCGTTCCTACACGAATGATGGAAGTGTAAAGGTAGTGAAATTTTTGCATATATCCTCATTTATTGGTAATTTCGCGCACAAACCTCCGTTAATATCCAATGTGTTTTGAAGATTTAGACCTCAGCGACGAGCTACTTGATGCCCTTTACGATATGCACTTCGACGAGTGCACCCCCATTCAGGAAAAATCCATTCCGCTTGCCCTTCAGGGGCGCGATCTTATTGCCGTCGCACAGACCGGTACCGGAAAAACAGCCGCATACCTGCTCCCCGTAATCGACATGATTACCTACGGCGACTACCCTACCGATGCCGTGAACTGTATCGTGATGGCTCCCACCCGCGAGCTCGCCCAGCAGATCGACCGTCAGATGGAGGGATTCGCTTACTACATGCCTGTCAGCAGCATGGCCGTTTACGGTGGAGCCGGCGGCGAGGAATTTGGCCGTCAGCAGCGCGGGCTCAAAAGTGGAGCCGATGTGGTGATCGCCACACCGGGGCGTCTGCTCTCACACATCAACACCGGGGCTGTAGACCTCTCGAAAGTGTCGTTTTTCATTCTTGACGAGGCCGATCGAATGCTCGACATGGGGTTCTACGACGACATCATGCAGATTGCAAAACTTCTCCCCAAGGAGCGCCAGACCCTGATGTTCTCCGCTACAATGCCCCCTAAGATCAAGATGATGGCGAAAGCGCTCCTTAAAGATCCTGCCGAAATCAAGATCGCGGTAAGCCGCCCGGCAGAAAAAATCGAACAGACAGCCTACATCTGCGGTGAAGGTCAGAAAGCCCCCCTGCTCGAACACCTCCTCCGAAACGTATGTCAGCACAGGGTTATAGTTTTCGCTGCCTCAAAGCTGAAAGTGAAAGACCTTGCCCGTTCTCTACGCCGCCGTAACCTCAAGGTCGGAGAGATGCACGCCGACCTAGAGCAGCAACAGCGCGACGAGGTGATGCTCGACTTCAAGGCCGGGCGCATTGATGCCCTCATTGCAACTGATATAGTGGCGCGTGGCATCGACATCGAAGACATTTCAATGGTGGTGAACTACGATGTGCCTCGATGCGCCGAAGACTACGTTCACCGTATCGGCCGCACCGCCCGCGCCAACGCAGGAGGCATAGCCGCTACCCTTGTAGCAGGAGGTAAGGAACAACAGAGTTTCTCACGCATCGAAAAGTTCCTCAAGAAAGAAATCACTAAAAATCCGCTACCGGAAGAGCTCGGACCGGCCCCTGAATACCGTCCCGATCAACACCGGAATTTCCGCGCCAAAGGTGGTAAATCATTCCGAAAACCGAAAGCATCCGGCGATCAACCACGTAAGCCGCGTCAAGGTACCCCTGAACGCCGCAATAAGGGAGGCAAGCCCCGATCGGGCAATGCCCCCGCATCTAAGTCGTGATCTGACTTTCCCTCACATCGCCAATAATTTTATCCCTATAACCAAACATGAATAAATTAAATTTCTATCTCACACTACTGCTTCTTGCAGTGACCTCTACGGCGCAGAGAGCGTTCGCACAGAGTAACGCCACCGGTGAGACTGCGTCGCTCACACTCTCACCCGGTGATTTCTCAATTATAATACCCGAGGGTGAATGCTCTCAGGTGCTGATTGCTGCCGAGGCTTTGTGCCGTGACTTCGGCAAGGTGACCGGATCTACCCCTTCCGTCACATCATCGGCAGATCCCTCATCTACAGCTATCGTAATCGTTAACGATGCCACCGAGGGTAGCCGTTCGCTTCTCACTCTCGAAAAAGATCTAGGCGATTTCGAATCGCATCGCGTCTACACCGATGCCGCCAACAACCGCATCATACTGCATGGCAAGGATATGCGAGGAACAATCTACGCTATCTATACCTTCAGCGAGAAAATCCTAGGAGTGCCACCGCTATGGTATTGGTGCGAGTGGGAACCGGAACTGCACGAGAACATCGAGGTTCCTGCCGATTTCGACTATTTCTGCAAATCGCCCCAGGTACGCTACCGTGCTTGGTTCCCCAACGACGAGGATCTCTTCGTCCCTTGGCGCAAGAAAAGCACTGCGAACAACGAGATGTGGCTGGAGACTATGCTACGACTGAAGCTCAATACTGTTGAATACACCGCAACCGTCACCACCTCCGGCAACCTCAACGACGAAGCCCGGCTATACGGCAAATATGGTCTTGTACTCACATCCCACCACATGGTGGCGCTCAACAACAGCTTCGCCAACTGGGATGAATACTGGCGCGATGTCCGCCATACCACCCCTCCCGCTCTTTCGGTCAATGACATGAAATCGCTGAAGGAATTCTGGCAATACTCCATCGATGCCGTAAAACAGAGTGGTGTCGAAAACCTGTGGCAAGTTTCTTTCCGCGGGAAAACCGATCAGCCTTTCTGGTCGGTTTTCACCGATGCGCCATCATCTGACCGTGAGCGTGGCGAGATCATCAGCAAGATGGTCAAGACGCAATACGACATGATATGCGAATCAACAGGCGAAGAGAATCCGTTCGTCAGAATGACATTCTACGACGAGATATCCACACTCCTCGCGCAAGGATACATACAGCCCCCCACTGCTACCAACATGCTGTGGACCTTCGTGGCAGGACGCCGCGACCATTACCCCTACGACGACCTCGTAGCTTGGGAGAACACCGACAACGTAAAGCTCGGATACTACATGAACCTTCAGTTCTATTCTACCGGCGCCCACCTCGCTCCCGCTGAAGGACCATGGAAAATGGAGGCTAACTACCGATACGTTCAGAGCAAGGGGCCTCTCACCTTCAGCGTTGTCAACGCCGGCAATCTGCGCGAATTCCTTATGGAGATGAGCGCAAATGCAGCCATGATGTGGGATTCCGAAACATACACCACCGACAGCTTCCTGCGCCAATTCTGCGCTCAATATTTCGGAGAGGAGAACGCCGATGCTGCCGCAACCCTCTACAAAGATTATTATTATTCCTACTGGAATCAGAAAACACCCGACTTCCCGGGCGGATTCGACCGCCAATATGTGTTCCAGGATCTCCGCCACTCACAGGTGATAAAGATGATCTACAACACATGGAACACCTACAAGGAAAATCCCCTGACAGAAATCGGCTATGAAAGCGTTCCCGGACGCACATTCCGTATCGAAGGAGACAGCCAGGTAGAGGCACTCCTCGCCGGACTGCCCGCGGAAGCCGAATCCTTTGCAGGCGTTGCCGCCCGTTGCGACGAGCTTACATCATCAATCCCCGAAAGCCGCCGCACTTTCTTTTACGACCATCTGGCCGCTTACTGCCACTACATGGCTCATCTCAGCAAAGCCACATACCACTTCGTTCACGCCTATAAATATAAAGAAGACCGCTTCACCGACCTCACTACAGCTCTTGAGGAGATGAAAGCTGCACAGGCAGCACTGCTCGCGTCGCAGCACGGAGTGTTCGACACATGGTACGACACCGACGACAAATTCGAGATGAACAACCGCATAGAGATGATCCGCACACTCATACCCGACTCCGAGGATCTCACACTCACCGAACAGCTCATCGAAAACTACGACTTCGAATACAACCATGACTGTCAGCTAAATCAGCCGGGCAACATCGGTCGCGGTATTCCCTGCGGATGGGAGTCGGAAGGAACCCTGAAAAAAGGCTCCAACGGCCTTGATTCATTCGGTGTGAACCAAGACGCACGCAACTTCCACGGCAACAACGTATGCTGGATCAACTCTGTCCCGATGCCCGACAGCTTCACCCTCTACCAGACAATCCCCGCATCCGAAATCGAACCCGGCACATACCGCGTGGCTTGCAAACTCTGGGTTGAGGTATCGAAGAAAACCTCATGCAGGCTGTTCGCCAACAACAACGTGCAATACTACGGAACAGAGAGCGACTACACCAACCTACTGACACCAGGCGAGATCAACACCTACGCCGGATATGCCGGAGGCAATACTGCCGACATCATACTCCGCGACATGGAAGTGACTGTCGATGTTGCCGAAGGGGAAGACCTCACAATCGGCATCAAGACCGGAAACCGCAAGAACAACGGCACCACAGCCACCGACAACGCCGGATGGTTCAAAGTCGACTTCTTCCGCATCCACCGCCTCACCCCCTCCTCCATTGAGACGCTACCAGTAGCCGACGGCGAACTCTCTGCCCACACCGGCATCTACAACCTCCACGGCCAGCTCATCTCGGCCGACTCCTCGGATGCCGTCACCCTCCCCGCCGGCATCTACATCGTCGACGGCCGCAAGACCGCCATCCGCTGATCACCTCATATCTACAGATCCTGATTTTCGTAAGGTAAAATCGTAAGGTAAAAAGCGGCAGCGGATAGAACAAACGGCAGCGGCACCTGCAAAAACAGATGCCGCTGCCGCTTTTTCATATCGGGATGCCGCCTAAAGGTAGCTGCGGTTGAAGATTGACTCGGTGATATGCATTTCGGATACGAGCGCCGCCCAGGCATCGATATTGCGCACAAATGTCAGCCCTGGATAGCCAACCATGTTTCCTATGGTCTTGATCTGGGTATTCACCCAATTGCGCCGCGTGGCGAAGAGACCGGAACGGCCGGTCTCAAGCAGCGGAAAGATGTAGCGGCCGTTGAGTTCATAGCGGTTCAGGATGTTGAGCGCCTCCTTTTCGATAGGCACACGGATCTCCTTTCCGGTCAGCCGCTTGCGGTAGACAAGAATACCGTCGCGGATATTCTCCGCCGTCAGATGGGCCACGTCGACAAGCTCCATGCCGCGGCTGTAAAACGCGAACATGAACATATCGCGCACCATCGCAAGATCTTCGTTGTCACCGAGATCAAGATCGGCAATCTTTTTCAGAACATCGATTTCGATCCGTTTTTCCGGTGTTTTCTGCTCTTTCGGCACCACAGATATATTGACCGATCGGAACCATTCGGAAGTAGCATCGCAGAATCCCTCCTCACGGCTTTGGAACAGTATTGTGCGCAGCATGCTCAGGTAATACCCCTGGGTAGTATCCTTATAGCCACGGTGCATCAGCCACACGGCGAACTCCTTGACGAAAGTCTGTCCTACTACATTCCAAGGTATCTGAGGTGACCCCGAAAACTGTGTAAGTTCCTTTTTAAGATACGAATAGCTACGCGAAGTGCTTATCTTGTTCGCCGACCGGCTTGAACGCGACTTGAAGGCAATAAATGTGAGCAGATCGGACTCTTCAGTCATCTCTATAGCCGGATCAGGATATATATATGTGAAACAATTATGAAACGGGCTCCCTACGGCAACGAGATCGCCTCTCAGCGGAGCATCGCGATCGATTGTGCGGACCGCTTTCCGGCATCTTTCCTCATCTTTGAACAGCGCACGCGCCGCATTGACTACAGCATCTACCGCCGGAGATGTTCCGTCGCTGCCAAGCCGCTCCACAACGTGACATACCAGCCGGATATATGTCAATATTCTATCCCGATCCCTCTCTATCACCGACGAGTCCGCCCCCGAGATATCGGTATTGAACGACCGCACGCTTCTTGAGCCGTCGGATTTCGGACCGGAAAGCCTGAAATATACCATCCCGGCCTTGCTCTTATCCCTGGCCCGGGTTTTCCTGAAAGATACTGAAACTG
Organism: Bacteroidales bacterium; assembly: GCA_014800795.1. Taxonomy (GTDB): domain Bacteria; phylum Bacteroidota; class Bacteroidia; order Bacteroidales; family Muribaculaceae; genus UBA7173. Next base: position 329 of record JAAVFL010000018.1, on the reverse strand, counting down.
TTATCCTTCTCTCCCTCACTGTTCGGATTAGTCTTTTTTATCCCTCCATTTAGATGCCCGCTCTGTCAGGCCTCATCCCCGGCCCCACCGCTGCGACGGCTGATATAGCGGGAAAGCAGGATGTTGGCCACGGTCCACACAAGGATATCGCAAACCACAAGCACATTGATGTTCAGCACCGACGACAGACACACGTTGCCGAGGGTAAGAGCCAGCGACAGGGAGATGATGCTTATCATGGCCATGCGCTGAGGCATACCGGCCGCAAGCAGCTTATGGTGGATATGGTTCTTGTCGGGAAGAAAGGGGTTGCGGCCGTTGCGCACGCG
>JAAVFL010000017.1 GCA_014800795.1 Bacteroidales bacterium | reverse complement strand
TTCGTGGTCGCAGTAAGAAATCTTATGTTCAAATGGCACATATTAAAACAGCGAGAATTCAAGGTTCCTATAATTGTTGTTGGAAATATTGGTGTAGGAGGTACTGGTAAGACACCACATACCGAATATATTATAAACCTTCTGAAATACAAATATAGGATCGGGATGCTCAGCCGAGGTTATAAACGCTCTACAAAAGGATTTGTACTCGCTACACGACGCTCTACGCCTGCCGATATCGGAGATGAGCCATATCAGATATATCAGAAGTACGGGAAAGATGTTACGGTGGCTGTATGTGAAGACCGATGTCATGGTATAGAGGAAATATTGCGTATTGATCCGAGAATTGATCTGATCGTACTTGATGATGCTTTTCAGCACAGGTACGTGAAACCTACAGTAGCGATAGTTCTGACTGAATTCAATAATCCGATTTTTTATGATAAATTGCTTCCGCTCGGGCGACTTCGCGAGCCTCAAAGTGCGATATATAGAGCGGATATGGTTGTTGTGAGTAAATGTCCGGAACAACTTAATCCTTTGGAATATCGAATTTTTAAGAATAATCTTAAACTTTTTCCATATCAGAGATTATTCTTTTCTCGCTATAATTATGGTAATCTGACACCTCTTTTCCCAGATGAGTGTTCAAAGACACTGAATCTGTCTTGGCTAACTGAAAATGACGCGATTTTAGTCCTAAGTGGTATAGCAAATCCCAAACCCCTGATCAGATATTTGAAAGGGCATAAGGCAAAGGTCAAAGTTAAAACATTCTCTGACCATCATAATTTCTCACGGAAAGATCTCGATGGGATATTAAAGAGATTCAATGACATGGGGGGAGAAAATAAATATATCGTGACAACAGAAAAAGATGCAGTCCGGCTATGCAACAATCCGTATTTCCCGGCTGAAATCAAGGAATATATATATTATCTTCCTATAGAAGTAATCTTTGATCCGATGAATTCAACAACGTTTGATATCGAGATACAGAAAGCATTGTTGAATGCCATCAAATAGCATATAGCGATAACAAAAACTTTTTACTACCTAATAATGTTAGAATTGAAGTAATAACTTATTCTCAATATGTTAGATAAAATTAATTGCACAGCAGATTTTCTTCGCACGAAAGTTGAGGAAATGCCAAAGATAGCCATTGTACTGGGAACCGGTTTAGGTCCGTTGGCTGAAATGATAGAAAACAGAACTGTCATACCATATTCTGAAATTCCTAATTTCCCGGAATCGACGGTTGAAGGTCATAGTGGAAATTTTATTTTTGGTGATCTTTCCGGTAAACGCGTGATGGCGATGCAAGGGCGTTTCCATTACTATGAGGGATATGATATGAAAACAGTCACCTTTCCTATCAGAGTTATGCGCGCTCTTGGAGTGGAGACATTGATTGTGTCAAATGCAGCAGGTGGCATGAATAAGGAATTTCAGGTAGGTGATGTGATGGTTATAACAGATCATATCAATCTTTTCCCGGAAAATCCGCTTCGCGGGAAAAACTATAAAGAACTTGGAGAACGTTTCCCGCCAATGACAGAGGCATACAGTCATCGTTTGATCGCTTTGGCCGATAAAATAGGATTAGAGAAGGGGATACGTCTTATGCATGGCGTATATGTAGGAACTCCCGGCCCTACATTCGAAACGCCTGCTGAATATGAATATTTCCGAATTATAGGTGGGGATGCGGTAGGTATGTCTACCGTACCTGAGGTGATAGTCGCACGCCATGGAGGAATGGAGGTTTTCGGCCTGTCTGTCATTACAGACCTCGGTGGCAAAGATATCACAGATGTTCCATCCCATGAGGAAGTACAGCAGGCAGCCATTAAAGCTGAACCGAAAACAAAAGAGCTCGTAAAGACATTGGTCGGGCAGTTGTAACAAGACAAGGGCACGTCTTAATGATTTTATCCGAATTGTCGGTATCGATATAGGGAATCGGGGTACAATCATGAGATAGCTCATACTGACCTAAATTCTCTACCTTCAGAGCCCCTATAACATGATATATAAGTGGCTGTATCATTATTTTGACACAGCCGCTTGTTAAATTTAATATAAGCAACTCACAGATATGGATACAAAACAGACTGAAATTTCCACTTTAGGCGAATTCGGACTTATAAAACATCTGACGGATGATATAAAACTGGTAAACACCTCCTCTGTCAAAGGTGTTGGGGATGATTGCGCTGTGATGGATTATAAAACGACAGAAGTACTTGTGTCGACCGATTTGCTAGTGGAAGGAATTCATTTTGATCTGACTTATGTACCTCTGAAACATTTGGGATATAAAGCCGCGGTCGTGAATTTCTCGGATGTATATGCTATGAACGGGCATCCCCGCCAGATCACAGTATCTTTGGCTATAAGCAAACGTTTTACAGTTGAACATATCGAGGAACTTTACAGTGGTATAAAGCTGGCTTGTGAAATATATGGTGTGGACCTTGTCGGTGGAGATACAACATCTTCACGTGCCGGTCTTGTGATCTCAATAACATGCATTGGTGATGCACCTAAAGATAGAATCGTATATCGGTCGGGTGCTAAAGATACGGATCTTATATGTGTATCCGGTGATCTTGGTTCCGCTTTTATGGGACTTCAGTTGCTTGAACGCGAGAAAGTGGCGTCTGTAGGTCAAATTGATTTTGTGCCTCAATTTCAAGGTAAAGAATATCTTATTGAACGTCAATTAAAACCTGAGGCTCGGCGTGATATAATTGAGGAACTTGAAAAGGCACACATTGTACCTACATCAATGATGGACGTCTCTGATGGTTTATCATCGGAACTTATTCATATTTGTAAAGCCTCCGATGTCGGTTGCCGTATATATGAAGACCGAATTCCAATTGACTATCAGACAGCAGTTATGGCGGAAGAACTAAATATGAATTTGGTAACGGCGGCAATGAATGGCGGTGAAGACTATGAATTACTTTTTACAGTTCCCTTGCATATGCATGAGGAAATCAAGAGACTTCCCGGGATTAAGGTTATAGGCCATATTACAAAACCTGAACTTGGATGTGCGATGATAACGCGCGATGGGACTGAAATCGAACTTCGTGCGCAAGGATGGAATCCTCTTGCTGAAAAAGATTCTGAATCAAATGAACACTGAGCTCTTGAAAGGGGAGAGGTGAAAAACATGTGCTGTAGTTCAAGGCGTATTTTCCTTAATAAAGTTATTGTCAGTTGAGGACAAATTGCTAACTTTGCATTGGAAAAAAGTCTATAGAACATTTAGAAAATGATAAACAGAATTTTAATACGAATTAAGGTAGTGCAGATGCTTTACTCATATTTGCTTACCCGTAGTGAATTCCATCTTGCACCCACTCCCGAGGGCACAAGTCGTGATGCGAAATATGCGTATCGGGTTTATCTGAATCTACTGTTACTGATTTTAGAACTTTCAGGATACAGAGTTGACAATAATAAGTCACGAAAGAATCCTCTTGAAAGTTTAGGCGAAGCAAACATGCTTTCGTCAAACAAACTTGCTTCCGTATTGATATCTGATTCGGATGTGAGACAAATTATAGCACGCGGTGATACCGGCATAGAACGCTTTGACAGCACTTTGTTAAGACTATATAGCTTGATTATCCGCTCGGCTGCCTATACAGACTACTCTAAGAAAAAACGACATGATTTAGAGGAAGACGTTAAATTCTGGACTGTAATTTTAAATACAATCATAGCATCTAATACTATGGTTCAGGATGCAGCCAGAACCGATGAACTCTTTTCCTTGACAGGATTCCAGAAAGGGGTAGAGATGTTAGTTGCCACTCTCAATGATTATAACGATGTTCGGACTACTTTCTCCCAAGCAAAGAAATCGCTTAATGATTCTCTTGAGAAAGCATATGAACTCTATCATGCCCTTCTCCTTATTCCGGTATACATCACTGACATGGAAAAGGAACGCATAGAGAATGCGAAAACTAAATATTGCCCGACTGATCACGAGCTCAATCCAAATATGCGATTCGTTGATAATCGCTTCGTGGAAGCACTTCGCATGAATCCAGACATGGAAGAATATCTGAAAGAACATCCATTCTCATGGGAAGGCGACTATTTCTTGCTAAAGGATCTTTCGGATAGAATAAAGCAATCAGACATATACAAAAATTACATGAGTGCAGAAGAAGCCGATTATGTCACTGATTGCGAGCTATGGCGCAATTTAATGAAAAATGTAATTCTCCCGTCAGATGCATTGGCAGAAGCGCTCGAGACTCGTTCTGTATATTGGAATGACGATCTGGCTATCATGGGTACTTTTGTATTAAAAAGTATCAAACATTTCGCCCAGTCAGAAGGAAAAAATGTCGCCCTTCTTCCTATGTATAAAGATGATGAAGATGCTCATTTCGGCCCGGATCTCTTTCTGGATGCGATTAAAAATAAGGATCTATATCGAAGCTATATTGATAAATTCATCAATGGCAATTCATGGGATCCTGAACGAATCGCATTTATGGATATAATTATTCTCACTACAGCAATTACCGAATTGGTTAAGTTCCCCAATATTCCAATGGCTGTAACAATGAATGAATATATCGAGATCGCAAATTACTACAGTACCCCACGCAGTGGACAGTTTATCAACGGTGTCCTCTATTCCGTGGCGAACTATCTCCGTGAAGAAGGGAAAATTGTCAAATAATCAGATAATCAAAATACCATACCTATGTTACAAAATTTTATTACTCTTCAGGACGTAGCTCCCGCGGCAGGCGGCGGACTCTCTGGCATCTTTATGATTGTGATCCTCATAGCAATATTTTATTTCATGATGATCCGTCCTCAGCAGAAAAAACAGAAAGAGATTAAGAAATTCAGAGAAGGATTAGCAAAGGGCGACAATGTAATAACCGCAGGTGGTATATATGGAAAAATAAAGGAAGTTCGTCAGGACTCATTCCTTATTACAGTTGCAGATGGTGTATGTCTGCGTGTAGATAAGGGTTCTATATACCCCAATGCCGCTGACGCACAGACCGATGTTGAGTCAAAAAAGGTTCAATAATCAGATAGACAAATAGATTATAATCCTTGATTGATTTAGAAACGATATATCGGGATACAAAGAATGGGTTGCGCACCAATCAGGGGCGCAACTTCCTTACTTTTATTATCTTTCTGGCCATATCAACTGTTTTCTGGCTATTATTAGCATTGAACGATGATATACAGAAAGATTATCGAATACCTGTGCAACTTGATGATTTTCCTGATAATATGACTCTATTATCAGGATATGACCCCTCTCTGTCAGTTACAATAAAAGATAAAGGTTCATCCCTTATGCGTTTTGAATGGGGTAATCATCCGACCCTTAAATTAAAATATGATGATTTTATAAAACAATCAGATAGTATATTGATATATCGAAATTCACCTCTGAATTCGGCAGTAAGAAGTATATTTGGTACTGCTGCCTCGATAGTCACAATACGTCCGGACTCTCTTCGCTTGACATATACAACAAATCCTGGTGTAAAAATGGCCGTCACAGTAAATTGTGATATTCATACGCAACCTCAGTATGCATATGCCGGCCACCCCTTAGTATCTGTAGATTCTGTTGTTGTCTACTCAAACTCACCAGACAGATATAAAACACATTCTATATCTACACGACCAATAATATTGGCAGAACTTACAGATACGGTTTCTGTAGAGGCACAGCTTGATGTCGCTCCAGGAATCCGTGTGATACCATCTGTTGTTAACATAACCTTTCCGGTAGAACCATTGGTTGCTAAAAAGCAATCAGTTCCTATTGAAGTAGTTAACGTTCCTTTTGATCAGAAAATCATTACATTCCCATCTATTACAGAGGTTGCCTATCTTATCCCGAAAAGTATGTATAATGCTCAGAATGTGGCTATAAGAGCTACCGTAGACTATAATGATATCAATCGGGACGATAAAGCTTTATATATTTCTTTATCAAGATTACCAACCTACTATAAGAACCCATCGCTTTCTCCCGAACAGGTAGAATATGTAATCGAACATGTTGAGTAACATAGGTTGAAATGGATTGTAAATATATATGTATTACCGGAGGAATAGGGAGCGGAAAATCCGTAGTATCAAAAATTATACAAGCATTAGGACTACAGGTATATGATTGTGATTCAAAAGCAAAACATCTGATGAATAATAGTATTGTCATAAAGTCACGCATATACAATGAAATCTCGCATGAGGCTGTAGAAATCAAGAGTAACGGGCAATGGGGGAAAATTAAGAGGGGAGTACTATCTGAAATAGTCTTTAACTCTAAGGAATATCTTAAAAAACTCAATGAGATAACCCACGGTACAGTTCGTGAAGATATAATATGTTGGGGGAGTTCACATCAGAGCAATTTACCTTTGTTCATAGAAACCGCTATACCGTTTTCATCCGGAATTGACAAAATATCGGATATTATATGGGCTGTAGAAGCGCCTCTGGAGGTTAGAATCAATAGGACAATCAAGCGTGATGGATCTGATCGTAATAAAGTTTTATCAAGAATTCAATCTCAGTCTGACGAGATTAATTGCTTAAACAACTGCACGTCTATTCCGATCTACTCAATTTACAATGATGGAGAAATAGCCGTTTTACCTCAAATACTCAATACATTGCATTCTATAGGTATATTGTGAAATCGTCCGCATCATTCCCAAAAGGTAACTTTTTCCGTGTTTTATCAAGTTCTTCTTTGGTATACGTCGTGTAGATAATATCTATATCGACATTATGACGATCTCTTTGGGCAGATGAGGACGCTATAACATGGCCGGTTGCATCAAATATATAACTTAATCCGCTGTATTTTCCATAGTCATCCTCGCCAGAACGATTAGCACCAACCACAATACACTGATTCTCAATAGCACGTGCTATCAATAGATGTTCCCATGCATAGCTTCTGCTCATTGGCCAATTTGCTGGCACTATTAAGATGTCGGCATTATTTTTTTTGTTACGGCACCATACGGGGAATCTTAAATCATAACATATAACCATACTAATATTCCATCCTCTATACCGAATAACAGGAGGAGTCAATTTTCCTGCAGAAAATATATTTGATTCAGGACTTAAACAAAACAGATGGCGTTTATCATAACAGGTAATTTCACCAGTCGGCTCCACAAAAAATCCGCGATTATATAAATTATCATTATCCTTTGCGAGCATACTTCCGGCTATGGCAATGTGATGCGTTGAACTCAGTCTTTTCAGATATACCAATACGCGGTCAGTCTGTTTTTCTGTTATCTCTTTAAGTAAGTCTCTATCCTGAATAAAACCAGTGCTGAATAACTCTGGCAACACAAGAATATCAGTATCCGGATGCATCCATGCAATAGCGTCCAAAACGGCCTTTATATTCCGTTCAATATCATTCCAGACGATATCAAGTGATAAGACAGCAATTTTTATCTGATTATAAGGTGGCATCTAAATTAATCTGTTGTAAAATTATATGGTTTAATACCGACAAAATTACGATAATATCTCTTTATAGCAAGGAGATCGGCCTCAACATTTCCTGTCGGTTGGAACGTCTCTCTAACAATAATTTGCTTGTTTTCCGCGTCAATTGCACCTAATACAATTGGAACTTTAGCCTCATAAGCAATATACAGAAAACCTGTGTGCCAATTTGTTACTCTTTTCCTTGTCCCTTCTGGAGTTATAGCTATGGAAAGTTTCTTCATCGTATTGAATTGTTCTACAATCGAGCCAACCAATGATCCGCTTTTCTTTCTTCTATTTACCGGTATTCCTCCTATCGATTTAAAGAAATATCCTAACGGGAAGAAAAACCAAGATGATTTCATTAGAAACCCTGCCTTTCTTCCGACAGATCTAACTGCCAGTTCACCTAAAATAAAATCCCAATTAGATGTATGTGGCGCCACACAAATAATACATTTTGAATAATCAGGAACAGTATAGTCCACAGTCCATCCAAATAATTTCAATATTTTGGCAGAAATGTTCATATCTGAATACGTTTAAAACACTCCCCACCCACTAAACTCCTTAAAAGAGAGGGGAGTGGGTGGGGAATTTTATCCCGTTGATTATTTTTTCGATGCCTCAATATTTGCCTGCTTTACTTCTGTTGGCAATATCTCATTCATTTCTTTTACAATCTCATTGATATGGGACCCGAATTTTTGTTTGAACGACTTATATGCTTTCTTAAAATAGGCCGCCTTGGCATACTTGTAATCTTTCCGGGTCGCAAAATCCGATGGGATCTTGTCAAAACCAAATGAGATAGTTGAAAGTGCATTCGATTGCAGATCTGCCAGTTTCTGAATGACAGTATCCATCTTTTCGGGTTCTACGCCTTTAACATATTGAGCTGCTATCAGACATTCTGTAGCTATATCTGCGCAGACATTTTTAATAGCCCTTTTTAAAGATCTCTTATTTGCCATAATTCTGAGATTTAATGTAATATGATTATTCCACCTGTAAAGGGAGATAAGTTAAAACAAAAGTAGAAATTATTCGGCAAAGATAGAAATAGAATTATATGTTATCTAACATACTCTATGCAAAAAATAGGGCAATACCCATTCAATGCAAGGAAATGGGAGACCATAATCCAACGCTATTTTACATAACCCACATTATATGACAAATGGCAACAAAGAGGGGATTCATGGATATCACTCTTATTATTCATGGTAGGTCTCATTATAATTGCATCCTTTTGGGTTTGACCTTTATAGGATTTTTGTAGCTTGGTATCGTTCTAAAAAGTCGTACATACCGTGTGGCAAAATGGCGATGTGTAGACAATGTAACTCCGGTGCGTTTAACTATGTGTCGGAGTATATTATCAAAAACAAAAAACGTCCAAGCTCATTGTAAGCCAAATTTTGTGTTGGGTAGCTGTAGTAAAGGTGCAGTGATTGTTTCGGTGTGAAGCAACCTGATTCTTGATCAGCCTGTTAATTCTCCTGATGGTTCTGTAGAACTTCAGATATATGGAACGACTTCTGAATTTGTAATCCATAAACAAGGCGACACCTATTTATATAAATAATGTTCAGTCTTTAAGACGCTTGTACTTAATGTTCATATTTCTATCTGCTTTTCTCTGCTTAGTTATTTGTATAAGAGATACGAGATTAAGAGTTATTGAAAAGTCCACTACTTTGTAATATATTTTAAAGAGTACAGCTGAATACTTGCTAATCGATTATTATCATCATAAAACCTCAATTACATTATCTTTCTGAGACATTTATAACAAAACATTTTTATATAGCTATATATAACGGTCTAATTAAAACATTATTGGAAATGTCGTAAACGGAGAGCCAGAAAATGGTCCTGATTGGTTGAATATAACACTTAGAATGATGGGACATAAATGGCGTTCAGGGTGTCATTTATGTAAAAATTCACAAATCAAAGAAGCATTGAAAAATTTCAGATATATGATAAATAGTGTCTCACTATGAAAACATATTTACTAACCGTTAAAAATTTTTCAACATATTATATAATTCTAAATAAACAAACAGAGACCTTAATTTTAATTATAGGTCTCTGTTTTGAGGGATCCCAAAGGGATTAGTATATATAAATTAATATGACATTCTGAATGTTAATAAATAAAAAAAACACAATCTTATCTAATTGAATCTTTGTTATTTATAATGAAGGTCATTGAACACAACTAATATCGGATAAACTAATTCTCAAAACAGAATCAGATATTTGATTTGCAATATCAAATTAACGAAATAATCTGACAAAGTTTACATTGTAGAATTAACACAATTAATCTTTATCTTATATATTCTCATATTTAAAGGCATATGTTGTGGGTTCTCAAACGTCCTGTTTAGTTATACAACTTTGTAAATAGTATGACAGACAACCCATAAACACATTTTAACACAATATCTAATATTCTGATAATCATACTATATACAAATAAATATTACACTACACCTACACATATTAGCAACATCATACATGATACACCCAAATATTTAGTAACAATCTTTGTAAGAGGATTGATTACCAATGTTATATGTGGATTGAGTAAAGCGTCTATTTAACTATATGCACTAAACTCCCACTCCCCTCTCTGTTTTTGCACCTTTGGTAGAAATTGGATCGATATTCAAACGTAAATTCAACTTAAAACGCCCTCACAGCTATTTACAATTTACAATTTGCAATTTACAAAATTATTAATTACATTTGCAACTTTAAAATTAACAAAATCGAATATAGCTTTACATTCATGGATCTGGTTAGTCGTTTGAAAATTTATATGGATAATAAAGGTATCAGTAGTTCAATATTTGCTGATACTTGCAAAATACCCCGTCCTACCATGTCGCAGATTCTCAACGGGAGAAACAAAAAAATTTCAGATGAGCTGATTAGTAAAATACATTTCGCTTATCCAGATTTATCTGTCTTATGGCTGATGTTTGGAGAAGGAGGAATGACTTTCGATTCAAATATGACAATCTCTGAGCCTGAAAAGCCTCGTCAATCAGATACAACCGCACATTATCCTTCTGCTATAGAGGGGAATAAAAACGCCAATAGCCATATAACTAATGAAGATGATTTTACGTCAATAGATGAATCTGAGGATAATTCCATGTTCTTTGTCAATAATCCTGCTGACGAAAAAGAAAATCCTGTCATTAACAGAAATATGAGAGATGTATTTGCATCCTCGTCACATCAACGAAAGCATGTAGACATCGATAATGTCAATACGTTTATAGACTTTCAAACTGATAATTACGGAAGCGATCTAAATACCGTGCCGGAAAATATCAAACAAACAAGAAAAATATCTTCTCAAGAAGCTAATATAAAAGAGAGTAATATTCAGCATCAAACTCATAATATCAATTCAACCCCAACCTTTCAAGAGCAATCAGACAATAACGAACAACCAAATTTGCAAACTACACGCCATAAGGACATCAGAATCACCACCGATTCGGAAAAAAGAATTACAAATATTGTTGTATTTTATTCAGATAATTCATTTCAATCATTTTATCCAGCAAGTATTCAGTAAGTTTTCACAGATGAAAAGAGAACTCTGGATAAAAATAAGACCATATTTATTCTATTTTAAAAAAGTTTTTTTGTAATTTCGTACACATTAATTTTGGAGAGGCTTCACAACGCCCCTCCCCTTTTTAATATAATATACTATGCTGATTATAGGTATAGCCGGAGGTACTGGCTCCGGAAAAACGACAGTTGTAAAAAAAATCATGTCCTCTTTTCCGGCAGGAGAAGTTGCTATAATACCACAGGACTCATACTATAAAGACTCTTCTCATATCCCCATTGAGGAAAGAAATAAAATCAATTTCGATGAACCTGGTGCTATTGAATGGAGTTTGTTGGTTGAGCATTTAAATATGTTGAAAAACGGGCTTTCAATAGAGATGCCTACGTATTCTTATCTAACGTGTACACGTCAGAAGGAAACTATTCATATCGACCCCTGTGATGTAGTAATTGTTGAAGGGATTCTTGTTCTTGCAGATCCTGTGTTGCGGCAAATGATGGATGTAAAATGCTTTGTTGACGCGGATGCCGACGATCGTCTGATAAGGGTGATCGCACGTGATTGTATTGAACGCGGTCGCACTCCCCAGATGGTTATTGATCGGTATGAGGGCGTTCTTAAACCAATGCATTGTCTTTACATAGAACCAACAAAACGGTTTGCCGATCTTATAATCCCACAAGGAGGAACGAATGCTGTAGCGATTGGACTTCTCACTGATTATATTGAAGGGCAGCTCCGAAGAATAAAAAAATAAACCTCATTTTCTTTAGACATCAAGAAAGAGTGTGAAATTGATG
>JAAVFL010000016.1 GCA_014800795.1 Bacteroidales bacterium | reverse complement strand
TTCAAGTTTCTGAAGAATCAGGACTTTGAATTCCTGAAGTTCCTCATCGGTATATCGGGTCTTTTCAGTCATTTTTCTATGGTTTAAATTGGTAAAAGGAATAGTAACAAAACTCAGATAAAGAGCATGCGCCACATACTGTGAACTCTTTTCCTAAAAAGTTTTGTTGTTCCGCACCGGACTGATAAGTCCGGAAGCGGAACAACAAAACATTGGAATTATCATACCAAGGTCACTGATACAGCGACCTTCTGTCCGTCGATATCAAACTGCTCATCCTCAGCCGGTGCAGATACAGGGGCAACGATAATAGCATCGGCAAGTACCTGACGGCAGATATATTCACCGAATTCATTTACAGCAGCATCTGTAAGCTCAGACGGCTCAACCGTAATATTAATACGCTGTGTTATGTCGTAATCACGACTCTTACGGAGATTCTGAACTCGGTTCACAAGTTCACGAGCCATTCCCTCGCGACGCAGTTCATCAGTTACTGTAACATCGAGTGCTACAGTGACAGCACCCTCATTGGCAACCAGCCACCCGGGAATATCCTCATTGCGGATCTCAACATCTGTAATATCCACTCTGACTTTCTCCCCACCGGCAAGGGTGATATCTACCGATCCGTCACGTTCGAGCGCGACGATATCAGTCTGGCTCATGTCTGCTATCGATTGTGCTACAGCTTTCATCTGTTTACCGAATTTCGGACCCAGCTTCTTGAAATCGGCCTTTATTCGTTTTACAAGAACACCTTCGTCATTGCTTACGAATTTGATTCCCTTCACATTCACTTCAGAAAGTATCAGCTGCGACATAGCCTCTATTTCAGTCTGTTGTTCGCTGTTAGCCACAGGAATCATCAGCGTCTGGAGCGGCTGTCGAACTTTGATGTTTACCTTACGGCGAAGCGACAGCACCATTGACGTGATCACTTGCGCCAGATTCATCCGGCTTTCCAATGCCGGATCAATGAGTGATTCATCTGCTGCCGGGAAGTCTGCAATATGTACAGATATCCCTGTCTTACCCTCAGACTCGAGTGCCGGGGCCGAAAGATCTCCGTACAATTTGTCTGCAAAGAATGGAGCGAATGGAGCCATCAGCTTTGCCACAGTCTTCATACATGTGAGAAGCGTCTGGAAGGCCGAAAGTTTATCTGTATTCATTTCTCCACCCCAGAAGCGTTTGCGGTTCAGGCGCACATACCAGTTTGACAGATTATCGTTTACAAACGTATTGATAGCGCGGGCCGCTTTTGTCGGTTCATAATCATCGAGCGCACTGTCAACATCCTTGACCAAAGTATTGAGTACTGACAGTATCCAGCGGTCGATTTCCGGACGTTCGTTCACAGGGACCTGTTTCTCTGCTCCTGTAAATCCATCGACATTAGCATATAGCGCAAGGAAAGAGTATGTATTGTAAAGTGTTGCGAAGAGCTTCCGCGCCACCTCCTTCACACCATCCTTATCGAATTTAAGATTATCCCATGGCGATGAGTTTGCAATCATATACCAACGAACCGGATCGCTACCGAACTCCTCTATCGTTTCGAAAGGATTGACTGCATTACCCAAGCGCTTGCTCATCTTATTCCCATCCTTATCTAGCACAAGACCGTTTGAGATAACAGCCTTATATGCCACAGAATCGAATACCATTCCTCCTATGGCATGGAGAGTAAAGAACCATCCGCGGGTCTGATCTACACCCTCGGCAATAAAGTCGGCCGGATACAGCTCTCCTGAATCAAGTCCCTCCTTGTTTTCGAAAGGATAATGAATCTGTGCATATGGCATCGCTCCGGAATCGAACCACACATCGATAAGATCTGTTTCACGATGCATCGGGCGACCTGATGGACTTACAAGCACAATATCGTCAACATACGGGCGATGAAGATCAATCTTGTCGTAATTCTCCGCGGAATAATCACCTGGAACAAATCCTCTGACCTTATATGGATTTTCATTCATCACACCCGCAGCGACAGACTTCTCTATCTCATCGTAGAGCATCTGAACAGAGTCTATGCATATTTCCTCTTTTCCATCCTCGGTACGCCATATGGGAAGCGGTGTTCCCCAATAGCGCGAGCGCGACAGATTCCAGTCCTGAAGATTTTCCAACCATTTCCCGAACCGTCCGGATCCGGTTGAAGCAGGTTTCCATTTTATTTCCTCATTAAGTTCCATCAGCCGTTCGCGAGCGGCTGTAGTACGGATAAACCAACTGTCAAGCGGGTAATAAAGAACAGGTTTGTCCGTGCGCCAGCAGTGAGGATATGAGTGAGTATGCTTCTCAATTTTGAAAACCTTATCGTTCTGCTTCAGCCACATGCAGAGTTCCACATCAAGTGTTTCGTCCGCATCTGTCTTGGCCGGATCATAAGCATTCTTTACAAATTTGCCTTCCCAGGGTTTGTACGCTTCCACGTCAACCATATCTCTTACGAAAGCCGGGTCTATATCTTCAAGCAAAAAGAACCGGCCACGCAGATCCACCATGGGCCGCACATTTCCATCCTTATCAATAAGTGTCAGAGGAGGTATTCCACTCTGACGCGAAACACGTAAGTCGTCCGCACCGAATGTACCGGCAATATGAACAATACCCGTACCGTCCTCGGTACTTACATAGTCACCGGGTATAACACGGAAGGCGCCCTCACCCGGATTCATCCATTTGAAAAGCTGCTCATAGTGAAATCCGACAAGTTCACTACCTTTCAGTGTCTTGACAACTTCATAAGGTATCACCTTATCACCCTTGACATATGATGATAAATCCACACCTTCACCCTTGGGATTGAGATAATGCGCCATCAGGGCTGTGGCAAGAATCACAGTCTCGGGATTTCCGGAATATGGATTGAACGTACGTACCACACTATATTCTATCTCCGGTCCGACACACAATGCCGTATTCGACGGGAGTGTCCATGGTGTAGTAGTCCACGCCAGAAAATATGGATTGCCATGTCCCTTCATGTAATCGGCAGGATCTGTAACAAGGAACTGTGCCACACATGTCGTATCCTTTACGTCACGGTAGCATCCGGGCTGATTGAGTTCGTGGGTACTGAGACCTGTTCCGGCCGCAGGAGAATAAGGCTGTATTGTATAACCTTTATATAGATAATCTTTTTTATACAACTGAGAGAGCAACCACCATACACTCTCTATGTAGCGGTTATCATAAGTGATATATGGATTTTCAAGATCAACCCAATATCCCATCGAATTGGTCAGGGTTGACCACTCCTTCGTATATTTCATCACCTCGCGGCGACATGCGGCGTTATATTCGTCGACTGATATTTTTTTACCGATATCCTCCTTTGTTATACCGAGAGCCTTTTCAACGCCGAGCTCCACAGGGAGGCCATGAGTATCCCATCCGGCCTTTCGCTTAACATGGAAACCCTTCATGGTCTTGTATCGGCAGAATATATCCTTAATAGTGCGGGCCATGACATGATGAATACCGGGCATGCCATTTGCCGAAGGAGGACCTTCATAGAACACAAACGACGGTTTTCCCTCGCGGGTCTGCATGCTCTGCTCGAAAAGGTTATCCTTATTCCAGCGTGCAAGGACCTCCTTGTTTATATCGGAGAGATTAAATTTATTATATTCTGCGAATTTCATCTTTCTGATTCGTTGATGGAATTATATTTTCATATTTAAAGTCACCAATAAATGGTGAACCTATGTGACGGGTGCAAAGATAATAATTTTACGGCTTATTTACAACCAATCTATAAGAAGCCGATCGCGGTAAGCCGTAGTGTCAATGTTTTGTACCGAATTTACCACCCTTCACACCTTTTGTACCCCCTCCAAGTGCAAAAATATTCTGATTGAAAGTCAACACCTTGCGTCTACGTCTGTCATTGCGCTTAACTGCAAGTCCAACAAGTGTTTCCATGAGAGACGAAAAACTTATACCGGTTGCTTCCCACAAATAGAATGAAAGTGATCCCGGAATCGTATTGATCTCATTTACATATATATTTCTTGTCTCACGATCCACAATCACATCGACACGGCTAACGCCATGACAGGACAATACCCGGAATGTCTCTCCTGCGAGCCGACGTATTTCAGCAGTTTCGTTTTCAGGAAGCTCGGCAGGTATTTTCTTGGCAGATGCCGCCATGCCGCGTGGGGTTTTCGACCCACCCATATACTTGTCCGTATATGATAGAATCTCCTCAGACTTGATCGGTTCCTCAAGCACTGATGTCCGGAATTCATCACAATCACCCAAAACCGAACAATTTATCTCCTGAAGCTGCTCCACCATATGTTCCACAATTATTCGGGAAGCATACCGCGAGGCATCCTCAACCTTTGCCTCAAGTTCCTTACGGTTATGGGCGGCTCCGATACCGATCGATGATCCGAGATTAGCGGGCTTCACTATCACCGGATAACCAAGATTGCTTTCAACTTCATTAATGAGACGATCTTTATCCGCGAACCACTGGCGGTCTGTAAACCAGACGTAATCTACCACTGGAATACCATTCTCACGCAGTATCATCTTCATCGTAATTTTATCCATTCCGTTAGCAGACGAAAGGGTATCACATCCGGCATAAGGGATACCGATATAATCAAGCAGCCCCTCGAATGTGCCGTCCTCACCATTGGCACCGTGCATCACCGGAATCACCACATCCAGCTTGCATGCGATATTCTTATTTTTAAAAAGTCCCTGAGGGTTGACAAGATACAGATTATAATCGCCATATATCGGGCGCATGTATACCTCTTTGCATTGTTTCAGCATCGACGGTATATCGCGATAATTCTTTATATCCAGCAGAGCATCGCCGGTGAACCATTTGCCATCCTTCGACACATATACAGGTGTAACATCAAACTTATTTCTGTCAATCGCAGCCATGGCCTGATTGGCGGAAATCATCGCGATCTCGTGTTCGGTCGAACGTCCTCCGAAGAATACTCCTATATTGGTTTTCACTTCAATATGAATTATTATGATTTTACGTTACTATAACTTTTGTCCCCTCCCGTACATTCCCCACACACGGAAATTCTATAATCACCGGATAGATTTTCTTAGTTGAATGTATCAGGCAGATCATTCTCATACAATACAGTGTCTCCGTTCGAAGCTATCCGCTGCAAGAGTGCCTGAGCATCAGTGAAACTGTCAACCGCATGTATATTCTCTTCCTTAATCGGTCCACCGGCTATACCCGCGAGAATTGCCCCGCGATTATACTGACCGACAATTATAGCCACATCGGCGCTTGATGCTATGTGGCGTCCGAACTCTCGGTTTGCCGTCTCCTGAAGGTCGCCGAGTTCAATCATTCCCGGAGTAATCACAATACGTTTGCCACCGGTCATCATTGCAAGGACATCAAGAGCCATCTTAGAGCCGGCTGGATTTGAATTGAAAGCATCGTCTATAATCGTGATACCGGCCGGTGTCTGTTTCATATTAAGCCTATGCTCAACCTGCTCTAACTGACTTACCGCATATTTTATTTTTTCTGTGGGTACTCCCAGCTTCAACGCTACAATTACTGCAGCCAGAAGATTCGATACATTGCATTCACCTACCAACTTCGTTTGTAATACCACAGGTTCGCTCACGCCGTTCCCTACAATCGCAAATGATGTTCCTGACGGTGAATACTCGATATCCACGGCCCTGAAATCTGTTCCGTCAGCCGTATTTACACCGTAACGTATAGCTTCAGTATTAGACACATCTCTGGAGGCGACATATGGAAAATCATTGTTAAGAACCACGAATCCATCTTTACCGATAGCATCGGCAAGCTCGAATTTTGTACGTTGTACATTTTCTATCGACTTGAACGACTCCAGATGTTGCTCGCCTACCGCCGTGATTATACCTACAGACGGATGAACCAAATCACAGATTTCCTTAATATCGCCGGTCTGTTTCGCACCCATCTCCACGATAAAGACTTCGTCGTACGGACGTAAATATTCACGCACTGTTCTTATGACACCCATTGTTGTATTAAAGCTTCCGGGGGTCATCGTTGTGTTGAAATGTTCCGAAAGGATGCGGTGAAGATAATGTTTAGTCGAGGTCTTGCCGTAACTTCCGGTTATACCGATTATCTTAAGACCCGGCATGGACGATAAGATCGAAGCAGCCTCGTTATAATATTTTTTGTTGATGTGTTTCTCCACGGGCAACAGTATATCATTTGCGCCAATCAGAACTACAGGAGAGACCATTAACAAAAGTAACAAGATCATGCAACATCCTTTCAATCCCCACAATAAAAAACCTACCGCCGCAAGAATAAGAGCCAATATCCACATAACATAGAATATACGGCGCGCTCTGGCCGTCCACACAAGCGATTTCTTATATTTGCGCCGCAGAAGCACGATGAACTGCCACACTGCAACCATCGTACCTATAATTGCACCTGCGAAAAACGGCAGTTTGTTCACAAGAAGAAACAATAATGCGACGCAGCAGCATACGCGTCCCATATTGGTACTTTCACCGGAATTGGAGAACCACCGGTAATATCTTTCATTTCTATACGAATTCTGCTGAAGCATCATCAGATCCCGTGCAAAGACTGTCCACATATCGCACAGACAGACAACGACAAGCAGAGAACCGAAAATTACATTTAGATTTTCCATTACAACTGATTAAACAGGAGGTTACTTTTTTCTTGAGCTGAGAAACGATTGCAGGACTGCCGCGAACTGAACGGGATTATCAAGGAAGCTATAATGCCCGCACCCCGGAAAACTAACCAAACCGCAATCGGGTATTATTTTCTCCATCAACCGTGCGTCACGCATAGGGGTCGCCGTATCGTTCTCACCCCATATCAGCAACGCAGGAACATCAATATCTTTCAAAAGAGGGGTCAGATCCTGATTAACGGTACGGCTCAACACCGCGCGCATCACAGGAGATGCCTGTGAATAGTCGGATGAACCACGTTTTTCCCTGACGCTTCTAATGAGCCGTTCGCCCTTCTCAGATCCAAGTATTACAGGCGCTATCTTTTTCAACAGCTTGAAAGCATATACTTTACGGTAATAATTAAATGAACGGCGAGGCTTGATACCTGCTGCATCAATAAGAATGATACTGTCGGGACGTATCCGGCCCCGGGCAGAAAGATAAATGGCAAGCCGGCCTCCAAAACTATGACCCGCCAGCACCGGACGTTCGATATTCTCCGCTTTCATAAACTCCTCTACGAGGTGAGAGTATTCCTCTACCCCCCATGTCTCAGGTGGCTCGGCCGAGCTACCGAAGCCTGGCAGATCGAGGTTATACACCGTATGGGTACGGGCTGCCGTCTGGGCAATACTCCTGACCGTGGTAAGCGAGCATCCCCAACCATGCATCAGCAATAATGCCGGACCATTACCCGTCACTTCATAGTGCAGATGCTGACCATCGATTGTTATATCTTTTTCCAATACAGTTTACTCTTTTATATAGGACTGCAAATTTAAGCATTTCCCATACCACCCCCAAATCAGACGCGCCAAAAATCCAGATATAACGGGCATATTTATATAATTTTTTCATGAGACAATCCGACATATAAGATCTAAACTTACGCATGCCTCAAACTCTGCCTGAATTTTCCACAGAAACGCCCGCCAGAGAACCGCCGACCTTATACGCAAGAAAATTGTAAACGTTTTTTTTGAACCATACGGAAATTTATTTGTACCTTTGCATGCAATAAAATCGACATAACACAGCTTCATAGATTATTTATCATATGTCATCATTTATTGCAGACAGGGTAAAAATGGACGGACTTACATTCGATGATGTCCTCCTGATTCCCGCTTACTCCGAGGTTCTTCCACGCATGGTGGATCTCTCCTCCAAGTTTTCACGTAACATTACTCTGAATGTACCGATAGTGTCAGCTGCTATGGACACCGTCACCGAGGCTAAAATGGCTATTGCCATTGCACGTGAGGGTGGTATCGGCGTTATTCACAAGAACATGCCGATTGAGGAACAGGCCCGTCAGGTACACGCTGTTAAAAGAGCGGAAAACGGTATGATCTACGATCCCGTCACCATCCGCCGTGGCAGCACAGTTGCTGATGCCCTGAAAATGATGGAAGAATATCATATCGGCGGCATTCCCGTTGTTGACGACAAGAATCTGCTCGTAGGTATCGTAACCAACCGTGACCTGCGCTTCGAACGCGACCTCAACAGAACCATCGATGAAGTAATGACTTCAGAAAACATCATTACAACATCACAAAGCACAAACCTTGAGGAAGCTGCTGAAATTCTCCAGCATCACAAAATCGAGAAACTTCCTGTAGTTGACAACGAAGGCCATCTCGTAGGTCTTGTTACATATAAGGATATTACCAAAGCAAAAGACAAACCTCATGCTTGTAAAGATAAGCTCGGTCGCCTGCGTGTAGCTGCCGGTATCGGCGTTACAGCAGACTCGATGGAGCGCGTCGATGCACTTGTTGCAGCGGGCGTTGACGCCTTGGTGATCGACACAGCCCACGGTCATTCAAAAGGTGTAATAGGAATCCTCCGCGCAGTAAAGGAAAAATATCCTGAAATCGATGTTGTTGTAGGCAACATAGCTACGGGAGAAGCCGCTAAATACCTTGTAGAGAATGGAGCGGATGGAGTCAAGGTCGGTATCGGCCCCGGCTCTATATGCACTACACGCATTATTGCAGGCGTAGGCGTACCACAGCTATCTGCCGTATATGACGTAGCGAAAGCTCTTGAAGGAACCGGTGTACCTCTGATTGCTGACGGTGGCATCCGCTACAGCGGTGACATTGTAAAAGCTCTCGCAGCCGGCGGCTATTCCGTTATGCTTGGAGGAATGCTGGCAGGCGTGGAGGAATCTCCCGGCGACACAATAATCTACAACGGACGAAAGTACAAATCATATCGCGGTATGGGTTCACTCGAGGCGATGGAAAAAGGCTCGAAAGACCGCTATTTCCAAGCTAATGAAACCGATGCGAAGAAGCTTGTTCCGGAAGGCATTGCCGCCCGCGTTCCATATAAAGGTTCCCTATATGAAGTGGTTTACCAGATGCTCGGTGGATTACGTGCAGGCATGGGCTATTGCGGCGCTAAAGATATCGACGCGCTTCACCACGCTCAGTTCACCCGAATCACCAACGCCGGTGTAGCAGAAAGTCATCCTCACGATGTCGCAATCACAAGCGAGGCGCCCAACTATAGCGCTTCCGCACGATAGACCTTTTTTTTCAATATAAATCCGCCCTATGATGTTGAATTTATCAATCCACCATAGGGCGGATTAATCTAAATACAGCTTCATAAGTTGACGGAAAATACGGCATATAATCCTGCTCTCCCACAGACAACATCTCTGTAATCTATTTTTCTTTGGGAGAATCATAATAAAAATAAAATTGTAACGTTTAGAGAGTGAAGCAAAACCAACATTTTGCATTTCCTGCAACCGTATAGCTCTGTGAGAAATATGATTCCGGTGCAGTAAATACGTGTAATTTATTCATATTAAATAACTCATGAAAAAAAGCATTCTGTCATTGGCTGTGCTTGTGGCATCGTCGGGAATGATGCTTGCCAAAAGCACATCCGATCCGGTATTGATGACGATAGCGGGCAAGCCTGTGACCCTCAGCGAGTTTGAGTATCTTTATCACAAGAACAACAGCCAACAGATGGCGCCCCAGTCTATCGACAGTTATCTTGACATGTTTATCACCTATAAGCAGAAGGTAGCTGATGCCGAAGCCGAGGGTATAGACAAGAGCGAGGCTTTCCAGAATGAATTTGACGGCTATCGTCGCGAACTTGCAGCACCTTACCTTCGCGCACAGGAAGTTGAAGACAGCCTCATAGCGGCCCAATACGAACGGATGAAAGAGGACGTGGATGTAAGCCACATAATGCTCCCTAACCGCGGACAGGGAATTGATCCGCAAGAGCAGAAAGCGCGTCTTGATTCTATCCGGACAGCAATTCTTAACGGTGCAGACTTCGCCGATCTTGCACGACGCTTTTCAATAGACCGGACGGCGCCACGCAACGGAGGCCATATGGGATTCGTAACAGCCGGACGCCTCCCCAATTCTTTTGAAGAAGCTGCATACAGCTTGCCGGTAGGAGGAATATCTGAAGTAATCTCCACACCATTCGGATGGCATATCATCAAATTAAACGGTCGCCGTCCGGCACAAGGAAAAGTTCTTGTAGAGCATATACTCAAACTGACACAAGGGCTAAGCGAAGAAGAGGCAGCTGCAAAAAAAGCGCAGATAGACTCAATCGCTACCCTGATAGCAAACGGTGCCGACTTCGAAGCCATTGCTACAGCTGAAAGCGAGGATCCCGGTTCGAAACGAAACGGTGGCAAACTCAATTGGTTCGGCTCCGGCCAGATGGTACCGGAATTTGAAGCGGCTTCGTTCGCTCTAAAAAACGGAGAGGTGTCCAAGCCCATAAAGACTTCCTATGGCTATCATATTATCAAGCGTCTTGACTGGAAAGGCATCGAGCCATATGATGAAGCAGCTCCGATGATAAAGACAGCCATGAGCAATGATGAGCGCGGACAGATGCCTGCCACACGCAAACTGGAGCAGTTGAAGAAAAAATTCAACTCACGCGTGAACACAAAGAATCTTGATGCCGTGAAAGCTGAAATTAGAGCCGCAGGAGGAATTGACTCGGCGCTTTACTCTCAATTCATCACAAGAGACACACCGCTTGCATCCACTTCTGAAACAGAAATCACCCTGTCTGATATAATGGCTGAGATTCCTGTTACTCAAGTTCCTGATGCAGAAGGCTATTGCACACTCATTGAGAACCGTGTGAACAGCGCTCTTGATGATGCTACTCTTGAGCAGGAACGCCAGAGACTTGCACTCGAAAATCCCGAATACCGTAATCTGCTTAATGAATATCGCGACGGAATACTTCTCTTTGAAGTCGCCGATCGTAAAGTCTGGTCCAAGGCAAAACAAGATCAGGATGGTCTCAACAGATATTTCGAAACCCATCGTGACAAATATCGCTGGGAAGCGCCTAAATACAAGGGATTCGTAGTATTTGCGACATCGGATTCGCTGATGCATGCAGCTAAAGCTTTCCTCGACCTACAACCAATTGAAAATGAAAATCTGGCGACAGAACTCCGCAATGAATTCGGAAAAGATGTGAAAATCGAGAAAGTTATTGCAGCCAAGGGAGAAAACGCCATAACCGATTACCTCGGATTCGGAGGTGAAATGCCTGAACCCAAAGGTAAGTGGAAATTTTATTTCGGATACCGCGACCGCCTGATTGACGCCCCGGAAGATGCAGCAGATGTTCGTGGCGCGGTCACCGGCGACTACCAGACCCAACTTGAAGAAGAATGGATAGCCACTCTCAAGAAGAAATATCCTGCAAAGGTTAAAAAGAATGTGCTGAAAAAAGCGAAATAAGCCAATACCCCAAAACCAAACCCGGCGTCGGATAACAGATCCGACGCCGGGTTTGGTTTTGGGTGAAATCATACTGAAGTCACACTGAAAAGAATGGGAGAGATTCCGATCAGTAAACGAATGTCAGAGTTCCTCCTGCAACGATATCTGAGTGTTTAAGTTGCATATCCGGAAGTTTCTTACCATTTAATTTCACGTACTTCACAATGTCCGCGGGTGACTTGCGCCCCTTCGTTTTAATCACGAGTTTTTCCCCATTTGAAAGATTTATTGTAACCTTATCAAAGATAGGCGATGTGAGTTCATACACATCACTGCCAACGAGCATCGGATAAAACCCTGCGGAGCTGAAAACATACCAGGCGCTCATGGCACCGTCATCCTCATCCATTTCCGGACTGTATCCCTCCGGTGCATTCTTAAACGCACGCCCTACATAAGGCGCGGGATATTCTCCCTGACCACCGTATACATGAACCATCGTATCGTCTGTCAGTAGTCGTCTCACAATATCCTGCGTTCGCTCCGGAGCCCCGAACCTGTTAAAAAGATAGGGAACATGAATATCAGGCTCGTTTCCCTGATTATAGAGATTATTGTCGAAGAAATAGCTTAACTGCGAGCAAAGACTGTCGCGTCCTATCCATTCTATCATTTTGTCCACATACTGTGGGGCTGCCCACCTGTACTGCCATCTTGAGCCCTGATATAACCCGTTGTTTTTCATCACCTTGAATTGAGGAGTGATATTCATGAACTCGTTTTTCCATGTGGCATCGAACACACTGTCGGCCATCGCGTCATAAATTACCGCATCTTCGTGTTCGCCAATTATATCAGCAATTTGCGCAAGTGCCCACAAGTCATAAACAGACTCCAACCTATGATCCGGACTATCGAAAGAAAGCTCCGCCGCTTCACGTTTCATCCCCTCATATCCCGGCCGGAGATCGAAATCTGTTATTCCTTTGCGCCAGGCATCGAGCAATAGGATTACGGCATGCTCCGTTCGCACATTGATTGTTGGCTCATAGGGTGTGGACCAGTTTTTTTTGCCGGTCCGGTATAAATGAACCAACGATTGACACATGTCGCTCATCCGTTCGGGATGAGTAACCGCTATAAGGGGGAATTTTGTACGGAAAGTATCCCAAAGCGACCATGAACCATAGGCAGACCGGCCGTCTGCATCATACACGACATTATCGGTTCCAAGATACGTTCCGGATGGCGATGTAACATCAGCCGGCGACAAAAATACCCTGTAAAGCGACGTATAGAATATTACTTTGTCATCCGCGCTTCCACCCTCGGTTTCGAATATCGAGAGCTGTCTGTCCCAGTCGGCAAGGGTCGCGCTGCGTACATCTTCAAAGCTTTTGTCGCTGCACTGATTCATCAGCGCCTCCGCAGCTTCCCCCGAGACCGGAGAAACCGCTATTCTCACCTCTACAGTGTTATCTTTCGCAGATGCGAAAGATAACACAAGGCACGCACCATCACGCCCCATTACTGTAAACGGGACTGACGATACGAAATCGAACCACAGCCGGTATCGCCCGTTAGAACAAACGTTCTTTGAGCTAAGCCAACCGGAGACAGATGTGTCGGTCAACTCCGTAATTTCCGCTTCAGCACCCTCTATAAGCGATGATGCGAAATCCACAGTCAAGACCGGAACCGAATCCGAGGGATATGCATATCTTTCAAAAGCGACATTACCGGTTGTGGTAAACGCGCACCTGACATCGTTATCAAGCGTGACGCTATAATATCCCGGAACAGCAATCTCCGTATCTTTCACTATCTTCAGACGCGCATCAGGCGGCGCAGGGAGAATATTGATGTTTCCACCACCACCGCTACATCCCACACCTGAGGGCCGGTTTATAGAAATTCCGCTTATATCAGATATATAATAATCATACCCTGAATGCTGACGCGGCCTGCTGTCAGGCCCTATACTCAACATTCCGAAAGGGGCGCTCGCACATGGAGTTACCTGACCGTTATCCCCCGCCGTTCCCATGAAGAGATTCACAAAATCATGAGGGCTCTCCATACCCTTACCGCTGCCCGTCGAGGCATATACATGCGACCCGCCGATAATGGCAGTGACGAGCGGTATTACCAATAATTTCTTCATTAGCTTATACTTACAGATAAATAAATTAATAATTAACATATCATACCGTCACCCCAAAAAGTTGCGGCAACAACTGCAAAGATACTTAAATCCTTCTTATCGCACAACCGGAAACTTACCTGCCGTTATATCGCGGGAAAGAGTAACGACATCATCATCCACATATGTTTTTTTACAGATGGCCGATACAAATTTGAGGTGGGAGATTGTATGAAAGAGCGCCATTTTTTGTAACTTTGCCAAAACTAATTCAAATTTATTTTGTGATGAATCCAAACAGCCTGGTTTCCATCGACGACCTCTCCAAGGAGCAGATTTTGCAACTGCTTGAGACGGCACGATATTTTGAAGAGCATCCCAACCACAAGATCCTTGACGGAAAAGTGGTGGCGACGCTCTTTTTTGAACCCTCTACCCGCACTCGCTTAAGCTTCGAGACTGCCGTAAACCGTCTGGGTGGCAGAGTAATCGGCTTTTCCGATGCGTCCACGACCTCCTCTTCAAAAGGTGAAACCCTCAAAGATACTATCAAGATGGTGAGCAACTATGTGGATCTCATCATCATGCGACACTATCTCGAAGGAGCCGCGCGGTATGCGACAGAAGTAACAGAGATCCCAGTGATCAATGCAGGCGACGGAGCGAACCAACACCCTTCGCAGACCATGCTCGATCTATATTCCATTCTCAAGACGCAAGGCACTCTCGAGAATCTCACCATCACCATGGTTGGAGATCTGAAATATGGCCGCACCGTTCACTCGCTGCTTATGGCGATGAAATATTTCAAACCGACATTCCGGTTCGTTGCATGCGACGAGTTGAAAATGCCGCGTGAATATATCGATTTCTGCGAAAGACAAGGCATCCCATACGAGGAGCACAAAGACTTCTCGCGTGAAGTTATCGATTCATCCGACATAATCTATATGACCCGTGTGCAGCGCGAACGATTCTCCGACATAATGGAATACGAAAGGGTAAAGGATCTGTATACTCTTCATAACTCGATGCTCGATACTTCGAAAGAGAACCTCAGGATACTTCATCCCCTTCCCCGCGTCAATGAAATATCACACGACGTGGACGATAATCCCAAGGCATATTACTTCGATCAGGCCCGCAACGGACTGTTCGCGCGCCAGGCACTTATATGTCGTGCCCTGGGAATCAAAGTACCCCGGTAACCGGCTGCAGACTGCAACAAGTTAAAACCGGAAGAAATAAATGCAATTATTCCCGCTATCATGACAAAGACAGACAAAGAGATGGCAGTAGCCGCCTTAGAGAGCGGTACAGTCATAGATCATATCCCATCCGATGCGCTTTTCAAATGCGTAAAGATACTCCGCCTCGCCGAGATGCCTCATAAGCTGACCATAGGCAACAACCTCGAAAGCGGAAGGCTGGGCACAAAAGGAATCATAAAGGTTGCCGACACCTTCTTTCCCGAGGCTGTGCTTAACCGCATCGCCCTCATAGCTCCATCGGCGGTTGTAAATATCATACGCGATTACAAGGTGGCTGAGAAACGTCCCGTGTCGCTCCCCAAACAGCTTCGTGGCATCGTAAAATGCAACAATCCCAAATGCATTACCAACAACGAGCCTATGGCCACCATATTCGAAGCGGACGCGGACAACAGCGCACTGATCCGTTGCCGCTACTGCAACCACACCGTAGAGGCAGCGAAAGCCGAAATACTCTGATTTCTGCCGACATGCCACACCGCAATCTCAAACCGGGAACAATGATATACCCGTTGCCCGCAGTGATAGTGACCTGCGGCGCGGGCATCGAACAGTCAAACATGATTACCGTTGCCTGGACCGGTACCATATGCACAGATCCTGCCATGTGTTATATCTCGGTGCGTCCTTCACGGCACTCCTACCCTATCTTGCGCGAACAGATGCAGTTCACCATTAATCTGACCACAGAGGCTATGGCACGCGCAACCGACTGGATAGGTGTACGGTCCGGGCGCGACTACGACAAATGGAAAGAGACCGGCCTAACTCCCGTAAAAGGCGTGGCGGTAGCCTGTCCTTATATTAAGGAATCACCGCTATGCATCGAGTGCAAGGTTAAGACCGTACTCCCCCTTGGCAGCCACGACATGTTCGTGGCGCAGGTTGTGAACGTGCTTGCCGACGAGAGACTGTTCGATCCCGAGACAGATGCTTTCCGCCTTGACCGCGCCGGTCTGATCAGCTATAGCCACGGACAATATTTCCGGCAAGGCGATCATATCGGAAAATTCGGATTCTCGGTTCAGAAAAAGAAAAAGTAAACAACGATTTATCATAATATAAACCACTCAATTATGCAACGCGACAACGCGATTTTCGACATTATCGAACGTGAGCATCAGCGCCAGAAGAAAGGTATCGAGCTGATTGCTTCGGAAAACTTCGTATCAGATCAGGTGATGGAAGCTATGGGCTCATGCCTCACCAATAAATATGCCGAGGGCTATCCCGGCCACCGCTACTATGGTGGTTGTCAGGTTGTGGATGAAGCCGAGCAGCTCGCCATCGACCGCCTTAAAAAGCTGTTCGATGCGGAATATGCCAACGTTCAGCCCCATTCGGGCGCACAAGCCAATATGGCAGTATTCATGTCGGTGCTTAAACCCGGCGATACATTCATGGGTATGAATCTTGACCACGGCGGTCACCTCTCACACGGAAGTCCTGTAAACTTCTCCGGACTGATGTTCAATGCCATCGGCTACAACGTAAATGAGGAAACCGGTCTGGTAGACTACGACCAGATGGAGGAGATTGCCCTGCGCGAACGTCCGAAACTGATTGTTGGCGGAGCCAGCGCCTACTCACGCGAATGGAACTACGCACGCATGCGTGAGATCGCCGATAAGATCGGTGCAATCTTCATGGTAGATATGGCCCATCCCGCAGGTCTCATCGCAGCCGGTCTGCTCGACAACCCGCTCAAGTATGCCCATATCGTAACCTCCACTACCCACAAGACCTTGCGCGGTCCGCGCGGTGGCGTGATTCTGCTCGGCAAGGATTTCGATAATCCTTGGGGCAAGACTACCAAGAAAGGTGAGATCCGCAAAATGTCGTCGCTGCTCGA
Organism: Bacteroidales bacterium; assembly: GCA_014800795.1. Lineage (GTDB taxonomy): Bacteria > Bacteroidota > Bacteroidia > Bacteroidales > Muribaculaceae > UBA7173. The sequence continues at coordinate 24,758 of JAAVFL010000016.1, read as the reverse complement.
CTCGGCAGTCTTCCCCGGTGTTCAGGGCGGTCCGCTCGAACATGTCATCGCAGCCAAAGCTGTGGCTTTCGGCGAGGCTCTCACTCCCGAATACCGCGAATATCAGGCTCAGGTGAAGAAAAACGCAGCCACAATGGCTCAGGCGCTCGTTGACAAAGGCTACAAGATTATTTCAGGTGGAACAGACAACCACTGCATGCTCGTAGACCTCCGCACAAAGTTCCCCGACCTCACCGGTAAGGTAGCAGAACGTGTGCTCGTGGAAGCCGACATCACCGCCAACAAGAACATGGTGCCCTTCGACAGCCGCTCCCCCTTCCTCACTTCAGGAATCCGCCTCGGAACTCCCGCCATTACCACCCGCGGCGTGCGCGAGGATCAGATGGGCGACATTGTGGAGATGATCGACACCGTACTGTCAAATCCCGAAAGCCCCGCCACCATCGCATCAGTTCGCGAGAAAGTGAACACCATGATGGAAGACCGCCCCATGTTCGCATGGTAACCCTGTGCAATTAGCGATTAGCAATTTTGCAATTAGTAATTGTCTGTATAAATAGTAAATGAGCGGGAGCATTCCGGTGCGATGTAAAACCGACGCACCGGATTGCTCCCCTGCTCATATCCTTTTCCAATCTCTCTATAACTATTACCCGCCCCCTCTACCCATTACCCTATCACCAACTTCAAACCATTCCGAAAATCATGAAACTCCTCCTCTATCGCATATATCAGCTGTTTATAATGCTTCCAGTTGTTGTAGCAACCACTATTGTGGCGGGCACACTTACCATAATAGGCTCGCTCTGTTTCGGAGGAAAATGGTGGGGTTACTGGCCCGGCCACATCTGGGCTCGCATATGCCTTGCGGCCTCGTTGGTAAGGGTAAAGGTGACAGGACGCGAAAACATCGACCCGAAAACCTCATATGTGTTCGTAGCCAACCATCAGGGGGCCTACGACATATTCGCCATCTATGGCTACCTCAACCACAACTTCAAGTGGATGATGAAAAAGGAGCTTCTGAAATTTCCGGTCATCGGGGCAAGCTGCGCGGCTGCCGGACATATATTCGTTGACAACTCGTCGCCGACAGCCATACGCCACACTATGGATAAAGCGGAGCGCACCCTTCAGGGAGGTATGTCGCTCGTAGTGTTCCCCGAGGGATCGCGCACATTCACCGGACGCATGCGCGCCTTCCACAAAGGTGCGTTTCAGCTCGCCATGGAGTTTCATCTGCCGGTAGTTCCCGTAACCATCGACGGAGCCTTCGATGTGATGCCCCGCACCACGTGGCTCCCCCGCTGGGGCACTATCCGCCTTACCATCCACAAGCCTGTGGCCGCTCCTGCAGACGAGGCTGACCGCCGCCGGGTGATCGACGAATCGTATGCCGCCGTTCACTCCGCTCTACCTGGCCGCCATCAGTAAAAATATCTCTTTCTCTGCCAATGAATATTCAACTATCCAAGAAATATCGCCCTCTTGAGGCATTATGTAAAATTACGGTAATAGTATGGTCTGCCATTTTTATCGCGGGTTGCACAAGCAAATCTGACTTAGAGGCAGACCGCGCCATGGAGATTGCCGAAACCGTTATGGAGGAGCATCCCGACAGTGCTCTGACTATTCTTGAAGCTATCCCCACGGAAGATCTGAGCGGAGAGCGCCGCCGCGCCCTCCACGCCCTGCTACTGACGCAGGCACGCGACAAAAACTACATTGATCAGACGTCCGACACGCTGATTTCCCCTGCCGTCGCCTACTTCGACACTTCCGACGACGCATACCACCGCATGCTCGCGCACTTCTACCTCTCTACGATTTATTATTACGCAGACGAGTACTCAAAGGCTTCATATGAAGCTGAAAAAGCTAAGGACATCATAAATTCCACCCATTTTGACAATAAGGACTATTGGTTAGGTAGAACATATTTCCATATTGCCAGCATTTCATACCAATCATCATGCTTTAAGTTATGTTATGAAAATCTCGCCAAAGCAATTGACATATTTGGGAGAAATGGACTTACAAACTGGCAAACAGATGCGGAGATAATGATGCTAACTTGTCTTCAGATAACTGATCAATGGTCAGCTTCAGACAGTCTTTTTGAAACAATCCGCGACAGATGCGTAACACACTATCAAAAGACTGAATCATTTGCCATAATGGCCCACAGTCTTGCTAACAAAAATAATTGGAAAGAAGCTGCCAAATATTATTCTAAGTACATGGATAAATGCACTTATTTAGAAAGCTTGAACTATGCATTCATGTCATATCTTGAGATGCAAAACGGCAATAAAATAAATGCAAATTTACTGATAGACAAAGCTATGTCTATTGCAAAAAACCAAAACGACTCGTTAAATATTTCATATTTCATGGTAAAAAACCGTATCGTTGAATTAAATGATACGATTCTAATGAATTTATATGATACATATAAGAAGATTAACCGCAAAGAAGCTGTATTCCGAATTAATAATCATGTGGCTATCGGATTTAATGATTATACAACTTCCAAATTTAAGATTCAATTGATTCAAAACAAATTGCTTAAACAGAGATTAATAATATTCATACTATGTGCTTTTTCCGTAATTACAATTATCCTATATATATTCTCCCGATATAGGAACAATAAAACAAAAGAACTTGCAAACATTGCATTAATCAATTGCAATTTAAATAAACAAATACAATTACTACAAAATCAGAATCTCACATACATTAATAACTCAACTTCCGAATCAATATCGCTTTATGAGACCTTGAACTCCTTGATATCTCAAATAAATAAGCTTTCAAAGAAAAAATTACTTGCAGATAAAGAGGTGGAGGCTCTTAAACAAAAGAATAAAGATATTAAGACAAATTACATAGCAAACGCTGAAAAATCATTCCTTGATGATTTCTCAAACATGATCACCCAGCTTAATTCATCCAAAGTATATTTAATCTTAGAAGAGTCACTTAATAAGTCACATTCTGATATCATGTCCGATTTTCGGAGTGATTTTCCTGAATTATCAGAAAAGGATATACAGTTAGCCTTGTTAATCTTCACTAAAATGAGTTCTCACACCATAGCATTGATACTCGGTATTCAGAGAATTGAGACCATAAGAATGCGGAAATCTCGACTGAAAAAAATTGTAGAACAAACTGAATCGCCCAATCGCAACATATATTTGCAAATGTTTGCGTAACAGCACCCAAAAAACACTCCGCATTTGCACCTGATAATAAGGCAGTTATATAGGCGTTACGATTATTGCATCGTAACGCCTATATAACTGCCTTATTATCAACACATAAAGCACACATGTGTTACGATAATTTCCATGCAAATTATTTGTCATAACGCGAAACCATTCATATTTTTGCAAAGAAAAAATCAAAAATCACGGTTATGAAATATCGAATAATCACATTAATTGTTTCTATCATTTTCTGCATAAATGGATATGCGGATGGTATTTCTCCAAATAATCCACCAGACATAAACATAAAAGTAGTTGTAAAAAATAAAGGTGGACGGAATACTATGTCCCCCATTCCCGAGTGTAAAATCATTGATAACATAATTTATGCTGCATCACCTAATGATTGGAGTTATGCCACCATCGTTGTTACAGAGACAAAAACCGATGCAGTTTCTATAGGTGCAGGATATCTTGATGAAGGGATAGAAGTTTACCTTCCTGCATCAAACGGAAATTTCACTATCACCATCACCACTGAAACTGATGACGAATTTGTCGGAACATTCGACTTATGATCGCCTCTATAAGCTGATGCATTACAGCTATACAAAAAATGAAAACTAATTCATATATTAACTAATAAGAAGTAAAAACATGATCAAACAATTATCGAACAAAATAGCAGACAACGAACTGCTAACAGAAATGGAAGCCTTGCAGATTAAAGGCGGAAGTGGAGATATCATGCCTCTTACAGACACCGGATGTACAAATGGAGGTTGTCGGAAAGTTGGGTGCAATATAGATTGCTCAAAAGATGATAATGCTGGTTGTTTTAATGCAGGTTGCAATGACTGCAAAGAAATAATTAAAACAGGAGGAAGTGCAGGCTGCATTTCATAGTAATGGAACGTATTGTATCGGGATGCACTTATATCTATATATAACTCATAAATGCAGCCCGATACAATTAATCGCTAATCAGTTACGAATGAAAACAAGTTATTACAACTATTATATTCCATACGGAGACGATTATATCATATATAATGGTCTGAGCGAATTCTATTTTACAGTTTCAAAAGAACGAATTAAACTCTTTGAGGAACTACTGAAGAATCCAGATGAATATATTAATCTTTATCCTGACTTTTATGCCAGAATGAATAATTTAAGATTCATCTGCGACGATGAAATTAATGAGATGGAGTTTGTTAGACTAAAGTTTCATAATAGACAGCATCACGAAGAATATCACTTAATGCTCCTACCAACATACCAATGCAACCTAAGATGTTGGTACTGCATTCAGGAGCATGCAGACGCTTATATGAGCCCTGATATTGTAAGCGCTATTAAATTACATATTCATAAAAAAGTAAATGAGGAACATATTAAATTATTTACTCTTTCCTGGTTTGGAGGTGAACCCCTTTTAGCATATGACATTGTTAAAGAGATAACCTCGTATTCCAATCAACTTTGCAAAAAGTTGAACAAAAAATTTGATTGTTCCATCACTACTAATGGAACCCTTTTAAATGACGTACGCATAAAAGAATTACATAAAGCGGGTGTAACACATTATCAAATCACAATTGATGGTATAAAAGCGGATCATGATAAAATCAAACGTCTCAAGTCTGTATCTGCATACGAAACAGTGCTGAAAAACATTAATTTGCTACCAGGATATTCAACTTGTGCGCTTAGATTTAACTACACAAGAAAGAACACCAAACCTGACCAAATTATATCGGAATTGAATCAACGCCTAAGTAAAGAGGCTAAGAAGAATCTTATTCTCTCAATTGAGAGAGTTTGGCAGGAACAGGAAGATCGCGAGACTGAGAGAAAAATTGAATATCTATGTACAATAGCAAGAGACTCTGGGATTTTCCCAGTCATTCATAGATTCGACATGTGTTATGCCGATAAACCAAGTTTTAACTGTATATTTCCAAATGGAAAAATTGGAAAATGTGATAATGATGGAATGGATAAAGTTCCAGCCCACATTGAGGTTGACGGACAGATAATCTGGCCGGATGGACTTAAATACACCATCCCTGCAATTTTTGATAATAAATCAGAATGTTATTCATGTAAATACTTACCCGTATGTTGGGGACCATGTCCGGCTAAAAGAAAAAGAATGCTTCAACGACAAACAAATATCAGTTGTTTCCTTCCTGATAAAGATAGAATGATAACCGAACGGATAATACAAGCAAACTTTTGGTGATAAAAATTATGTAACTTACGCCAGAAATAGCAATCGCATCAATAAAAATTTTTATTGATACTACAGATAAATGTATTACTCAACCACATCCATACTCCCATATTTGAGAAAACAATAATTTGTTTAAGTTATGACGCATATAAGAATTGTAATTTTGTTGATCTTATCAATAGCATCTATATTAGATGAACAAATGTGGGGACAATATGCCGAATCGGCAGATACAATTGTGGGCAAAGAATTCGGAGAGATTGTGGTGAAGCATGATGCTATCATCCACAATGGGTCGCACGATGTGGTGATTCTCACACCGGCAATGCGAAAGAATGCTGTAAACATTGCTGAGGTCGCGGGAAAACTCGCGGGATTCCGCTATGATCCCTCTGACAAAACTTTGGAATATCTTGGAGAAAAGAAGATAAAGATTCTTGTAGACAGCATTGAGAAAAGTTATGATGAAGTAAAGCAACTCGATCACAGGCGGTTCAGCAAGATGGATGTCATCTATAACCCGGCAGGTCGCTATCAGGATTTCGACGTGGTTCTTAATCTACATACCAAGACTAACTATGTGGGTTACGACTTGCAAGCCGACGATCAGGTACAGCTGATGCCAGGAGGGAGAAACGGTAAGGGGAACGACTTCTCGTATTCCGACGGCAGCATGACTTTCAACTACGTACGCAATAAATTGACATTCGGAGTGTATGGTCAATATATCTGGCAAAGAAACGGGACCTCGCAATATCACGCGCGCCACTATCCTTTCAACGATCTATGCGAGACCGACATCGAGCAACCACGCGATAAACCCACCGATTTCAACAAAATATTCTCAGCATACGGGAAAGCTTTTGTCGATTATAAAATCAGCAGCAACCATACAATATCCTTGAACGGATATTATCAACATACCAAGGTCAATAAACGGGCGTATCAGGATATGAGCGTTGTGAGCCCCGCAGCACAGGATTCATATCGGGAAACATCCCTTGCCACTTCAACGACAGACCCTGTGTTCGATTTCGGTGGTACAATCTATTATGTCGGTCACAATAAAAGATGGGATTTCAGCGCCACTGCAGAGATTTATAATGTAAAGAACGATGAATATGCCAACGTGGAGCGCAGCAGCGGGTTCTCATTGCCCGACAACCGCATAGCACGTGCTGTAACAGCATTGGCAGACGCCGATATCACATTCACCCCTTCCAATGAAAAGTGGCAGTTCAACTTCAACTACAGGTGGTTCAACTACGATTACCGATACAGACGCATGGAAACCGATAAAACGCTTTCACATACCAATCAGAAACTGAACCGCGGTATGTTTACGGCGAGCTGGGTTCCTTTGGAAAAACTTACCATTCGCTTATCCGGAGGCGTACAAGCAACATCCGTCAACTCTGGAGACGGGGTGGAGATGCACGCTACACCCCGCGCCGATCTTTATATGTCATATAAATTCACGGAGAAAAACTGGATGAGAATCTACTACACCACATCAGTATCGCAGCCTTTTCTCGGTCAGGTGACAGATTACGGACAATTTACCGATTCACTGATGTACAATCAGGGCAATCCCTATCTGCGCGATGCGCCTTTCCATAATCTGAATGTTGTGTTCGGACTGTGGAACCACATTACACTGCGACCTAAATGTGGTATCTCCCCACGAAGCATATCAACGATATATGAAGCAGGCTATGGTCTACGTCCCGACGGCGAGGAGGGATATTATGTCGTTCAAACTCCATACAACACCTCACAGAAATATTGGGGATTCAGAATCGATTGGAACGCTCCCATAAAAGACGTATGGTTTCTTTCCGGAGCATTCGACCTCACACAGACATATGCACGATTTGAAGAACTCCACCGGAAGGGACTTGCATTCAATGTATATCTTTCAGGGCAATATTATATGAGCCGTATAGGAATGATGTGTTATGCAACCTATACAATGGATCTGCGTGATATTCCCACTCCACAAGCGAATTCAAGTATGCATACCGACCGTCTATATCTTATGATACGAAAATCATTTCTCAAAAATCGGTTGTCAGTCTCCCTGACCTATCATACACCCCTGCATCTCACATCCGGAAAGTCACGGGAAAGGCTCCATTCTCCTGCGCTCGATATGCTTACATGGAGCAATAACCAGTTCAGGATGGATAACAGGCTGTCTCTCAGGATCGCCTATTCCCTACATCACGGAAAGAAAGTCAACCCAATCGATGTCAAGCAACTGTTACCTGAGTAAAACTCCGCTCCCACACACGCAATTTTCTTTCAGAATCAATGTGGACATTTGGATATGTCAATTGCAGTTACTACATTTGCAAGCACAGCCGAGTATGTCGCACTTTTGTTTAAAACAGCAATAAGTAATATAGCAACATAGAGTTATATCTTATTCATTTAACATAAACACAATCAAATTATGAAAATACAGGTAAGACGCATCTCAACATATCTACTGACCACTGTATTGGTATGGATGACGACTGGAATAATGTCGGCTCAAAGCAAATCCACGACAGACAACGGCAACACATCTTCCGATAAAAAATCAGAGGAAAAAGTTGAGGCCGATACTGACAGTATAGAATATAGCATTGACCTGAAAGAAATTGCTGTTGAAGCTCAGATGTCAATGGCTATAGAGGATGGTCAGGCGTACATACCTAAAAAACGACTCAAAGACGCGTCGTTCAATACATTTCAGTTGTTATCGGCGATGCATTTACCCTTGGTAAGGGTCGACCTTGTAAATGGAAAAATCTCTACAAATACCGATCAGGCATTTACATTTTACCTCAACGGGCTGGAGGCCTCACAGGTAGAAATCGTGAACCTGCGCCCTAAAGATATCCTCAGAGTAGAGGTACTTAAAAATCCGGTCAATCCACAGTTTCATGGCGACGAAAATGTAATCAATATCATTGCCAAAGAGTATCAATACGGTGGCTTTACAACCATAAATCTCAATGAAAAATTTATTATAAATGAAGGGAACGGAGATGTTTACAGTAAATTGGTAAAAGGGAAATCGACATGGCAGTTTACCGGAGGAGGCGGATACGCCAACACAAACGGCACTGTGTATGAAAACGGGTATGTCTACAATATGAGGGATGAAGCAGGAAATCCTTGGACACTCGAACGAGCAAGCAGATCTGAAATTACCAGACGGCGCAGTGGCACGTACAATGCAGGAGTACAATGGAGATTGGTGCCGGATTCCAGATTCAACGTGTTGATCAATGCCGGAGTATTCGGTTCACGAATGCCTGATTATAAGAGAGATGGCAGCGTAACCGACATTATTGCAGGCGATGCGACTGTAAAAAATACGACTGTCGATTTCTCATCAAGCCGTGTAATCCCCTCTTTATCTGTCAATATGAACTATGCGGCATCCGACAAATTATATCTGAGTTTCCGAGGAAAGGCTGTCGGGAGTATCACAAATGCGAACGACTGCCGCACAGAACAATCAATCATGCAGTCGGTACAATTTATTAATATGACAAATGAGAAAGGGATTTCTCCTGAAGGAACTTTAAGTGCGTATTATCTGCTTCCCAACAACACTCAGCTGGGATTGCATCTGACAGACAGAGCCACCATATTCAATACGGCATACACCGGCAATACAATTGCACACCATAGATTTACAACCAACACGACTTCAGCACGCCTGACATATGCCATGAAGTTAAGCAAATCATGGAATCTGTCGTTAGACGCATCGTATTTTCACTCGCTCACAACCCAGAGCAACTCAGATAATATGAATGAAGATATGTGGAACGGCAAGTTCACCCTTTCCGGGAGAGCCGGTCAAAAACACTCGTTCACATTTAGCGGTGAATATAAGCCTACCCCACCCAGCCCCTATATGTATACTTCCGTATTTACTCAAAATACGTCGTACACGGGGACTATCGGTAACGCCGACCTCAAATGGCAAAAGTATTATTCATTTATGTTCAATTACTCTTGGTTCATATCGAATAAAGCACGGGTAGCGTTATCGACCCAATACAGCGGAACAGCCGACGCTATCGTTAACAGTTACGTACCGTACAACAACATTATGTACACTGTTCCCGTGACGAGCGGCAATAACGATGAATTTTATGCATTTCTTATGGGAGAATATGATCTGACTTCATCACTGTCATTAGATCTGGCGGTAACAGCCAGACGATTTCATCAGACCGGTGGTATTTTTGGCCTTAACAAATGGATATGTATGCCGTCGATCAATCTGACATATACCCCTAACAATCATTTTATGGTACACGCCTCTTTCACAGGACCTGATGGCCGGGCAAGCTTCTACCAAGGGGGATATGAAGACCGTAAGGACTGGAACCTATGGCTACGCGGCTCCTATACGGACAAAAGTTTCAATATAAGCCTCGACATATTGCCCCTGAACAAATATTTTACAACTGCTACACATATGGCAACATCTGTTGCCGATGTCCACAGCAAGGTAATGGATCGGGCATACGGACGTTCCGTAAGTCTGTCGTTTTCCTACAATTTCGAATATGGCAAAAAGATAGACCACTCAAAATCCATAGAAATATCCAATTCTGCCAGCAGTACAGTCAGATAAAAAATCCATCCCGAAATATCGGTAATTCATGCAATAATATTGCGTAACCTTGAAAAGGTGTATGTATCATTCCCGCCGTAAAAGCAAACTCAGATATGTCAGACAGCGCGACGCCATGCAATGTGGCGTCGCTTGTTTGGGTATGGTTTGCTCGGCATATGGATATGAATACAGCCTCGACACTCTTGAAAAACTATGTACACCGACAAAAGAGGGGGTATCGCTCAAGGGGATTGCCGATGGAGCAGCTGCGCTAGGGTTGAAAGCAAACGGTTACAGGATTACAGAAGATGAGTTGTACAGTATATTCCATCAGGAACAAAAAAGAAACGGTGGCAGTTCTGAAGTTGCGGTTCTGCATTGGAATCAGAATCATTTCGTAGTGGTATATGGGATATCACGTAATGGTAAGCACTATTGCATAGCTGATCCGGCTAAGGGGATATATAAAATAGGGCGCGATCAATTCAGGGATCACTGGGGTGAACGGGACACATACGGGAAGCATCATGGAATAGCAATGTTTTTCGAAGCGACAGAAGATTTCGGAAAGAAGATTGCTCCGGACGGCGGGGAAGCGAGTGTAAATAAACGATCCTGGAGATTTCTATGGGGATACGTGACGCATCATAAGCAACAGTTTGTAAAAATCGCCATTTGGCTCGCCATAGGAAGCGGCCTGCAGCTATTGATGCCATTTCTCACTCAGGCTATTGTGGATGTCGGTATCGCACGACGAAGTATCAGTATAATTTGGCTTATACTGCTTGGAGAAGTTGTAATCGTGGCCGGGTGTACACTATCAGACTTTATCCGCAGACGGTTGCTTCTTAGAATCTCTATGCATGTGAACATATCGCTTCTGAGCGATTTCTTTATAAAACTGTTGAGATTACCGATGAGTTTCTTCGATACAAAACTTATGGGTGATCTGTTGCAACGTATGGGAGATCATTCGAGAGTAGAGAATTTTCTGACACAGCAAACCCTGAATGTTGTTTTTACATCCATGAGTTTCATAATTCTCGGAAGTGTACTGGCTGTTTACAACTGGCTGATATTCGTGGTATTCCTTGCAGGAAGCGCGATATACGCCGCATGGATAGCAGCATTTCTGAAACGTCGTAAAATATTGGATTATGAGCAATTTGAAGCAGCAGCCAAAAACAACGGTATAACGTATCAGTTTATGACATGCATGCAGGAGATAAAGTTGCAGGGATGCCAGCAAAGACGACGCACAGAATGGGCTTCCAGTCAGAAGGAACTTTTCGACATTCAGATGAAGAGTCTCAAACTAAAGCAGATGCAGCAGGCCGGATGTCTTTGCATAAATGAACTGAAAAACATACTGATTACGATATTGGCAGCCATGGGGGTAATTGACGGGGAGATAACTTTGGGAGCCATGCTTGCAATTCAGTTTATCGTAGGTCAGCTTAACAGCCCGGTAGAGCAGCTTATGGGTTTTATCTCTTCAATTCAGGATGTAAGGATATCTCTCGAACGAATTAACCAGATTCATAATAACGACAACGAGCAGAATACAGACGGAAGCGGATGCATTTTACGGACAAAATTCAATGATATGCCCGCCACTACATCGGCTATAGAATTCAGAGACGTAACTTTCAGATATGACCGCCACTCCCCTGTTCCGACATTAAATCATATTAATCTGTCTGTCCCTGCCGGTAAAGTGACGGCGATAGTAGGGATGTCCGGAAGTGGAAAAACTACACTGATCAAACTCATGCTCGGATATTACAAGCAGGAAAGCGGTAACATCATATTAAACGATGTTCCCCTCAGGGAATATAAACTTGACTGGTGGAGAAAACAATGCGGAGTTGTTATGCAGGATGGCGTGATATTTTCAGAATCAATTGAAAGAAATATAGCTACATCGGATGAGATAATAGATGACAAACGAATTAAATATGCCGCACGGATAGCTTGTATCGACACCTTTATCGAATCTTTACCGCTTAAATATCAAACAAAGATCGGAAGAGACGGCAACAGCATCAGCCAGGGACAGAAGCAACGCATTTTAATAGCACGTGCCGTATATCGCGACCCGCAATTTCTGTTTTTCGATGAAGCGACAAATTCACTTGACGCTGCTAACGAGCGCATGATAACCGATAATCTGACAGAATTTTACCGTGGGCGTACCGTTGTTGTTGTCGCACACCGCCTGAGTACTGTCAGAAATGCCGACAATATTGTGGTGATAGATAACGGCCGTATTGTCGAGACCGGCACCCACGAATCTCTTACCGCCATGAGAGGAGCATATTTCAATTTAGTAAAAAATCAGCTCGAGCTCGGAAGCTGACATCACATTTCACGCCCCAGTGCAGAACTAACCGGATGCATCGTTTGTTGTAAAACATGACAAAACGAACATATGCCGATGACGGCGGGTGTCAGTTTGTCAGTATGGCATGGCGTAGTGAACCATCGCAGATCAGAAAGTATCCGTTTGGCACGGATTATGCATATTTGTGTCAGTGAAGAAATAACAATTAACCTAAAAACATATATCATAGAATTATGAACATTAAACCGCTTGCCGACCGTGTGCTGATCAAGCCCACTCCGGCAGAAGAAACTACCCTCTCAGGCATTATCATCCCCGATTCAGCTAAGGAGAAACCGCTCCGCGGCGAAGTTCTCGCAGCAGGTGAAGGCACCAAGGATGAAGTAATGGTTGTAAAGAAAGGCGATCAGGTTCTTTATGGCAAATATGCCGGAACTGAGATCGAATTCGAGGGTGAAAAATATCTTATCATGCGTCAAAGCGATATTCTCGCAGTTCTTGAGGCATAAGTTTTTCCCTTGCACAATAGAGAGATAAGTTTCCGACAACTATCAATTGAAAACAAAATCAAGCTATGGCTAAAGAAATTAAATTCGACATAAAGGCTCGCGAAGAGCTGAAAAAAGGCGTTGACGCTCTTGCCGACGCAGTGAAAGTGACTCTCGGTCCGAAGGGTCGCAACGTAATCATTGAAAAGAAATTCGGCGCACCTCATATCACCAAAGACGGTGTTTCGGTTGCACGCGAAGTAGAGCTCGAGGATCCCTTCCAGAACATGGGCGCGCAGCTCGTGAAGGAAGTTGCCTCCAAGACCGGCGACGATGCCGGCGACGGAACAACTACCGCAACCGTTCTCGCTCAGGCAATCATCACCCACGGTCTGAAGAACGTGGCAGCCGGTGCAAACCCCATGGATATCAAGCGTGGTATCGACAAGGCTGTTGCAGCAGTAGTTGAAGGTATCAAGGCTCAGAGCGAAGAGGTTGGCGACGACTTCAAGAAGATTGAGGATGTAGCCCGCATCTCAGCCAACAACGACGAGGCTATCGGTTCGCTCATCGCCGAGGCGATGAAAAAGGTGAAGAAAGAGGGTGTGATCACTGTAGACGAGGCAAAAGGCACTGAAACTACGGTCGACATCGTGGAAGGCATGCAGTTCGACCGCGGATACATCTCTCCCTATTTCGTAACCGATACAGAAAAGATGCTCTGTGCCATGGAGAGCCCCTTCATCCTTATCTACGACAAGAAGATTTCGAACCTCAAGGATATGCTTCCCATTCTCGAAGCTACAGCGCAGAGCGGTCGTGGTCTGCTCATCATCGCAGAAGATGTTGACCAGGAAGCGCTCGCCACTCTCGTAGTTAACCGTCTGCGCGGTTCACTCAAGGTTTGCGCAGTTAAGGCTCCCGGATTCGGCGACCGCCGCAAGGAAATGCTCGAGGATATCGCGATTCTCACCGGAGGCACCGTTATCAGTGAAGAGAAAGGTATGAAACTCGAAGGCGCAACTCCTCAGATGCTCGGTACCGCAGAGAAAGTAACTGTAAACAAGGAGACCACTACCATCGTAAACGGTGCCGGTAACAAGGATGCTATCGCATCGCGCATTGCCCAGATCCGCATGCAGATAGACGCTACCAAGAGCGACTATGACCGCGAGAAACTTCAGGAACGTCTTGCCAAACTGGCAGGTGGTGTGGCAGTTCTCCATATTGGCGCACCCTCCGAGGTAGAGATGAAGGAGAAGAAAGACCGCGTTGACGATGCCCTCTCTGCTACCCGTGCTGCTATCGCCGAAGGTATCGTTCCCGGCGGTGGTGTAGCTTATATCCGCGCGATTAAAAACGTCGAGGGGCTTAAAGGTGTGAATGAGGACGAGACCACAGGTATCCACATCGTACTCCGTGCGATCGAAGAACCCCTTCGCCAGATTGTAGCCAATGCTGGTGTTGAAGGTGCAGTGGTTGTTCAGCGCGTGAAGGACGGCAATGCCGACTTCGGGTATAACGCACGTACAGGTGAGTATGAGAACCTCATGGCTGCCGGTGTAATCGACCCCGCAATGGTGACACGTGTAGCTCTGGAAAACGCCGCTTCAATTGCAGGTATGTTCCTCACTACCGAATGTGTGATTGCCGATAAGAAAGAAGAACATCCCGCTCCTGCAATGCCCGCCGGAGGTATGGGTGGCATGGGCGGCATGATGTAATCCCCGGTAACACCTGAATATCACAGAAAAATCTGGAAATTCATATAAACTGGCAGGATGCGATTACCGATATACGGTGGCCGCATCCTGTTTTTTTACACATCCGCAGTCTCTATGTGCGCTGAAACTTATCTGCACAACCTAACGGAAATTACCGCAGTAATAAAAATATTGAGTACCTTTGTATATGATTTTACCTGTCAGGGCGGTCAGGTTATCTGATTCCTGTTGGAATAATCACTTAAATAACTTTCAGACAAACTCCATTCTATATTATTATGTATAAAAAAAATATCGCTGCTCTCACAGCGATGACAATTACATTATTTTCTGCCTCTGCTAAAGAAATTAGCCATATATATGACAAACCAGCCGCCACTGCAAATGAAGCGATACATATAGGTAACGGCACATCGGCTGCCACAATTTACGGCACATTTCCCGATGAGAATGTCGAGATAAATTATACCACTCCCGAAGGAAAAACCGAAAAACTTGCCACTCTTACCGTATTCCATTCCATTCCGGTCAAACGTAAAGTAAAAACTTATGAGCGCGGAATAAACAAGGACACTGAAACTGCATATATCGATATGACGCTAACAGACGGAACCTGGAAAGAGCAGTTTTATTCCGCCGCAAAAGACTCTGTATTGATAGTTGAATATAGCGATGACCTGCCACTCAACAGCACTGTTTTTCTGAAATCGGACTACGCGACAGATGTAAAATCGTTTGACGACCTTATCACACTCAAAGGTAAGCTGCCGGCCCAAGGAAGAGGGGAAGGCACAGACTTCACCATGTTGCTGAAAGTTATCCCCGGAACGGGCGGTATGATAACAACAAATCCGGATGCATCGCTTGCCATATGCAATATTAAAGGGGCAAAATTTATAATCACGACTGTAAGATCGCAGGCCACCGATCTGGCAAATCTCCGCATATTCCGTACTGCTCTCAGACTAAAAAACGGATTGGATAAATATCAGCAGACTGCCCCCGTATCACAGTCTGACTACAGTTATGCCGCATATACAACTACGGAAGAAAAAGTTACATCGCCTACGGGGAAACAGGAGACTTTTGTAAATATCGAGGCCACCGATTCTCTTGGTAATCCGGTTGTCGCGCTCCGCACGAGCCCCGGACGTATCGAGTTCCTGCCATACATTGATTTCACAAACGCCACCGATGGAGGTATTGACAACATAAAGGCGCTCGACTCCTTCAATATCTGCTTTAGATGGGAAAAAGGTAAGGTATCCGGCGGAACCATAACATACTTCCGTAAAGATTACATGCCGGATGAAACCGAAATCGATATAGTAATCAATGGCGAAACTCACAAAGTAGATATCAAAGAAGGAGAGACGATTCCTCTTGAGAACTTCATAGACCTTGTGCGTCCCTTTATACAATAATACAGAATCTCCGGACTCCAACGCGAACCATACTGTCGCAGACGGAATCCGGAGATTTTATTTTCGAATATCATTACAATCTGACAGGCAGTTGCCCATGTCCGGGTGACGACAGCCTGTCCTGACTGTTTAGTTTGCCTGAGGTATACTGAATATAAATTTCAGACCTCCGGTTGAAACATTTTCCACCTTTATTTCTCCCCCCATAGCCCTGATAACTCTCTGAACAAGAGGTAGACCCAAGCCGGTTCCACCGCTCTTACGAGACCGGCCGGAATCAACCCTGTAGAACAGATCAAAAAGCCGGTTTAAATGCTTCTCATCTACCCCGGTTCCATTATCGGCAAATTCAAACCAATGAAATCCGTCGGCTTCCTTCACCCATTTCAATGACATCTCTGTTCCACCCGAATATTTGGCAGAATTATTCACCAGATTCAATAACACATTGGTAAGTAGGGACTCATGACCCATCACCTTGCATCCTTCCGGTATATCAAAGCGGAATACCATATCGTGAGCAATACCACTTTGAACTATATCTTCAGACAATCTTTGGGTGAGATCATATAGTTCTATCGGAGAACATTTCAACGCGCTATTATTCTCTGCCAGACGCATCACCATGCTTACATCACTCACAAGGCCTGACAGACGGTCTATATTCTGCTGTATTCTCAACATAAAGACAGCTTTCATCTCTTCAGGAAGAGAATCATCACCTACAATTGTATCAACATACCCTTTGATTATTCCCACAGGGGTTTTGAGTTCATGACTTATATTCATGCAGATCTGTCGTTCATGGTGAACCTTCTCCCGTTGTGCAAGAATTTTCTCACGATACACCGTAAGCAGATTTCGGGACACATCGCCAAGTTCATCATTGGAAAAGTTATCGAATTCTGTATCTTCAGGAAGGGTATCATCGGCGATAGCCTGAGTAAAATCCTTCAGCATATACACATTGCGACATACGGCTCTAACTCCAATATATGCCAGTACCGAGGTCAGCAGCCCAAGTATAATAACCACCAGCCACACCATCGGATCTATGCTCAGGAAAGCAAGAACCTCACCTTCATATGGCAGCGCTGCAAGTGAGTATATCTGTCCGTCTTTACTTTCTTTAGAACATATCATAGTTACATAATTGTCATATATCATATCGACAACTGTTGTACTATCATGTTTATCAACAAGTTTTAAAATTTCGGAATTCGGTATCCCATTATCATCGTACAGTTTGATAGTGGCTTCTGGGTTATCAGCAACCATATTGCCACCTTTATCGTAAACCGTGATCCGTAACGGAGTTAATGTAGTATTGTCGGTAAACAGACGTATGAATTCTACCGTTTCCTGCAAGTCGGCGCCATGTTCATATGCCTCGATCACAGTATTATTCACATTCATCAGACGATTCTCCAGATTGTCTTTCTGACGAAGTTGCTCATGTCTCACAAAATAGCATATCGTGATACCGATGATGAGCCACAACATTCCCACAAGCGGGAAATAGAGTTTCCACTGAAGCCTTGACATCCGTTTGACCGACATAAGTTTACAATCGTTAGATTTGTGCGTATATTATTTTTATAAACATGCAGTAACAACGGTATCCGCACAAGGTCGCAATACGATGAATACCGATAGTCAGCTTGTATAACGGATTCCTGACTACAAATTTAGATTAAAAAAATATAAAAACCACAACTGCCGTGTTGAAATATACACCACTATACCGATAAAAAATTTCACTTAACACAAACCCGACACATTTGCATCGGAATTGTGATAACTGCCCATATATTCTTCCGGCAATAATGATCTCAATTGATAAACAACAGGATTCAATAAAACAGTGAAAAGACAAATCCTGGCATCTGAAGGAGACCGTCTGCTCTCGATCCCCAAATCAAGGAATTCCTCCTCCTTAAATGCAATTTTAAACGGCTTTAAATCTACCATGATCCATTCTTATTGATTTGGGAGCGCATTTAAACTTTCTGCGAAAAATGCGGTTAAAGTATGTTACATTAGCAAAGCCTGTGTCGTAAGCTATTTCAGCTATATTTTTGTCTGTATTGCAAAGCATCTCTATCGCTCTTTCCAGACGAATATTGTTTACAAACTCAGAAAAACTCATTTCCGCATGCCGACGCATGAAAGTGCAAAGGCCGATTTATTCATTTCCGCATATGCCGAAATCTCATCAAGCGATATCTCACGGGCATAATTGCAATTACAGAATGTCCTCACTTTTTCAAGCCGTAGTTCAGCTATGCTTAGGGCGTTGTTCCGGCCAACCGATACGCAGTTGCCGGCACCTGCTATCGTTCCCAGCAGTTCAATCATTTTTGGCACACGTGCCTCAGGTGTCATACCGCGCATAGACATCAGCAATTCATTTACATTGCAGTATGACTCTCCACTTATCTTAATAGCCTCACTCAAGGATTTCAGCTTATTTATGACGGCGCCATATTCAGGGATAATGAGCGCAAGACTATCGAGAGTTGCCGTATCAAAAAATACTGTAATATTGGCTATATTCCCGTCGTGATCAGTATGAGTGGGATCGAACTCCCACACATGAGCGATATTGGGTGGTATAAGGATAATTTCACCCTGTGTCATCGGTTCTGAATGATTGCCGATAGTGCGGACGCCAGCCCCGCAGATTAACAGCGACAGCTCCTACTGCGGATGGGAATGCCTTCCGATCTGGCGGTCTGGAGTTACGCAAACATCATCTAATATAAACGCACATGAATTCACGATGCAAATATAATTCAAAAAATATGAAATATAGACAAATATTGTATAAGAAAGTCTTACTAATTTTGCGCCAAAAAATCAAATATCAAGTTTATGGCATCAGAAACGATCCCTCTATCTTCAAAACCGAGGTTTGAAATCCTCGACGGACTACGTGTGTAGTAGCCATGATAGTAGTGGCTTTTCATCTGTTTGAAACATATTCAAGCGGCCCGCAATGATCATGAAATGGCCATGGAGCGCCAGGAACGCATCGCCTGCAATGCCACAATCTCAGCCAAGATTAAAGATTAAATTTGAATGCCTGCAGCCACACGTTCTGCATCCCTACGGGTACTTTCACGGGCATCCTCAGCAACCTCGCGCATGATCTGAGCCATGCGTTCATCGCCCGGATCCTCCATCGACGTGAGCCAATAACTATTCATCTGTTCTTCCAACATAATCTATAATCTTTTCTTATTCAACGTCAAAGTTACGAAAACAGGCTGAACCGAAGTCAATTTTTATGTGGCTTAATGACAAACGCTGCAGAATATTTATCATAATAAATAAAATGGAGTGTAACCTTCTGAGTTACACTCCATTTATATGGATTGAGATTATTATAATTTATTTCACCTCTTCAAAGTCTACGTCGGTCACATGGTCGTCGCCGCCGGGGTTGTTATTGCCGCCAGCTGCACCACCCTGGAAGGGGTTTGCACCGGGCTGACCGGCAGCTCCCTGCTGAGCCTGTGCCTGGGCATTGAGGATATCCTGCTGAGCTGCACCGAAGGTTGTTTCAATTTCCTTGATAGCGGCATCGATACCGGCAATATCCTGCGCCTTGTGAGCCTCTTTCAGTTTGGCAACTGCCGTTTCGATCGCAGCCTTCTTGTCAGCCGGAATCTTATCACCGAGTTCGCTTAGCTGTTTCTCAGTCTGGAATACAATTGCATCTGCCTGATTGAGTTTGTCGATACGCTCTTTCTCTTTAGCATCGGCAGCAGCATTGGCAGCAGCCTCATCTTTCATTCGCTTGATTTCCTGTTCTGTCAGACCCGACGACGCCTCAATACGGATGCTCTGTTCCTTTCCGGTAGCCTTATCCTTTGCGGAAACGTTGAGAATACCGTTTGCATCGATCTCGAAAGTCACTTCGATCTGAGGAATACCACGGGGTGCGGGTGCGATACCGTCGAGATGGAACTTACCGAGAGTCTTGTCATCCTTAGCCATAGGACGCTCGCCCTGAAGAACGTGGATTTCAACCGAGGGCTGATTGTCTGCTGCAGTAGAGAATGTCTCGCTCTTGCGGGTAGGAATTGTTGTGTTGGCCTCGATAAGTTTGGTCATCACACCACCGAGGGTCTCGATACCTACAGACAGAGGCACAACATCAAGAAGAAGAACATCCTTTACATCACCAGAAAGAACACCGCCCTGAATTGCAGCGCCTACGGCCACTACCTCATCGGGGTTAACGCCCTTCGAAGGTGCCTTGCCGAAGAATTTCTCTACAATTGCCTGAATAGCAGGAATACGTGTAGAACCGCCTACCAGAATAACCTCATCAATATCCGATGCTTTGAGACCGGCATCCTTAAGAGCCTGTTCGCAAGGAGCGATTGTCGCGTTGATCAGACGGTCGGCAAGCTGCTCGAATTTAGCACGGGTAAGAGTTTTCACCAAGTGTTTGGGCACACCGTTAACCGGCATGATGTAAGGCAGATTGATCTCTGTAGAAGTTGTCGATGAAAGCTCGATCTTAGCTTTCTCAGCAGCCTCTTTCAGACGCTGAAGAGCCATAGGATCCTGGCGCAGATCCACACCTTCCTCTTTTAGGAATTCATCGGCAAGCCAGTCGATAATCACATGATCGAAATCATCACCACCGAGGTGTGTATCACCGTTGGTAGATTTTACTTCGAATACGCCGTCACCAAGTTCAAGGATAGAAATATCGAATGTACCGCCACCGAGGTCGAATACAGCGATTTTCTGATCCTTATTACTCTTGTCAAGACCATAAGCGAGCGCGGCTGCTGTAGGCTCGTTCACAATTCGGCGGACTGTCAGACCTGCGATCTCACCGGCCTCTTTGGTAGCCTGACGCTGAGAATCGTTAAAGTAAGCAGGTACTGTAATCACAGCCTCCTTCACTTCCTGACCAAGGTAATCCTCGGCTGTCTTCTTCATCTTCTGAAGAATCATAGCCGAAATTTCCTGCGGTGTATACTGACGTCCGTCAATATCCACACGCGGAGTATTGTTGTCTGCACGCACAACCTTATATGGTACGCGTTCTATTTCTTTCGCAACATTGTCGTAGGTCTCACCCATGAAGCGCTTGATCGAGTAAATAGTACGCCCGGGATTGGTGATAGCCTGACGCTTGGCAGGATCACCCACCTTACGCTCACCACCGTCAACGAATGCCACAACAGAAGGAGTTGTGTTACGTCCCTCGCTGTTGGGGATTACCACGGGGTCTTTACCTTCGAGAACTGCAACACATGAGTTAGTAGTTCCTAAGTCAATACCAATTATTTTTCCCATAATGTTTTTAGTTTTTTATATTAGTTTTATATTATTCAGTTAATTGAACTCAGTTCAGATTTCCATGAGGATATATCCTCGGTTTCATCCGTTTCTGATTTCACTAATAAAACAAATCTTATGCCAAAAAGGTTGGTGTCCTCCCCTACTAAGTTAATTTTATATTTGACGGAATTTCCCATGTATGTTTATACTGACAGAAATGTCATAACTTCTCTGTAAAAGATGACAAAATAAACACGACATTCATTATTGGCGATTCTGGATTTATTTTATACCTTTGTATTAAATTTATCCCATCACAATTAACCATACAGCTCATAACCATATGACAATAAAACAATTGACACGATCGGCAATAGTGTGTATCTCGCTTTATTCAACCATAGCCGCATCCGCTGAGCCCAAACTCACGAACCATGTCAACCCCCTATTAGGAACCGCCACATTATGGGATCCTGCCGATCTCGGATATGAACGTAAAATCAAACAACGCACGTGGGGAGCCGAAGTTTTTCCAGGAGCAACACTTCCGAACGCAATGGTTCAATTAACACCCGTAACCATGTGGCGTGCAGGGGCCGGTTATCAATATGAAGACACGACTATTCTCGGATTCGCACATTCCGCCATGGGACACTGGAATCTGATTGATCTTCCGATACTCCCGGTTACCGGCAATGTTTCCCCCGACAACTACGCATCCTCATACTCACACGATAATGAATCCGCACGCCCCGGATATTATCAGGTATTTCTTGACAGATACGGCATAAATGCCGAGCTTACATCTACCCTACGCGCCGGCTACCACCGATATACATTCAACAAGGGAGACATAAAAAGGCTACTTGTAAATATAGCCCACAACCAGAATCCTATCCGCGACTGGGATATTAAGAAAATTGGTGACAATGCATTTGCCGGCCGTCAGGGCAACGGCTTTTATTACTATGCTCTATCTAATCTACCTATAGACTCAATTGCCATACTCCATAGTGACAAAAAAGAGAATCGCGGACCTCGCGGCAATCATCAGACACCGGTAGCACTGATTGATTTTAAGGACAACTACTCGTCAGAACCATTGGAAATCAAGATCGGCATATCTCGGGTAAGTGTCGAAAACGCCCGGGAAAATATGGAAAAGGAAATGCTTGACAAAAATTTCGATCAGGTAGCCTCTGAAGCCGATGATATATGGGAGAAACATCTGTCTAAAATTAAAGTTGAAGGCTCGACGGAGCGCAATCGCAATCTGCTTTATACCACCCTTTACCGGGCATCATTAATGCCACGTCTTGAGAGTGATATCAACGGAGACTTCCGCGACAACAGAGGGCACATTGTTTCCGGAGCCGACTTCAATTATTATAGTAATCCGGCATTCTGGGATGTATACCGCAACCAGCTTATTCTTCTTGGAATGCTCCGGCCCGACGTAGCCCGCGACGTTATCAAATCCACTATTGACCGCGGTGAAAAAAGCGACGGGTACATCCCTTCATACTTCCATGGCGATCATGCACCGACATTCATTATCGGATCTTATAAAAGAGGTATTACAGATTTCGACCTCCCACGTGCCTATTCGCTGGCACTTAAAAGTGCTACAGTACCGGGTAAAAATGGCAGGCCATATCTTGACGAATACCTCAAAAACGGTTATATAGCCGATGAGAACCTCCCCGACTGCCCATTCTGGGATGAACACAAGGGAGGCGTGACAAAAACACTTGAGTATGCTTACGATGACTATGCGGTTGCACAGATTGCCAAAGAACTCGGCGATACAGACAATTACAATACACTTATGGCACATTCGAAAAACTACGGAAACGTGTTTGATCGATCCACAGGTTTCTTCCGCGGACGTATAGAGGGTGGCGAATGGCTTTCGCCGTATAATCCCTATTATCCATATTTCCAACAGATGTATCGGGAAGCCAACGGTTGGAACTCACTCTTCTATGCCCCTCACGATCCAGAAGGAATTGTTGCACTTTACCCATCGCATAAGGCAGTTGAAAATAAACTTGACTCCTTGTTTACCGAACCATGGTGCGGCCTCGAAGTACATAATATGACCGGATTTATAGGAAATTACTGCCACGGCAACCAACCCGGACATAATATACCATATACATATTACTTTATAGGCAAACAAGAAAAATCACAAGCCGTCTTAGACAGTATCATGAACCGTTTCTACGATATGGGACCGGAAAAACTTGCATATGCAGGCATGGATGATGCCGGAGAAATGTCTGCATGGTATGTTCTTAATGCAATCGGTCTGTACACATACTCTCCCGCCGATCCGGAATATCTGATATCAGTACCACTATTCGATCAGACAACATTCACCCTCGGCGACAGACCGTTTATCATCCAGAAAACAGGCAATGGCAAACGAATAACCGGAATAACTTACGATGGTAGCAAATTGGATGGATATTTCATTGATCACGACCGTCTTCAGAAAGGGAAAACACTTGTGATAACAACCGAATAAACCGATATCCCCTACCTCTGAATTAATTCAGAGGTAGGGGATAATCTGTATCCCTGAGCGAACAGTCGTAGAACTAACTCCGACTGTTGTACCGCGGCACCCTACGTGAATTTTATTTACGTTTTTTTGTACATTCAAAAATTATATTTAATTTTGCAACGCAGATCGCATCGCAGAAGCCCGATCAGGGTAATGTGGGAGGGATCGGCAGACATTTTAAAGCGTTTACTTGACGCTCTTTCTTGACTCGTTGAAATCTGGAAAATTTCTTTTGGTATAGTCAGGAATGTGGCAAGCGGTAGATGCCATGTGGATATGTATATCATATCAACTGCGAGCGCGCGAGCGTTTGCAATTGATTTATTTACATATTTCGCGTGAGGCTTCTGCAAGTTTGCTCGTTCAACTATACCGGGCATTTCCAGAGCCTCAACGAGTGGGACGAGCAACACAGTACGGCTCTCACGCTTTTTTTTTAGGTTGATCCTTTGAGAGCTAGGATCAATAATAATTCCCACAGAATATGGGACATATTAGTCATTCATTACAGATACATTTTAAGCGATCAACGTATATTCTCCCGTTGGTAGTTGTATTCTTAGGTATATCTTCGTGCAAAACGACGAAAACTATTGGCCTGTTCTGCCAGGAACGTCAGATTGAGATCTATGTAGATGATGAATATCTCGGACGTGATCAGGTTTATTATACTGTCTCAAAAGATAGAAAGTATATAGAAGTATCATGTCGCGATCATGGTTTAGAAGTATATCATCGCAGAATCAATGTAGCAGATAAGTAAGGACTATTTTTAGAACTCATGATTCCTAAATTTTACAAATATAATAACTATCTCTATT
>JAAVFL010000015.1 GCA_014800795.1 Bacteroidales bacterium | reverse complement strand
GACGACTTCAGAAGACCCACAGAAAAAGCATTTTTTTAACCATATCAATGATAATCTTTGCAAAGATATAAAAATCAATCCTTTGCAGCGTTTTCATCACCCAAAATGTCCATTAGGCCAAAGTTTTGCAAGTACAGCAAGGCTTACTCTTTGCAAAGAGGGCTATAATGGAGAACACGCTACTTCAGTCAACGGTACAGGGCATCCACGATTGTCTGATTTCATTGCTGTCGGCAAGAAAATCAGACTGTCAGAGGATAGATGCTGGGAATTAATTGAGGAAGTCCTTTCAGGATGCGCTGAATTGTCCCGATATGATATAAAAGAATAATATTGCCAAAAAAGATTTCGATGGCATAATTGATGGCGGAGGGGAATTTTCTCACTTCGCCATTTTTGCCGCGTGAGATTAAATAGCACAAATTACAGTATTGCTTCACACCCACCATCTGACGGGTCAAGGAGTATCTTCGTCTGAGATCTCGTTACAATGGTTTCTGCACTGTTCCGGTACAAATCGACTATAGCCGCAACATCAACGGTCTCTATAATATCTATGTGATAAAACTGACCATTAAAATGACGTGATAGCACGAAAAAGTATTCTGTTTACATCAAATAAAAAACATTCCGTTGTGTTAAATTGTATATAATATAGTAAGAGGTTTGTGATTACCACTTAGCAGATAAAGCCTTACTCTTTTTTGGTGATAGATTCGTGGAATAAATAATCGATCAATCCATCCATACTGAGTTACAGGGTAATCCTTACAAAAAGATTGCTGCTCAGATCTACAATCCACACACCATCTTACCATAACATAAGTTTTATTTATTATATATGGTCATGAAATCGTCTACCTTAATTTTCTCTATTCTTACTCTTTCGATATCTGTTAATGCCACGGCTGCCATTAAAAATTCTTCACACAAGCGATATATCACACCTGAAGAAGTGCACGTGACAGTTTCACCTGCCGCGAATCAGAAAGCCGATGCCATCTATGAATCAGTGCGTAAGGCATACACTCAGGGGAAATTATCAGCGAACCAAGTCGTAGACAAAGCTCTATACCATAATGTCTGGAGTCCGGAGCTTGCAGCGCGATGTCTGCAGTTGGTTTCAGATAAAAATAACCGTGCTAAAGCGGAGCTCGGTTATCTTTACACCTCCTCTAAGACTGCCTATCTATTCCCCGGTAAGGAAGCCGAAGGCGTCACGCTTCTGGAAACTGCCTCTAATTCAGGAAACAAAAAGGCCTCCGACTATCTCGGTATCTACTATAACCGCAATAAAGACTACAACAAGGCCTGGACTTACTTCAAAGCTGCCGGCCCCGACAATATCCCCTATGCTCTCACAGTTATTGGAGAGATGTATGACAAAGGACATGGTGTAAAAAAAGATCGTCCAACAGCCCGTGAATATTTCCGCCGGGCAGCTCTACTTGGCGATCACGACGGCGCCAATAAATACGGCTCCGCTCTCAAGCGCCAATGGTATGGCGATGTGGATATGCCCGACGCCTTCTTCTGGACCTATGTTGCCGGTGAACTTGGCGACGACTTCGCGCGCTCCAACCTCATGTTGCCAATACGTGGCGAACGTTTCGGCGATGATACTCACACCGCATTCATGCGTAACGCCATGACCATCAGCGATGTCTGGAATGAAAATTACGGTCACAAACTTCAGGAGGAGCCTATCTATAAGGATGGCTACAAAGTGGGTATTGTGCCTCGCACTGTTCAAGCTGAGAAAGGCGATCCTCTATCGCTGTTTTATCTCGGTAGTATGAGCTACAACGACGAGTTTCTTAACCGCAACGACGAATTCGTGAGCAAGTGCTATCTGCCAGTCATTGCCGACGGCACTCTGCCAGCCCCTTTCCTGGCTATTGTCTACGAGCGTATGGCAGATATATATCGTAACGGCAAAGATATCAAGGCAGATCCTGCGAAGGTAGCAGAATATACACGCAAGGCTGCTGACTATGGTAGTCTGGCTGCATATAAAATCGTTGAGAATATCCCTGATTAAAATACGGTAAACTTTTAAAATTCAGAAGTATATAGTGACATGCATATCTCTTGTCAGACAAGTAAACCGTAAATAGCACTTACTGTTAAATGGTTATTTAATGTCATGGATGAAAATTATTTATTCAATCTTACCGGTAAGGTGGCGGTAGTGACGGGAGGAGGCGATGGCATCGGTAAGGCATCGTGCGAAATCCTTGCAGCTGCAGGTGCTTCGGTTGTAGTAAGTGATATTTCGCTGGGAAAAGCGCAAAACGTAGCTGATGGTATTGTAAACGCTGGTGGTATAAGTGTGGCGATAGGCTGCAATGTACTTGAAAGCGATGACCTCACCCACCTGATCGACTTTACCGTAGAAAAATTCGGAACAGTAAACATCCTCGTAAACAATGCCGGAATCGGTGGAGGAGGACGCGAAAATCCTTTCGATATAGACCGTTCATATGTGGAGCGCATATATGCCGTCAATGTCTTTGCACCCTGGCAATTATGCAAGCTTGTAGCTCCCCACATGCATAAATCAGGCTATGGGAGCATTATCAATATAACTTCTATGAGCAGTATCAACAACAGTCCCGCCATGGCTATATACGGTTCATCGAAGGCAGCCCTTAACCATCTGGCATCCAACCTCGCATTTGATTACGGTCCGATGGGAATTCGCGTCAACAACGTGGGGCCCGGAGCTACACGCACACACGCGCTCGCCACGGTTCTCACTCCTGAGATCGAAGCAAAAATGCTGGCCCACACTCCTATACACCGTCTTGGCGAAGTCTCCGACATTGCGGGCGCCGTGTTATATTTTGCTGCTCCAATATCCTCATGGGTCAGCGGGCAAACCCTGATGGTAAACGGAGGTGGTGTTCAGACACTCGATTAAACGACTGCGGCATAAACCGGATGCTGTCCGGAAACAGAACTAAAAACAACTCACATTCATTGCTGAATGAGCCACTATTGGGAAGCAACCGCACACACCTTCCATCATGCTAACCGGTGCCTCATCCATCTGTTTCCGCAAGAACGCGGGCAATCCCTCCAGCAAAGTCTGTAGCCTGAGCGAACTTTCCCTTGAATGCGATCGCACCGCTTCGGTTGATATAAGACCACCTGACAGCCTTTGACGTGCGCACACGGGCAAACCCCTCACAGAAAGGTTCAGCCTGATAAAACTTCGGAGCAATAACAAAATCTCCCTTTTCATCTACATACCCGAAGCGGTCACTTTCCTGACATGGAGCCACACCATCACGGAACAGATCGGGCTGAACCGGTATTTCTTCCGGTTCAGGAACCACATTCCCCTTACGATCGATATATACCCGACCATCCTCCGTTTTAACCTGCGCCACACCATTACGGAAATTACCGGCACGCAAATATCGGGGACCGATCACGAACTCCCCCTTCTTATCTATATACCCGAATTTACCGTCTGTTACAGCCACAGCCAGCCCATCTTCAAAATCGTTAGCCTGCTCAAACCGCGGCTCTATCGCATAGCGACCGTTCCGGTCTATATAGCCGTAGTGACCGTTGATACTTACCCACGCCAATCCATCGTGAAATTCCCCCACATAGTCGAATTCCGGCTCCGCCACGTATGCTCCCGAACGATCGATATACCCGTAACGACTCCCTACTGCCACCATAGCAAGTCCGTCGCGGAAATCCTGCGCCTTATCGAACAGCGGTTCGATCAAATACGCTCCATCCCTGCCGATATACCCCCACTTACCGTCATCCATCACACGCGCCAGTCCGCCATCGAAACTGCCGGCATACTGAAACCGGGGTTCGATCACATAATTTCCCGACCGATCGATATAGCCATGCCACCATTCTGTCTTCACTGCGGCAAGCCCTTCGCTAAAATTACATGCATCGTCAAATTTCGGTTCTATAACATAGTTGCCGCTTGTATCGATATATCCCCACAGCAATCTCGTCCCTCCTTTCATATTTCTTTTATATAACTGTCTTAAAATATTTTCAAACAGATTTCATGCATACGTCCGTGTCCGTAAACCGGATTATTCAGCCATACTTCCTCTCAAACAGATCCATGTGAGCCTCTCCCCATTTCAGCATGGAGTCTATAATCGGAATCAGACTTTGACCGAGAGGGGTAATGCGGTAAACCGATCTTGGCGGGAGTTCCGGGAAAATGGTTTTCTCAACCAGCCCGTCCTCCACCATCTCTTTCAGCTGTATGTCAAGCACGCGCGGCGCCGCCTCAGGCAGACATTTATGTAGCTCGCTCGGACGCATCTCCATGCCGCCGCGCAGTTCGTCGAGCAGACACGACTTCCACTTTGAATCTATCAGGCTCATAGTCAGCCTTAACGGACAGTCAAGATCTACCGGTATTTTCTTTTCATATGCCATATGCAGTAATTTTTCTGCAAATATAATGAATATCACGCATAATCGAAGTACCGAAAATTTTTTCCATATCCGAATAATTTTTCGGTACTTGACTGAATATCCATATACAGCTAACTTTGCACATGTAAAAATCAATAAGAACACCTTAAATATATGAGAGACAAAATCAAAGAATACGAGGCCGTTGCCGAAGCCGCCGGCAAATTTGTAAAAAGCGTTGCCGAAGGCAACAGCATGTATGCCAAAGAACTGTTCACAGACGATGCCGTTCTGTTCGGAATACTCGACGGCACACTCGAACATGGATCCATCGAGCAGTTTTATCAAAATGTCGACACCGTAGGAGCCGGCGACGGCTTCAAAGCGCGCGTCGACGTGCTCGCCGTTGAGGAGACCGTAGCAGTGGTACGCGTCCTCGAGGAAGGATGGGGAGGCCGCATCGACTTCACCGACTACCTCCTGCTGCTGAAGCTCGGCGGCGAATGGAGATGCGTTGCAAAAGCCTACAATCAGAATTCCGATACCATAAGAAAATGAAAAAATATATCTTGATTCCTATGGTTTGTGCGCTTGCCGCTTTATCGGCTTGCTGCGGTAAAACGGAGTGCGACACCCCTGTCCGGAACTGTAATCAAACCAATAACTCAAATACCGCTATGTGTTCAAACGTATCATCAGAAGACCTTGCCGGAATCCGCAAGGCCCTGGATCTTTATGTGCAGGGCGCCGTTGAAGGCGACAGCAAAGTCGCACGCCCGGCTTTCGCCGACGGCGCCACCATTTCCCACGCTGAAGACGGGGCGCTTATCTGCCTTCCCATCCAGGCACTTTTCGATTATTACGACACCACCGGAAAACATCCCGCATCCTACGAGATCGCTGAATGCAGCGTAGCCGGCGACGTGGCCATGGTAAGAATAGAATCGGTATTCGGCGAAGCCGCTTTCACCGACATGTTCACGCTCGTGAAAGAGGGATCCGACTGGAAGATTGTCAGCAAAATCTTTCAGGTGAAATAACCTCCACGCCACTGAACCGATTCGCGCCGCGAGATGTTTGTAAGGCGTAATAAAACATCAATCCGGAAACATGAAAGTATTGGTAATTAACGGTAGCCCCCACCTGAGCGGCTGCACGGATCGCGCCCTGCGCGAAGTAGAGACAACTCTTAACGCCGCCGGTGTAGAAACTGAACGCATCAATATAGGCAACAAGGATATCCGCGGATGCATCGGATGCAATTTCTGTCGCGAACATGGCCGTTGCGTTTTCAACGATCTCGTAAATGAAACCGCACCGAAATTCGCCGAAGCCGATGGCATCATAGTCGGTACCCCCGTTTATTACGCGGGAGCCAACGGGCAGGCACTCGCGTTTCTCGACCGACTTTTCTACAGCACATCGTCAACTATCGACAAAACGATGAAGGTAGGAGCCGCCATGGTGTCATCGCGCCGTGCCGGATCAACATCGGCATTCGACGAGATCAACAAATACTTCACCATCGCATCAATGCCTGTGGTTTCGAGTACATACTGGAACGAAGTTCACGGATTCACCGCGGAAGATGTGGAGGCCGACCTCGAGGGATTGCAGACCATGCGCAACCTTGCCCGCAACGTAGCTTTCCTCCTCAGAGGCATACAGTTGGCGAAAGAGGAGAACGGTATTCCCGCTCAGGAACG
Source organism: Bacteroidales bacterium (assembly GCA_014800795.1). GTDB lineage: Bacteria > Bacteroidota > Bacteroidia > Bacteroidales > Muribaculaceae > UBA7173. The sequence goes on along the minus strand of JAAVFL010000015.1, from coordinate 54,352 downwards.
GACATCCTTCACCAGTTTCCATACCGAAGGATAACGTCGCTTATCTGACCTATAACCCATACAGACCGACAGGATACAAGCCGTTGTCACACAGCTTTTATCCTGTCGGTCTGAATTATTTCCAACTCGGAGGTGTCATACATCACCCGGGCGTGATTCCGCCTTATAACCTCGCGGGCGATGCGGTTGCCGGTCTGCTTGTCCGTGGTGTCGCGGTACACGGTTCCGTTGCGGTAAACCACACCATCCTCTTCCGAGAAAAATTCATTCTCGGCATGAACGTGATACGTCGATTTCAGTGCCCGCTCCGCGCGCAACTCCCCCCGCAGATATTCCCCGTCGGTATATACGATCAGCTGATATGTATTGTCGGTATCGTTACGGAACCGATAGTCGAGATAGTTGTAGACGATGCTCGTACCCGTACCGAACGGAATCTGCCGCTTGTAGTCGGGAAACAGGTCGAGTCCGTCGTGATGGTGATGCTCCACGATAGTCAGCTCCGAATGGAGAACCATCCAGTGGATAAGATTCGTGAACTGACACAGCCCTCCCCCGCATCCCCGCGATGGCATCCCGTTCGAGATAGTAAGCCCATCGCGATAACCCTTGCGCCGGGTATCTGCGCCCACAAGCCGCCAGAAAGAGAACGTCTCGCCGGGACGTATAAGCACTCCGCAGACCTTCGGAGCCGCCAGAGCGAGATTTACGGCCTTATTCTCCTGAAGCTCCATATCGGTGTTACCGAGCCGACGCCTTATAAGCGAACTATGGCGGTAAATCGTAACCCCGAGCGGCGTGTCGGCCCTATCACGTGCGAACCGCTCGCGGCCAAGGCAATCACTTACCTTCCGCATGACAATACACTTCCGCCGCGAAAGACGATAGGTCAAAGGTGATATCTCGCAAAACAGTCTCCGCTTCTTCATACAGGCAATTTTGTGAATCCCGACTGCATATGCGCCACCGGTCTCCGCAAAATTAGCGAATATAAGTGATTTATGAAAATCATGGGAATTATTTCCCGAGCATATCGGCTACCACTTCGGCATTGTTATGCACCCTGTCACGCGACGAATAGAGCAACGTCACTTTCGGCAGTCCGTCTATCTCATGTTTCAAGGCCTCGAAAGCAGCATTCGCGGAAAGCTCCGCCTGATAACGACGCTCAAATTCCGGCCATCTCCCCTCGGGATCCTGATGGAACCATTCGCGTAGATCAGTCGAAGGTGCTATATCCTTATCCCACGCATCATAGTGGAATGTCGCATGCGATAGCCCCTGCGGCCAAAGTCTGTCCACATACACTCTGTAGCCGTCGTCCGGCGATTCCGGATCGTAAGCGCGTTTAAGCTGAATTATCTGTTCCATAACGTATTGTGTCTATTAGCTATAGAACAACCGCCATATGACATTTGTTGATATTTCGTCCCATGCCACCGTATGAACAAACACACATCTGCTGACGTTTACATAATACCGACGGCACAATGCCGCCCCCGACAATTTAAAACGTAAAAATCAATGCTCGAAACGAAGTATAAATTCGGCGAAGTCCACGAACTCGCATCACAAATCGAAGTCGGTGAAGACCGCGTGCATGTCTGCCCCATTTTCAATAACGCAAACGGCGGAGTAGCACTCATAGCATTCAAGGCCGGTCAGAAACTTGACAAACATCTCGCGCCTGCCGAACTGATGGTGACAGTACTCGAAGGTGAAATCGAATTCACGATGATCGAGACTCCCCATACCATCCGCGCAGGCGAATTCATGCTCGTAGGAGAGGGCGTGCCCCACAGCGTTGTCGCAAATACAGATGCCAAGATGATGCTTGTAAAGATCAAAGCCTGATTTTCAGAGAAACAGACAATTTAATAACAACTAAAAAACTATACGACTATGGATAAATATGTATGTGAAGTATGCGACTGGGTATATGATCCCGAAGTAGGTGACCCTGAAAACGGCATTGCGCCCGGAACAGCGTTCGAAGATATTCCAGACGACTGGACATGCCCTCTCTGCGGAGTTGGTAAAGACCAGTTTGCTAAGGTAGACTGAATCACCACAAAACTGAACACACACTTTTTGTACCCCCACTCCAAGCCCGGCGCGAGATGTGGGGGTATTCTATACGGCCTCACGGCTTACACTTCCCGACAGGCGGCTCAGTAAGCGTGATTCTTACCACTGTAGTGCGGTCGAGGCTCCGCTCCACAGCCTCCGCGAAATGTTCCATATATTTAGGCAGGAACCGCTCGCAAAGCAGCCTCAGAGCCTCGGTTTTCTCCTCACGGCTATCTACAGTTTCCGCCCTACCGACAGCCACCGCCGAACGGTAATACTCCGTAAAATTGTTCTTCTCCTCCTCATAGCGGGGTGAGCAACGGTTTACAGCCGACAAACTCACGATCGGATTCACCCGCAGACAATCCATCTTCTCACCCTCGGCGGCGCAATGGAAATAAAATGTCCGTTCGCCGCTTCTCACCAGTGATAGCGGCAACCCGTAGGGCGATCCGTCCTCCCGCACCATGCTCACCGTCACATACGGTGCCCTGTCGAACACCTCCAACGCCCATTCCGCGCTCCTCTGCCTTCCCGCCTTTCTCATCTGCCTCATATCGGTCTCCTTGTTCTTTACCTCCTCCTCCCCTGCCACCCGCAAAATTACAAAAAATCTCCATTCTCCAACATTCCCAACATAAAATGGATGCCCCTGTAACCATACTTAAACTACCGGAATCATCCATCGAAGCGTCTTTAGGCGTCGGGTGGATACAGTCCACTGCAAGCGCTCCATAGGAGTGCGCTGTCGTGTTTTTTGTAGAGGACTTGGATAGCGCCCCTCGTTATAGGGTGTGACAATCTCATATTTATTATCTAATACGCTTGGCCAGGATGTAGCACCCCTTACGGAGCATCGGAGGCCGGGAAGAGGGGGAGAAAGCACCTGAAAATTCACATTTATATTCATTTAGACCGAAAATCTGTTAAATTTTTGTTAAAATAAGGCGATAATTTTAACCGGTGTCCGGTTCCGGAATCTTAGAAATAAACGAAACGAAAAATATAAACGAATTAAAAATAGACAACAACCAATGAAGAAAAGAATCTTAGCAATAGCAGTAGTAGCCATGTCGCTCGTAGGTTTCACCTCCATGGCACAGAATAACACCGACAACAACGCAGGCAAAGAGAAAACCGAACAGATGAAGGGCAAAAAGGGTGGCATGAAAGATCGCAAAGCCAGAATGAACCCCTTCGAAGGTCTCAACCTCACCGACGCTCAGAAAACCCAGCTTCAGGAACTCGGAAAGAAGCAGATGGAAGCCCGCAAGCAGCAGGCTGAGCAGCGCAAGGCCGACAAGCAGCGCAACAAGGAGACCCTCATGCAGGAGCGCCGCGCACAGAAGAAAGCATTTCTCGATCAGGTGAAGGCTATCGTAGGTCCCGACCAGTATGTAACCTTCCTCGAGAACATGGCTCTAAACAACATGAGCGAGCCCGGCAAGGGGAAAGCTTTCCGTCAGGCTCCCGGCAACGGCAAGGGTTCCTTCGGCAAGAAAGACCGTCAGGGCAAAGGTGACCGCGGTCCACGTGGACCCCGCGGCGACCGTAAGGCTCCTGAGGCAGCAAAATAACAGGCTGATTTCTCAATAGGTAAACATTTATATATACGCACTGCGAGCAAGTGGTATTACCGTAGGCACGGCGATACCACTTTTCTTTATCCATCCCATTTAATCAACTCCACTACTCTACTATCTGCGGATTGGAAAAACATTGCTGAAAATTTGGATTAGAAAATTTTTATCTCTAATTTTGTACAATAATCAAACAAAGGTTTCAAATAATGGCGTACATTTCATCATCAAGTTATTCCGTCCCGTTTCCACAGGAAATGAGATTAATGATGATGTCGATGATGATAATGTGGTTCCACTGATGAAGCCGGCATTGATTTGACATGTAAATTCAGAGATAATTAAATCTACAAACATACGCCCGGCTTCAGTTTTGGAGCCGGGCGATTCTATTATATTCACCAACATGGATTTCAAGAAACTCAGATTCGAAACACGACAGATTCACGCAGGGCTAACACCTGACGAACCGACAGGTTCACGCGGTGTCGCGATATATCCAACAGCCGCATATCGGTTTAAAGACTGCGGCCACGCCGCCCGCCTATTCGAGTTAAGCGAAGGTGGCAATATATACACACGTCTCCAGAACCCTACATCAAGCTCCTACGAGGAGCGTGTCAACGCACTCTACGGCGGTGTCGGGGCGGTTGCAACATCGTCGGGAATGTCAGCGATTCTGATTGCTGTCACATCTCTGGCCGCCGCCGGACAGAACATCGTCGCATCCCCATTCCTATATGGCGGAACGTACAACTTTTTCCGACATACCCTGCGCAAACTCGGCATCGAGATTCGGATTGCCGACGTAAACGAACCTGAGGCATACGCCCCCCTGATCGACGGAAATACCCGCGCGATATTCGCCGAAAGTATGGGCAACCCGACATGTGAGGTATCTGACATAGAGGGTCTTGCTGCAGTAGCTCACTCTCATGGTATCCCATTGGTAATCGACAATACATTCGGTGCAGGAGGCTACTTATGCAACCCATTCGACTGGGGAGCCGACATCGTAGTGGATTCCGCCACCAAATGGATCAACGGCCACGGCAACGCCATGGGAGGCATTATCGTTGACGGCGGAAAATTTGACTGGAACAACGGAAAATTCCCTCAGATAGCCGGACCATCGGAGGGTTATCACGGTCTGAACCTGTATGAAGCTTTCGGCCCGGCTGCCTTTGTGGTAAAATGTCGTGTCGACGGTCTGCGAGATTTCGGAGCCTCTCCATCGGCATTCGACAGCTATCTTATGATGCTCGGACTCGAAACTCTATCTCTGCGCGTACGCCATCAGATCGCATCCACCCGTAAACTCGCCGAATGGCTGCGTTCATCCCCCTTCGTGAAGCGCGTAAGCTACGTGGGATTTCCCGATCACAACAGCCACGAAAAAGCGAAGAAATATTTCCGCGACGGAGGATCGGCTGTGTTGACAGTAGAACTAAACGGAACCCTCGACACCACCGTTAAATTCGTGGAATCGCTTCAGTTGGCCGCCCATATGACCATGATCGGCGATTCGATCACCGTAGTGACACATCCGGCCTCAACCACTCACAAACAGCTCAGTGATGCCGATCTGGCAGTAGCTGGGGTAACCCCTACCCTACTGCGCATATCCGTAGGGCTTGAAGACACCGACGACATTATCGACGACTTCCAACAGGCATTCGAAGCTTCGGCACAGATATGAAACTATACCGCTCCGCTGCCACCTTTCCGCTTGAAAGAGGGGGTAGCCTTGAAGAACTTACCATAGCATACCACACCTTCGGAAAACTAAACGAAAGGGGTGACAACGCCGTATGGGTATGCCACGGGCTAACGGCCAACAGCGACGTGGCCGACTGGTGGCCAGGCGCAACAGATAAAGGCTCGTTTATCGACAGCGAAAAATACTTTGTGGTATGTGCCAATATTATCGGTTCGCACTACGGCACCACAGGTCCGCTTTCCATCAACCCTGATAGCGGAAAGCCATATTACGACAGCTTCCCACCAATTACCATCCGTGATATGGCCCGGGCACACGCATTGCTCGCCGATCACCTCGGACTACGATTCATCAACACACTTATCGGAGCTTCAGTCGGAGGATTCCAGGCATTGGAATGGGCAATTTCCGAACCCTCGAGATTCGGGAAACTGGTTCTGATCGCAACCTCTGCAAAGGCCTCCCCCTGGAGTATAGCTATCGACGAGACACAACGCATGGCTATCAAAGCCGACCCCACATACGGGAATCCTTCGCCGGAAGCCGGTATGGCCGGCATGGCAGCTGCCAGAGCCATAGGGTTGCTGTCCTACCGGGGGCCATACGCCTATAATCTTACCCAGACCGACCCCGACGATGCTCCCGCCGACCATCTCCACCGCCCGGTGACATATCAGCGATATCAGGGTGAGAAACTATGCCGCAGGTTCAACGCCTACTCATATGTCACCATTCTCGATGCGTTCGACACCCACAACGTAGGGCGCGGCAGGGGGGGAATGGTAAAAGCGCTCTCGCGGCTGTCAATGCCGTCGCTTGTGGTAGGCATTGACACAGACATCGTATTTACCCCCGACGAAACCCGCTCTCTGGCAGCCATGCTCCCGCGAGCCACTTTCAGGGAGATCTCCTCACGCATGGGACACGACGGTTTCCTGACAGAGCATAAACAGCTCGAAAACATTATCAAACCATTTATCACAGATGAGTATAGAACAGACAATTAACATAGGCCTTTTCGGCTTCGGCACAGTTGGCCAGGGAATATATCAGGTGATGAAACGCGCCACAAACGCCCACGCCGTGATACGCCGCATATGTGTCCGCGACATCAACAAACCCCGGAAGGTCACTCCCGAGCCGGAACTCCTTACCGACGACGAATCACTGATTCTCAACGATCCCGATATCAATCTGATAGTAGAGGTTGTCGACAGTCCCGAGGCGTCATACCGTATCGTTACATCTGCATTGCGGAAAGGCATTCCGGTTGTTTCCGGCAACAAGGCAATGATTGCCCGACATCTGCCTGAACTGATCGACCTGCAGCGACGCTACGATACCGCCCTGCTCTACGATGCCTCCTCATGCGGGTCAATCCCCGTAATCCGCAACCTTGAGGAATATTACGACAACGACTTGCTGCTGGAAGTGAAAGGTATCCTCAACGGCTCATCGAACTATATTTTATCACGCGTGTTCGACCACAACGAGGAGTACGCCGACGCCCTCCGCAGGGCGCAGGAACTCGGATTCGCAGAAAGTGACCCATCGTTCGACATCGAAGGATTTGATTCGCTGTTCAAACTTATCATCATAACGGTTCATGCACTCGGCGTTTATGTGGCCCCCGACCGCATATTCACTTACGGAATATCCTCCCTGAGCAGTTTCGACATACAGTATGCCCGCGAGAAGCGAATGAAGATCAAGTTGGTAGCTCAAGTAGTAAAAGTCGAACCCTCAAAGTTCACCATGTTCGTTATGCCAGAGTTCGTAAGCCCGTCAAAATATATCTACAGCGTCGACGACGAATACAACGGCGTTGTCATACGGGGCGAATGCTACGACCGTCAGTTTATGTTCGGCAAAGGAGCCGGATCACTTCCTACAGCCTCCTCGATTCTCAGCGACGTCATGGCCCGCCGCCACGGATACCGCTATGAATACAAGAAGATGAATTATCTGGAACTTCCCGGATACACCACTGATGTGGAGTTGCGCGTTTATCTTAGATTCACCGACAGAATGCTGCCGGACAGCATGCCGTTCGTCCGGATTAACGAGACATATATCTCGGAACATAATAATTACATAATCGGCGACATCCTGCTATCGGATCTTATAGCGTGTCGCGACCTCCTTTCCTCACCGGGAACTTTCATCGCCAACATACCTCGCTTTTTCCTTGATAAAGACTGACGGTCCGTCATACCAGGGCACACGACTGTGTTTGGTTATATGACGGAAAAACAGTAAATTTGCATCCGTTATGAAAGGCATAGTACTCGCCGGAGGATCCGGCACCCGACTTTACCCTATCACAAAGGGAGTTTCAAAGCAGTTGCTACCGGTCTACGACAAACCGATGGTCTACTATCCGATATCGACCCTCATGCAGGCCGGAATACGCGACATACTCATTATATCAACGCCTTCCGACCTTCCGGGGTTCCGGCGGCTGCTCGGCGACGGGTCAGACTACGGCGTAAACTTCGAATACGCCGAACAACCCTCACCCGACGGGCTTGCACAGGCTTTCATTATCGGAAAAGATTTTATCGGTGACGATGCCGTATGCCTCGTGTTGGGCGACAACATATTCCACGGACCCGGATTTTCCGATGTACTCCAGCAGTCGGTTCTTGCAGCTGAAAAAGAGAAGAAGGCCACCGTATTCGGATATTGGGTCAACGACCCGGAGCGCTACGGAGTGGCCGAATTCGATAAAGACGGCAACTGCCTCTCGATTGAGGAGAAACCTCTGCAACCTAAAAGCAACTATGCCGTAGTCGGACTATATTTCTACCCCAACAAGGTTGTGGATATAGCATCCACTATCAAGCCTTCACCGCGCGGAGAGCTTGAGATAACAACGGTTAACCAGTCGTTTCTGCAATCAGGCGAACTTAAAGTACAGACTCTCCCACGCGGATTCGCATGGCTTGATACCGGTACACACGATTCGCTTGCAGAAGCGTCGATATATGTGGAGGTACTTGAGAAACGTCAGGGACTCAAAATCGCATGTCTGGAAGGTATAGCCTACCGTCGCGGATGGATCTCGCGCGAAAAAATGATAGAGATTGCACGCCCGATGCTCAAAAACCAATATGGCCAATACCTTATGAAAGTTATCGACGAACTTGACCGCACGGACACTCCCAACATTGACTGACATCACCATAAAGTATGGAAATAATCAAGACTGACATTGACGGAGTTGTAATTCTTAAACCACGTGTTTTTGCAGACTCCAGAGGCTACTTCTTCGAAAGCTATTCAAAAAAAATTTTCGATGAACTCGTACGTCCGGTCACCTTTTTACAAGACAATGAATCCTGCTCCACAAAAGGAGTGATGCGGGGGCTTCACTTCCAGCGCCCTCCATTCACACAGTCGAAACTTGTGCGCTGCGTTAAGGGCGCCGTTCTTGATGTGGCAGTCGACATACGCAAAGGATCCCCGACCTACGGGCGCCACGTAGCGGTAGAACTCACCGAAGACAACCATCTGCAATTCTTCGTTCCCCGCGGATTCGCCCACGGTTTCGCCGTACTATCCGATACGGCCGTATTCCAGTACAAATGCGACAACTACTACCACCCCGAGGCCGACGGAGGTATATCCATTCTCGACAACACATTAGGCATAGATTGGCATATCGACCAAGGTAAGGCCATACTCTCGGAAAAGGATCTGCGTCACCCGGTTCTCGCCGATTTCGATTCACCGTTCGACTTCAACACAGACCTGTACGCCGACTGACACCCATCGCATATCAAAAAAAACAGCTATTGTATCTTTTGTATAAAAATCCCAATATATAATGAGACGCAACATACTGATTACCGGAGGCGCCGGATTTATCGGAAGCCACGTTGTAAGATTGTTTGTCAACAAATATCCCGACTATCGCATAATCAATCTCGACAAACTCACATATGCCGGCAACCTCGCAAACCTCACGGACATCGAGAATAAGCCTAACTATACATTTGTGCGCGCCGACATTGCCGACCTTGAAGAGATGCGGCGTATAATTTCCGGATACCAGGTAGATGGGATTATACACCTCGCAGCCGAAAGCCATGTGGACCGCTCCATACGCGATCCCTTTACTTTCGCACGTACAAATGTTATGGGCACCCTCGCCCTGCTGCAGGCCGCCAAAGAATATTGGGATACTCTCCCTGAAAAATACGAGGGAAAACTCTTCTACCACATTTCGACAGACGAAGTTTACGGAGCGTTGCAGCTTACACATCCCGAAGGTGTCGCAGCCCCTTTCACTACCCGTGCATCGGCCGGCGATCATGAGGCATACGGAACAGAATTTTTCCTTGAAACTACAAAATACAATCCCCATTCGCCATATTCCGCCTCAAAAGCATCATCGGATCACTTCGTGCGCGCATACCACGATACATACGGACTACCCACTATCGTGACCAATTGCTCAAACAACTACGGGCCATACCAGTTCCCCGAAAAACTGATTCCACTATTCATAAACAATATACGTCACGGGAAACCGCTACCCGTATACGGACGCGGAGAGAACGTACGCGACTGGCTCTTTGTAGAGGATCACGCACGCGCCATCGATCTGATTTTTCATAATGGAAAAATTGCCGATACATACAACATCGGTGGCTTCAACGAATGGAAAAATATCGATTTAATCAAAGTTATTATAAAGACTGTTGACCGGCTGCTCGGAAATCCGGAAGGACACTCACTCGGACTCATAACATATGTAACCGACCGTCCCGGTCACGACATGCGCTACGCAATCGACTCACGCAAACTTCAGAGCGAACTCGGATGGGAACCGTCGCTACAGTTTGAGGAGGGTATTGAGAAAACCGTACGCTGGTACCTCGACAATCAGGAATGGATGGACAACATCACCTCCGGAGATTACGAGAAATATTACGAAACCATGTACGCAAGGCGCTGAAAACCGCCCGTCAAAATTATATATTACCGACAGAGAATTCCGGCAAACCGGAAATCCCTGTCGGTTTTTATGTTTTATAACATTCGGCAATTGTACCCGATACCAGCTGTTTTTTGTATCTTTGCACAGAATCACACGCATATTTTCAGCGTTTTACAACCATAACCCGATATATATAACCAAAAATTTATCCTATAAAAATGAAAAAGAGCGTACTTGTCGCATCGCTGATCGGCGTTGTCGGTCTGGTGCCTTCATTTGCACAAAGACAAATCTCCAGTTTCAGGGAAGTGACAATAACATCGGGCCATGAAGCTACAATCGGAGGAGAAAAATATTCCGACCCCGATATCTATTATCTCCAAAAGGAAGATGGCACCTATGAGGCCGTACGCCTTACAATTTCTCCCAAAGAAACTGCTGCCGACATCACAGTTCCATACCTCAACATCTCCGCTCCTACATCTATCTGCATAAACTGGAAAACCAAAACCAAGGCTGAAGGCTCGGTAGTGAAATATGGCCTTACACCCGGGAAACTAGACAAAACTTGCGCAGCCTCAGACCGTCAGATCACACGAACATATTACTGGAACACCGCTACCCTTACCGATCTTACACCTGATACACCTTACTATTATCAGGTGATCAGCAACGGAACAGAAAGCGAAGTATATCGTTTCCGCACCCCTCGGATGGCTGGTGACAAATCGAAGCTCCGCGTACTCGTTATCGGCGACCACCAACGCAACGAACACTCCGATTATGAATGGCTCATAAGCGCAGCCCGTCAGAAAGTACAGGAAAAATATGGCGACGCACCTTTCGAAGACAACATCGCATTCCTGCTAAACGATGGCGATCAAGTAGATGCCGGCCGAATAGACCTTTACGAAAAGGTACACCTCTACAAATCGCGCTTCATCTCACCCTACCTCCCCAATATGACGGTAGTCGGCAACCACGAATATAAAGAAGACAGCAATCTGGCTCTCTACAACGGTCACTACAACGGATATGGATCGATAGAATACAACGGTATCGCCAGCGGAAACGCTGGTTACTACGCATACCAGAACGGTGCTGTACTTTTCATTGCACTTAACTCCGACGACCCCAATCCGGCCGAACAAAAATTCTGGGTACGCAAAGTGATTGCCGCCGCCGATGCCGACGACAGCGTGCAGTTCGTAGTAAGCGTACAGCACCGTCCGCTTTACGCAGAACAGTGGACCTACGACGTATCGTCATGGATGATGAACGAAATCATGCCTATCCTATCCTCCACTCCAAAACATATACTCAATATCGCCGGACACCACCACCTTTACGCACGCGGTCTGATGACAGATACACCCGTTTACCACATCATCACCGGAGGTGGCGTAGGCACCACGGTTGAAGGCTATGAACAGCTCTGGGGAACCACACCCGACAACTTCAATCGTCCGGAAGTTCAAAAAACAATAGACCACTGGACATACCAGATTCTCGAATTCGACCCCGAGACGGCCACAATGACCGCCGAATGCTATTCAATCGGTAATTCACGGCTGGCGCTTGACAACGAACTTGTAGATACATTCTCCCGCACTCTCACCCCCGTTTCCGCGCCATCCGTACCATCGCTAAGTGTAGCCGAAGGTGATGGTACTTCCTTCAACATTTCCACAACCCTCGATCCGATACACACAGTACAATATGAAGTCTCTGCCGACACTTCCTTCAAGAAAACTTTGAACGGCAATATCGTGACCTTCGAAGACTTTTACGGAGCCAACGACGACTTCACCCCTAAGGATCTCAACGCCGGCAGAAACTTGAAATCCTTATCTATTCCAACAGGAACACTACCCGCCGGCACACACTACATACGTGTGCGCAACCGCTCGATGAATCTCGACTGGTCTGAATGGTCCGAGCCTGTACCGTTCACTGTCGCTAACGAAAAAGCAGCCCCATCGCTCACCCTTTCCGAACGCTTCTACCGCACGGGAAACAATGTACACATCGAATACACTGGCGCACCGGTTGGTACCGATGCCTGGATCGGATTATATAAAGAATTCCACAATCCCGGCCCCGATCCATCACAGGAATATGTCTATACATCCGGTGCCGACAATTCTTGGGATATCACCGTTAACACTCCGGGAGCGTATTACGTGGTACTCTTCAGAAACGGCGGCTACGATACATGTACGGAACGCGTTTATTTCGTAGTCAGCGACAACTGTGACTCAGAGACCCTCCCCTCACTCTCTACCGACAAACTTGTCTATGATACAGGCGATCCTGTAATTGTAAAGCTTCAGAACGCGCCCTGTATCACCAAAGACTGGGTAGGCTTGTACGACCGGTCGGTTTCTGTAGTTAAAGACGGGAAATCACACTCCTACGCTTATATAGGCGATGATCCTCAGGGAGAGGTCAAACTCAACGTTCCAGGGAACTATAACTATTCTTCTCCCGTAGGCGATGGCATATATTACGTAACATATTGCATTAACGACAACTACTTCGAACCGGCTGAGCGCAGCCTGCTCGTTGTCGGCAAACCGGTACTCCTCGAAGCTGTTAAAGCGAAATATACCCCCACGGAAGAGGTGCTGATAACCTATGACAACGCTCCCGGTTGGGAAACAGACCGTATAGCGGTATACAACGGGACCGAGCTTGTCGGGGAATATCCGATGGAAGGAGCCAGCGGTGGTTCGGCATCTTTAGGCGTGCTTGAGCCCGGCACATACGAGGTCTGTGTAACCACACTTGAAAACAGCGAGATTTCACCCCGCGTTACAATAGAGGTCGCCAACGAGATTGCCAATAACGCCAACTGGATGGAAAAACTCGCTGATCAGGCATATGTTCATCAGATCTCGATCCCCGGCACTCACGATGCCGCCACAGGCAACGGGACTACGTTAGATACATTTGCCCGCACCCAGGATCTCAGCATAGCCGACCAATTCGAAGCCGGTATCCGCGCCTTCGACCTCCGTCCCTCCGTCGACGGCAACACACTCAAGATCTATCATGGCGTTATAGCCACCAACATTTCATTTGAAGAGGCTCTTGACCAGCTCTGCGACAAACTCAAGGAACACCCGACGGAATTCGTTGTCGTGGTTATGCGCCACGAAGACGACCACGAGAACGATGCAGCCAAGGCACAGTGGGGAGGATTGATGGAGCAGACACTCAACGACGGGAAATATGCACCATACATGGTTGAATTCGACCCCCAACTGACTGTGGAGGATGTCCGCGGCAAAATTCTCGTTCTCAGCCGCGACAACTATGCGAAAACACCTGTGGGCGGATATATCAACGGATGGACCAGCAGTTCGTCGTTCGCCGATCAGGGCAAAGCGTTCATTACCGGCTCTAACTCACGCGTCAGAGCCAAGCTCTACGTGCAGGATTTCTATGAGACAAAAGACGCGATGGATACCAAACTTCAGGCTATCCGTAATCTTCTCGATTACTCGGTGACACTCTATGAATCCACCAGCCATATCTGGGTAATCAACCACACCTCAGGATACTCTCAGATATCATTTGTCGCCACAGCCGACGCATACCGTCTGAACGCATCATATACCAACAAAGCGGCAGCTGATTACCTGTCAGACGAAGCGAACGCTGGTCCAACAGGCCTCATGATGATGGACTTCGCAGGCGTTGATAAATCCGGTTCCTACGATGTAGAAGGACGCAGACTTATCGACACCATAATAAACAACAACTTCCTCTACACCCCCCGTATGAAGAAGACTGACGGCTTAGAAAATGTTTCTGCAGCCCACTCCTCTATCAGAGTTATCGGAAATACAATCAGCGCTGACGGCAGAATAGAAGCCTATACACTTGACGGCAAGCTGTATGCTGCCGCAACTGACGGGCTCACAGTAACAGCGCCAGGGATATATCTCGTCCGTGCCGCCGGAACTGCCTGTAAGCTCGTAGTCAAGTAACCCCTGCCTTCAATCGCCTTTTCTCATCATTAACTAGAATATACCATAATTCTCTTATTACCAATAGCACCCCTGCTACAGCTATCTGTCGGTAGGGGTGAAATTTTATATCATATAATGTATGAGGCATATAGTATATCATGGTTCAAGGCATAAATATATATTAAAACAACATACGTCTCTAAATCATAAGACCAGAATATCTCTCAAAACATCAACTTAAGTACAACTCCTATTTTTGTAAATTGACAAATTATCCTTAACCTTACAGCATATATCCATATAAGGATATTACAACTATACATATTTGCTCAAACGCCTCTGAAAATCCCGTGGAATTAACGACATCAACTTGATGGCATATTTCAATCTCTTGAGAACGTAATCAAATAGCATAAAAGAGACGATAGGAATTCCACCAAGAAACTTCTATTTAGTATGGCGAAGCACAACAATGCCCGTACTTCGCCATTTTTGGGGGAGGCAAATATATAAAATTATAAACCATAAAAAATGCAAGGTGTTTCCACCTTTGAGAGTTCCGGAGATGTTGTATTTTTAATGGGTATGCATTTCGATAATAGATGTTTCACCTGTAGGATTTCTTTAGATATTCTTTTAATCGGACTGCACACTAAAAATTTAACCGACCTTTGCACCTGACCTTTATAACACATCAACCGGGCTTTGCTGCTAAGCAAGTCTCTCCATGTGACAAAAAAACATATTATCGGCAATGTCTCCTGATCGGGTACCACTATAGCCAATAATATAATAAATCAGAAAGGGCTACATCCGATGGATGTAGCCCTGATTGTGTCCGGTATTACCGGTAATCTTTTTCGTCAGCTAAAATTATTCAGCTTCGATGGTAACGCAACGGTCAAGAGTGAGGCACTTGTCACCGAGGTCAACACGGTTACCATTGTTGATGGTAGCGTTGAGCTGGTTTTCGTTAACACCGTAACGAACGAGCTGGTTCTTAACAGTGTTTACGCGGTTCTCACGGAGACGCTTGTTGATTGCATCGGTACCGGTGTAATTATCAGCCCAGCCGGTAAGAGTGTACTTCTTGCCATCAGCCTTCATTACGTTAGCTACGCTCTCAAGAACCTTGCGGTCAACAGAGGTCAGACGGTAAACGTTAACGGGATAGTAGATGGTAGCAAGGGGAGCCTTGGTAACAACCTGCTTCTCAACGGGGCGAGCGAGGCAAGCCTTGAGCTGAGCTTCGAGGTCGGCGATGCGTGCATCAGCAGCCTGAAGACGTGCGCGGTATTCGTCGCAGTTCTCTGCAGGGGGGCAGATGGGAACAACGGGAGCAGACCAGTTGGTGTTACCGAGTTTGAAGGTTGCTGTAAGAAGAGCTTCACCTACGATCTTTGTAGCGCTGTTACCATCGGTGTGGTTGTCAAGAGCGGTAGCGCGGAGGTCAAGGCCAAGTGCGAAGTGATCGCTGATGTTGAAGTCCTGAGTAAGACCTGCACGAACTGCGAGGACACGGTCATGAGCATTGCCCCAAGAAAGTTCCTTAGTCTTTGCATCCATAGACTTTTCGAACGACCAGTATAAAGCACCACCGGCATAAAGATATGCGTTGTAAACGCGGTGAGGCTTGTAGCCACACCACCAGTTGGTAAGGCTCAGCATAACGTCAAAGCTAGGACCTGCATAGTTTACTTTGCTCTTGTAGAAACCGTCTACCTTGGTGCTCCAGGGCTGGAGACCCATAGTGTTGTAGGCAGCACCGGGATCCTTAGCAAGACCCTTTACCGACATGAAGTCGCCACCGATACGGGCACCGAGGATGGGAGAGAACCATTTGCCTACATACAGTGAAGCTGCGGGTGCGAAACGGTCACCGATCTTACGGTGAGAATCTGCTGATGAAAAGCCCATGGCTACACCACCTTCAGCCTGGATAAACCAGTTGCTGGAGAAATTGTTGAACAGATAGCCCTGAGAGGGATCCTCTACGAAGGCAACTTCCTGCACATTCTGGGCATACGCGCTGCCAGCGAGGAGCGCCAGACCAAATGCTAAAACTGAACTCTTTTTCATAGATAAAGTAAAAACGTTTTGTTGATATTTATGAAATTTTATTTATTATCTCTAATCCAGGTTGTAGAACGCTCTACTGGAAACCGTTTGTGGCTGCGTATTTTCGCTAACTTCCTGAACTCTTGTTAATTATCACTTCAAAACAGCCTTGAGCGGCAATTTCGGGTGTAAAGTTATAGATTTTTTTTTAATAAATTTACATTTTGAGGTAAAAATTTACTTAACTTGTGGAAAATATATCCGACGGACTATGCCCCGTCATCTGTTTTTACACGCGTTATAATTCTATAACTCTTTTTGGACTGTTTGGGTTCACGATCCGATTCACATGAATATGATTTTAACATTTCCGGCCGCGAAGTCCAAACAGCAACACCCTGTAACTATCTTATTACAAATCGCTTATTTCCCAATAAATTTCAGGACCTGCTCCACAATATTCTGAGCTGTGAATCCGAATTTTTCATCAAGAACAGGATAAGGAGCAGACGCTCCGAAGCGATCGAGACCGTAAACCATTCCATGAGGACCCACTACCGAACGTAATGTTGACGGTAAACCGGCTGTAAGTCCGAATACAGGCACACCGGCGGTGGGTATAACACTTTCACGATACTCTTTGTCCTGGTGTTCGAATAACCCGACTGAGGGTATTGATACTACGCGGCAGGGTATCTCAGCGGCCTCAAGCAATACAGCGACCTCACAGAGCAGAGATACTTCCGAACCGTTGGCTACAAGTATTACTTTCGGATGAGGAGTGTCCATCACTGTATAACCTCCCATTCTCGCACCCTGTGCCTCCTGATAACGGTTGCCGGTGGCAGCCGGAAGCTGTTTCACATCCTGTCGGCTCAGGATAAGAGCAGTTGGGGTATTCACATTATCCATCGCCATCTGCCATGCTACCGTAGTCTCGACCGAATCTGCCGGACGGAGAACCAACATAGACGGCTCGCCCGACAGATTGTTCAGTTGTTCGAGCAGGCGGATCTGAGCTTCCTGTTCTACAGGTTCATGAGTCGGACCATCCTCACCTACACGGAAGGCATCGTGCGACCACACATATTTTACAGGGAGTTCCATAAGGGCTGCCATGCGGACAGCCGGCTTCATATAATCGGAGAATACAAAGAATGTTCCGCATGCGGCAAGCAGTCCGCCATGAAGCACGATACCGTTCATGATCGCAGCCATCGTGAGTTCACTTACTCCTGCATGAAGGAAAGCACCCGAGAAGTCACCGTTGACAAAAGCACCGGTCCTCTTCAGGAAAGCATCCGTTTTGTCGGAATTTGCAAGGTCGGCACTGCTCACTATCATATTTTTCACTTTCTGCGCAAGCAGATCAAGCACTGCAGCCGATCCGACACGCGTAGCGCTCATCTCCTTCTGAACTATCGAAGAATAATCGATCTCAGGAAGTTTGCCGTTGATAAAATCATCGAGTTCGCGTGCAAGCTCGGGGTTAGCCTTAGCCCACTCGGCTTCGGCAGCGTGGCGGCGCGCACATATTTCCTTGAGTTGCTCATTGCGCTCGGCATACAGCTTCTCGACCTCAGCCGGGATAAGCCACGGATTGGAAGGATCGGCACCGAGATTCTCTATCGTTTTAGCAAAATCGGCTCCTGATTTGCTCAGAGGCTGGCCGTGGGTCGAACATTTCCCCTCGAAATTTTCGCCCGATGCGGTCACTACACCACGCCCCATAACAGTATGACCGATAATCAGGGTTGGTTTCTGCGTCTCAGCATTGGCTTTCTCTAGAGCGTCGGCTATCGCTACGGGATCGTTGCCATCGATATCAAGTACATTCCAGCCCCACGCACGATATTTCATCGCCACATCTTCGTTGTCGACAGCATCTACATCGGTAGAAAGCTGAACCTTATTGCTGTCATAGAACATAATAAGGTTGGCAAGCCCGAGATAACCGGCGATACGGCCTGCACCCTGCGAGATCTCCTCCTGAATGCCACCGTCGGAAATAAACGCATATGTCTTATGAGCAACGACGTCGCCGAAACGGGCCTGAAGGAAACGTTCGCCTATGGCACATCCTACAGCCATGGTGTGTCCCTGACCGAGTGGTCCGGAAGTGTTTTCTACTCCACGTTCCACATGAAGTTCCGGATGACCGGGGCATGCGCTCCCCCACTGACGGAATTCCTTAAGCTCCTCTATAGTATATTTGCCGGTGAGGGCAAGTACACTGTAAAGCATGGGCGACATATGACCCGGATCGAGAAAGAATCGGTCGCGGGCGATCCATGTGGGGTCGTCGGGGTCGGTGACAAGGAACTGTGAGTACAGCACATTAACGAAGTCGGCACCTCCCATGGCGCCTCCGGGATGTCCGGATTTTGCTTTTTCTACCATTGAAGCCGAAAGCACTCGTATGGTATCGGCCGCCTTGTTGATAACGTCGGTGTTCATTGGGTTGTAATGAATTATTTACTTGTTTTCTGACTTTGACACCCGTGCTTTCAGAAAAAACACGGGTAGCCGGAGCTACCAGTTTGTTTTAACCTGCCCCCGGAAAAGGTTCTTCCGGAGGCAGGTGTCTTATACTTTTGAAACGGAAGGAGGATTATATGCCCGGAAGCTGCCGGAAAACCGACCGCACGCGGACATCACTCTATTTTTAATTAGAGAGCGTTCTCCACGCTGTCGTCAACCGGGATATCTGTGTTCACGTTCTTGCATCCTGCAACTCCATAGAACAGAAGATATACGAGCATTGCGACTACCAGCCAGTAAGAAGACATATAGCCTGCCACACTGGCGATCCAGCTCTGTACGAGAGGCATGATACCACCGCCGACAACCATCATCATGAAGATGCCGGAAGCCTGAGCGGTATATTTGCCGAGACCTTCCACAGCGAGGTTGAAGATACCGCCCCACATTACCGAAGTGCAAAGACCGCAGAGAACCAGAAGGAACGCGCTCACAGGAACCGTAGCACCACCTTCATAGATAAATTCGGGTACGGGGAGAGTAACAGTCTTGGGAAGGAAGATTGCCACGACTACGAGTGCGATCGCAACCGAGGTAACGGTTAGAATCTGTGCGCGGGTCGAGACTGCACCGGAGATAATCGAAGAGCAGAAACGGCCGATGAGCATAAGCAGCCAGTAGATTGCAACGATTGCACCTGCAATGGTAGAAGCTGCGCCCTCCACACCGGCACCGTTGGCGCTCTGGTCGGCAAGATAGAAGTTGAGGGTTCCGGGGATACCTATCTCGATACCTACATAGAAGAATATACCGATCACACCGAGAACCAGATGACGGAAGTTCCAAGGCGAATGTGAATATTTCACCTGCTTGCCAGATTTGTTCATGTTCGGTTCGGGTATAGCCACGAACGATACGATGAAGAATGCTGCTACGAACACACCCATCGCAATCCACAGAAGCGGAGCAACATTGCTGATGCTTGTCTCTGGGGTAAGGGAGCCGATGAGGGCACCTACGAAGAACGGAGTAAGGGTCGCAGAAAGCGAGTTTAGCGAGCCACCGGTCTGGATAAGCTGATTGCCGCGGTTGCCGCCGCCGCCAAGAAGGTTGAGCATCGGGTTTACTACAGTGTTGAGCATGCACACGCAGAAACCGCAGATGAATGCGCCAAGCAGATAGATAATGAAGTTGAGGGGAACCTGGTAGTTTTTCACGACTTCCATTCCACCCTCCTTAACTGTAGAGGTCATCTCGAATACGTTCACGTCGGCACCTACGAAGCTTGAAAGCCACTGTACGAACAGACCGACGAAACCGATCGCCATTGCCCAAAGAGCAGTTTTCTTATAACCGATCTTTACCAGAAGGTTACCTGCCGGTATACCCATGAAGAGATAGGCGAGGAAGTTCATCATGTTGCCCATCATACCGAGCACAGAGTTGCCTGCAAACTTGTAGCCCCAGATAGTTCCGATTGGAGCTGCCAGATTGGTAACGAAAGAAATCATCGCAAAAAGGAAGAACATTGCGATAATTGCTATCAAATTACCCTTCTGATTGGTTTTCACTTGATTCATAGCAATTTTTCTTTTACTGATTTTAAGGTAAATAAGTTGTTAATTATAGGGTATATACTTCAGCCGCCCGAAGCGGCATCGGTGTCAGTTACCGAACCATGAACCATCAGGCCACATGCTGCGGTTTGCAAAATTAAACATTTTTTCACTTGCAGCAAAAATATTTTCATGCAATTGAAAAAAATGAAATTGTCCGGGGAACCGGAAATCAGTACTCACGGCTTCCGAAAATAGCAGTTCCGACCCTGACGAGATTGCTTCCGCAGGCAACCGCCAGCGGATAATCGTCGCTCATGCCCATGCTTACGGTGTCGAACCCACGGAGATCGGGCGCAATACCACGTATTTTAACGGCAAGTGCAGCGATAGATTCAAAATCAGCCCGTATGCGCCCGACATCGTCGGTATTGGTAGCCATGCCCATAATTCCGCATATATGCACCCCACGGAGAGTCTCAAAACGTCTGTCGGTAAAATAAGCTTCAAGCTCCGACGGAGAAAACCCGAACTTGCTTTCCTCTGCAGCTACATGAACCTGCATCAGAACCGGCTGCACTATTCCGAGATCCGCGGCAGCGGTATCTACGGCAGCCAGAAGCCGCTCTGAATCGATACTTTCGATCATTGCCGGACGCAACCGCAACAACTGCCGCACCTTATTGGTCTGCAGATGACCGATGAAGTGCCATTTCACATCGCCCGGCAATACCGGTGCCTTGACAGCCAGTTCCTGAACCCGGCTCTCACCGAACTTACGCTGCCCTGCATCGTAAGCCTCGCGAAGTGTCTCTACCGGATGAAACTTAGAAACCGCAACCAACTCCACCCCTGCGGGAAGGGTGGAGAGGATGCGGTTTATATTCTCAGCAATCGCCGACATCTTGATTTTTCTATTCAGCAGGTTTCTCTGATGCTTTTTCAGCACTTTTCAGACGATATACATCCATTATAGGAGTTTCGGCGATAGAGGTAATCTCGAAGTCCGCCATAGTTCCTTTCATTCCCTCCATAAATGCATCGTAAGCGCCCTTGAAATCGTTTGCCGCAACCAGAATCAGCGAGGTAGATTTCTTTTCGACAGCAGTTTTCTCGTCAATCGTAATAAAGGCGACTTTTACAAGAAACCACCTGTCGGATGAATCATCCCAGAATATTTCTGAAATCTTCGTACGTTTAACCGCATTGACATCCACTTCACCGCTGATGAACGGGGTCATCTCTTCTATAATACGGGCCTCGGCCTCGGTAAAGCTAAGTGCATCAACAAGGTATGGTTCCGTTACTTTCTTTATCGAACCATTTTCCTGTGTCTTGTCGTAACGGATTTTACATTCGAACCAGTTTGCCATAATTATTCCTGTTTCAGTTCAAAATTAAGAACCGATGATATTAAGTTTTGTATTATCACTAAGTTTGATTAATTTTGTCTCGGCGAGTATCGGTCACCGGAGCAAAACCGAGGGCAAAGTTAGTCAGAAACCGCCAACTTTGCAACAAAAAAAATCAACCAGCTCCGGCTTCGGACAGCCATATGACTATGAAATCAGAGGGATTCTTTTCAAAAGCGGCGAGCATGTATATCGACGGCTTCAGGTCAATGACCGTAGGTCGGCGATTATGGGCTATCATTATCATAAAGCTCGCTATAATGTTCCTCGTTTTCAGGTTGTTTTTCTTCCCGAATATACTTCAGGAGAATTACGACACCGACGAAGACAGGGCACAGGCCGTACGGACAGCCCTCATTCCCGCCACCGATACCAAGCCCTGAAAGCAAAATAAGTTATAAATCTTTATATCATGGACGAATTATTTAGCACCGTCGATTGGTCTAGAGGCCAATTCGCCCTTACAGCGATGATTCACTGGCTGTTTGTTCCGCTGAGCATCGGCCTGTCGCTGATAGTGGGTATCATGGAGAGTATTTTCTTCAAAACCGGCAACGAACGCTGGAAACGTATGGCGAAATTCTGGATGCTTCTGTTCGGCATCAATTTCGCTTGCGGAGTTGCTACCGGCATCATTCTTGAATTCGAATTCGGTACGAACTGGAGCAATTACTCCTGGTTCGTCGGAGATATATTCGGCGCTCCTCTGGCCATAGAGGGTATAGCCGCTTTCTTCCTCGAATCCACCTTCATAGCCGTGATGTTCTTCGGCTGGAACCGAGTGAGCCGCGGATTCCACCTTGCTTCCACATGGCTCACAGCAGCAGGCATATGCCTTTCAGCTTACTGGATTCTCGTTGCAAACGCATGGATGCAATATCCGGTCGGCATGGAATTCGACCCAGATCAGATGCGCAACGTAATGGCCGATTTCATGAGTGTGGCGTTCTCTCCGGTAGCAGTAAACAAATTCTTCCATACCGTATTGTCGGGCTGGGTTCTCGGTGCGACATTCGTAATAGGTGTCAGCTGCTGGTTCCTGCTTAAGAAAAGCAACGTTGAATTTGCAAAAGATTCGATGAAGATAGCTTCATGGGTAGGTCTGGCCGGCATAGTGCTTACAATGTGGACAGGCGACGGTTCAGCCGTTCAGGTGGCTCGGGTTCAACCGATGAAACTCGCTGCCATGGAGGGCCTCTACAACGGATCGTGCGGTCAGAGTCTCGTAGGATTCGGCATCATCAATCCCTATAAGGAACGAACCGACGGACAAGACGCCATCCTTTGCGAAATCAGTATTCCGAAAGGTCTGTCGATTCTCGCGAACCACGACCCGGACAGTTTCGTGCCAGGTATCAACGACCTGATTGAAGGTATATCGATAAATGCCGACGGCGACACAATTAATACCGTCAGCTACGAAGAGCGCATTGCTCAGGGACGTCTGGCTCAGGAAGCGCTGCGCGATTATGACCACGCCCGGGCCACAAACAATGCGGAAGCAATGGCAGAAGCCAAAGAACGCTTCATGGCGAATTTCAAATATTTCGGATACGGATATCTCGACAGCGTGGAAGATGCGGTTCCTCCCGTGGCGCTCACATTCTATATGTTCCGCATAATGGTGATGGGTGGAGGATATCTCATGTTGCTCTTCATAGTGATGCTGTTCGTAAACTATCGCAAACCTAAGATTCTTGAAAACAAGCTGCTCAATATATTCGGACTTATCAGCATTCCTATTGTATGGCTCGTAAGCGAAGCCGGATGGATAACGGCCGAAGTAGGACGCCAGCCTTGGACAATTCAGGATCTGCTCCCTTGCCGGGCTGCCATAAGCGACATTCAACCCGAATCGGTTCAACTGACATTCTGGATGTTCGTTGTCGTATTCGCCGGTCTACTGATAGCGGAGATAAGCATCATGCTCCGCGAAATCGGCAAGGCAACCCGCCGCGATATCCTGAACGGCCCTGACAAACACTGATTTCCGATATTGTCAGTTGCCGTTAACAAACATGTATTCCCCAAACGATACTAAAACAAAAACATAATGGAAACATTACAGATATATTGGTGGTTCGTAATATCGCTGCTGGGAGGTCTGCTCGTAGCGCTGCTTTTCGTACAGGGTGGGCAGAGCCTCATCTGGAGCGAGCGTAAGCCGGAACGGAAATCGCTACTCGTAAACGCTCTCGGTCGCAAATGGGAACTCACGTTCACCACTCTCGTTGTATTCGGAGGAGCATATTTCGCATCCTTTCCGCTCTACTATTCCACAAGCTTCGGAGGAGCATACTGGCTCTGGATGGCAATACTCGTAAGCTTTATCCTTCAGGCTGTAAGCTATGAGTTCCGCTCGAAACCCGGCAATATTTTCGGCACTCTTACATACGATACCTTCCTGTGGATCAACGGATGCGTAGGCTGCGTTCTTCTCGGAGTGGCAGTAGGAATGCAGTTCTTCGGCGCTAACTTCGAGGTATGCCGCGCGGACATACTCAACGGATCGTCGCCTGTTATTTCAAAATGGGATTCCACCCACGGGCTCGACGTAATGTTCGATCTTTCCAACCTTCTGCTCGGATTCGCAGTTTTTTTCCTGGCACGTACGCTGGGCGCCCTTTTCTTCCTCAACAACGTGAATATGGGTACAGACGCAAAAGGGATTCAGAAAATACGCTACCACATACTTGTGAACGGAACAGTGTTCGTTCTCCTCTTCCTGGCGTTCCTTTTCGCATTGTTCATGTCCGACGGCTATTCAAGGATGGATAACGGCCTCGTAGTCAAGGTGCCGTACAAATATTTCTTCAATCTGATCGACCTCTGGTGGATCGGCGCGACATTCCTGATCGGTGTCCTTATGGTTCTCTACGGAATAATCCGCTCATACTTCGATAAGAAATTCCGCCGGGGATTCTGGTGGGCAGCCATCGGTGTTGTACTCACAGTCACCAGCCTGCTCTGCATCAGCGGCTACAACAACACCTCCTTCCTGCCGTCGGTGACACATCGCCAGAGTTCACTCTTCATTGACAACGCATCATCGAGCGAATTCACATTGAGGGTAATGGCCTGGGTAACAGTACTTCTGCCACTTGTAATCGGATATATCGCCTATGTATGGCATAAGATGACTTCTCCCAAAATTTCATCATCCGAACTGCGCAAGGAAGACCACATTTATTGACAATCAGTAATTTGCGATTTAGATCGCCAATTGGCGGTTGAGGGGAAGGATTGCGGTAATGTATTGATTGAGAAGTTAGGAGACCTATAGGAAAGGTTTCTTAACTTCTCAATTTTTAATGAACCGGCCTAAATATCGCCGATTTTAGCTATCTTTGCAATTTGGAGATGTAAGCCTGCGGGCAAACTCTGTTAAAAATGAAAATGCAGTGAACAGACATACGACTGATTTACACCATAATAACGCTGAACAGCACGGGCGAAAACGCATTGCCGTGCTTGGCAGCACGGGATCAATAGGCACCCAGACGCTCGATGTGGCCGAGGAGTACCCCGACCGGTTCGAACCAACGGTGCTTATAGCCGGTTCAAAAGTGGATACACTTATCCTTCAATCACTTAAATGGCGTCCGAAACTGGCGGTGATAGCCAACGAAAGCCTATATTGGAAACTGAAGGATGCTCTCGAACCGTATGGAATACAGACGGCTGCCGGTCAGAGCGCCATCAACGATGCGATGGAATCGGATTGTTTCGACACAGTTGTCACAGCCACAGTAGGTTACAGTGGTCTGGCACCGACTTTGCGTGCGATTTCCGCAGATAAAGATATCGCCCTTGCCAATAAAGAGACCCTTGTTGTTGCAGGAGAGCTTGTTACGGAGGCCTTATCGCGGTCAAAATCGCGTATGCTTCCCGTAGATTCGGAACATTCGGCCATATACCAATGCCTCTCCGGGGAGGCTCCGGAGAGTGTCCGGCGGCTACTTATAACCGCTTCGGGAGGGCCTTTCAGGTGCTTCGGGGAGGAAGAACTCAAGCGGGTCACAGTAAAAGATGCATTGCGCCATCCCAACTGGGCGATGGGTGCCAAAATCACCATCGACTCTGCGACGATGGTCAACAAGGCCTTTGAAATAATCGAAGCCCGGTGGCTTTTCGGCGTACCCGGCGAAAAGATCCGCGCCGTAGTTCATCCGCAGTCGATCGTACACTCGATGGTAGAATTTGTCGACGGGTCTGTGAAAGCTCAGCTGGGTGTACCCGACATGCGACTTCCGATCAGATATGCCCTTGGCGAGACATCGCGTCTGGCCACTGCCGACAGTCCGCTCACGATCGAACGCATGAGCCATCTTACATTCGAGGAGCCGGACATCAGCCGCTTCCCCGGGCTTGGGCTCGGACATTACGCTCTTGAGCGGAAGGGCAACACGGCATGTGTGATCAACGCCGCAAACGAGGTAGCCGTAGCAGCATTTCTGCGCGAGCAGATATGCTTCACCGATATATACCCGCTCATAATGGATACACTCGATGCCATTCCCTATATCGCCAACCCATCGCTCGACGACTATGTGGCTTGCAACGCATCGGCACGCCGCCATGCCGAACAAATTATAAACCGCAATTCATGACTCCGGGACATGAAAGGAGTCGTTGATTGAACATGATAAAAACTGAAAACAGGAATCAATGGAATCATTTCTCATAAAAGCCGCCCAACTTATTGTGGCACTGTCGCTTCTGGTAATCATCCATGAGTTCGGTCACTTTCTTTGGGCACGTATCTTCAAAATCAGGGTCGAAAAGTTCTATCTTTTCTTCAATCCGTGGTTCTCACTGGCAAAATGGAAACCCAAAAACAGCGAAACGACTTACGGCATAGGCTGGCTTCCGCTGGGAGGGTATGTAAAAATCGCGGGTATGATCGACGAATCGATGGACAAGGAGCAGATGGCTCAAGAGCCGAAACCTTGGGAATTCCGCAGTAAACCCGCATGGCAACGCCTGCTGGTAATGACCGGCGGTGTGCTGAACAACTTCATTCTGGCTTTTATAATCTATACCGGTATCGCATGGTACTGGGGTGAAAAAAGCATTCCTTTCCAGAACGCTTATGAAGGGATGGATTTCACTCCAGCGGCTCAGGCACTCGGTTTCCGCAACGGCGACATATTGCTTGAGGCTGACGGCAAACCGATAGATTCGCGCAACCGCACCGCCATGCTCGACATGCTTGAGGCAGATGAAGTGACGGTTCTGCGCAATCATCGCGACACCGTAACCTTCGCCATGCCAAAGAACGCAGTGATGTCGCTTCCTCAGGACGAACAGTTTATGGCGATCCGCATCCCGGTGTTTGTAAAACAGCTCATGCCCGGCGAAGCAGCTGCCAAAGCCGGTGTGGAGGTAGATGACAGAATTATCGCCGTAGGCGACAGCATCACCCCTTCCTATACAGAGCTTGCTCCAGCTTTACGCGCCTACGGCGGTAAGGAAACCACAATCGACGTGATACGCCACGGTGACACTCTGCGCCTGGCCGTCACTCCAAGCGAGGGTGGGAAACTCGGCTTCGGTCTGAAATCGCCCGACGAGATCTTCGAATGGTATACCGTTGACTACAATCTGATAGAAGCCGTACCCAAAGGTGTCGGAACAGGTACCAATATGCTTGTAAGCTATGTCGGTTCGCTCAAACATCTTTTCAGTAAAGAGGGTGCGGAGCAGATTGGCGGATTCGGCGCCATCGGTTCGCTGTTTCCACCGAAATGGGACTGGCGTACATTCTGGGAGATGACAGCATTCCTTAGCATTATCCTCGGCTTCATGAACATAATTCCGATCCCGGCTCTTGACGGCGGTCACGTGATGTTCCTTTTATGGGAAGTGGTTACACGCCGTAAACCATCTGAAAAATTTCTGGAGTATGCCCAGACAGCCGGCATGTTTCTGCTGCTGGCTCTTCTCGTCTACGCCAACTCCAACGATATCTACAGATTTTTAATCAAATAACTCTCGCTAAATGTCACTGAAAGAGATTCGCTTGAAAAGGGGTAAGGAGGAATCACTCGACCGTTTCCATCCGTGGGTATTCTCCGGAGCAATATCGGAACCGCTTCCCACCGACCTTGAAGAGGGGGAGACAGTCACGGTTTATGCCCACGACGGGCGTCTGATCGGCACAGGCCACTTCCAGATAGGAAGCATCGCCGTGAGGATTCTTGAGTTCGGTTCAGCCGCTCCCGGAGACGATTTCTTCGAAAAGCGCCTGTCCGATGCCCTGCGTCTGCGCAAAGCCCTCGGACTTGCACGGCCCGACAACAACGCTTACCGTCTTGTACACGGTGAAGGTGATTTTCTC
The DNA here is from genome assembly GCA_014800795.1 of Bacteroidales bacterium. Classification (GTDB taxonomy): domain Bacteria; phylum Bacteroidota; class Bacteroidia; order Bacteroidales; family Muribaculaceae; genus UBA7173. Next base: position 26,213 of record JAAVFL010000015.1, on the reverse strand, counting down.
CCGGGTCTGGTAGTGGATATCTACGGTTGCACAGCCGTGATTCAGGCCCACTCTCCCGGCATGCATTTCGCGCGTATGAAGGTTGCGGAATCTCTGGTACGTCTTGCAGATCTCGGTGTCCGCAACGTATATTATAAATCCGAGACCACCCTCCCCTATAAGGCTCATCTCGATCCTCAGAACACTTATCTGATCGGAGATTTCGAAACTTCCGTAGCGACAGAGAACGGTCTGCAATTCAATATCGACTGGCTTCGCGGTCAGAAGACCGGCTTTTTCCTCGACCAACGCGACAACCGCGAATTGCTGGGATCGTACAGCCGCGGACGACGGGTGCTGAACATGTTCTGCTATACCGGCGGTTTTTCTGTGTATGCCATGAAAGGTGGCGCCATACAGGTCGATTCCGTAGACAGCTCAGAGAAGGCTATCACCCTCACGGATGCCAATATTGAGCTTAACTTCCCTGGGCAAAGCGTCCACCGCTCCTATGCAGTGGATGCGTTCAAGTTCCTCGACAATATGGAAAAGAATGCATACGATCTGATAATACTTGACCCTCCGGCATTCGCCAAACACCGCAGCGCGCTGCGCAATGCGCTCCGCGGCTATCAGCGTATCAATGCCCGTGCTTTCGAGAAAATTGCGCCCGGAGGAATAGTATTCACATTCTCCTGCTCGCAGGCTGTAAGCCGCGAACAGTTCAGACTGGCGGTTTTCTCAGCCGCCGCTCAGAGCCGCCGCCGGATACGCATACTCCATCAGCTGACCCAACCGGCAGATCACCCGGTAAACATCTACCATCCGGAAGGAGAGTATCTGAAAGGGCTGGTTCTCTATGTGGAGTAATCCCTTCTCCGGCTCAGGCCTCTCAAAGAAACACTAATAAGCAATCTGCAATTTTTTCATCGCAGACTTAACTGATAACGACATATCATACACATATGGGAAAACGAATAATCGCAGGAGCGATTTGCGCAGCCTGCATAACCTCAGCAGCAATGGCCAACACAATGGATCCGAATAACCCGTCGGGCGATATCGTAGACCGCTTCGCCGACATAGAAGTACTCCGCTACACAGTTCCCGGGTTCGAGGAACTGCCACTGAACAAAAAACTGTTCATCTACTATCTGACCGAAGCCGCCCTCGCCGGCCGCGACATACTGTGGGATCAGAACGGCAAGTACAACCTGACACTGCGCCAGATAGCGGAGGGAATTTACCGCAATTATACCGGCGACCGCAATGATAAGAATTTCAAGGCTTTCGAGACCTATCTGAAGCAGATCGAGTTCGGCAACGGAGCATATCATCATTACAGTACCGACAAATTCACTCCCGAATTCACCCAACAGTGGTTCGAGAATGAACTCCGGCAACTTCTGAACAAGGATAAGGCTCTTGCCGACCGCCTGAATCCCGAGGCTATCCGTATGACCGAACGCCTGCTGTTTGATCCCTCGTTCATGGCAAAACGTGTAAATCAGGCAGAAGGGGAAGATCTGATTCTCACATCCGCCAATAATCTCTATGAAGGAGTAAGCCAAAAAGAGGTAGAGGATTACTTCGCGCGAATCAAGAATCCGAAAGATGAGACACCTGTATCATACGGCCTGAACACCAAAGTGATAAAGCAAAACGGCAAGGTAACCGAGCTGCCCTATAAGGTAGGGGGCCTTTACTCTCCGGCTATCGAAAGAATAGTAGAGAATCTTGAGAAAGCATTGCCTTACTCCGAGACCGAACTTCAGCACAAAAGCATTGTAGAGCTTATAAAGTTTTACCGGACAGGAGACCTGCGTACGTTCGACAATTATTCGATAATGTGGACAGAGGATACAACCCCGACCGTAGACTTTATCAATGGCTTTATAGAAAGTTACGGCGATCCTCTCGGGATGACAGGTTCGTGGGAGTCGATAGTTAATTTCAAAAACGAGAAGGCATCGCGACGTACAGAAATCATCTCGAACGAGGCTCAGTGGTTCGAAGACCGGTCGCCTGTCGATCCCCGATTCCGCAAACCGGAGGTAAAAGGTGTCAGCGCCAAGGTTATCAACGCCGCCATTCTGGCTGGTGATTCCTACCCATCCACCCCAATCGGAATCAACCTTCCGAATGCGAACTGGATCCGTGCAGCCCACGGTTCCAAATCCGTAACCATAGAGAATATCACCCAGGCATACGACGATGCGTCGCATGGCAACGGGTTCAACGAGGAGTTCGTGATTGACAAACCTACCCGCGAGCTGCTCGACAAATATCTTTTCATCACCGACAACCTCCATACCGACCTTCATGAGTGTCTCGGCCACGGCTCAGGACGTCTGCTTCCGGGTGTGGATCCCGATGCACTTAAAGCCCATGGCTCAACTCTTGAAGAGACCCGTGCCGACCTGTTCGCGCTCTATTATCTGGCAGATCCACATATGGTGGAACTCGGTCTGCTCGATAATCCAGATGCATATAACGCAGAATACTACAAGTATATGCTCAATGGCCTGATGACCCAGCTGATGCGTATCGAACCGGGCAAAGATGTGGAGGAAGCCCACATGCGCAACCGCAAACTCATAGCCGAATGGGTACTCGAACACGGAAAGAAAGACAATGTGGTTGAACTCGTGAATAAAAACGGCAAGACGTATGTAAAAATCAACGACTACAAACAACTGCGCGAGCTATTCGGTGAGCTTCTTGCCGAGATCCAGCGTATAAAGAGCGAAGGAGACTACGAAGCGGGTGCCAGACTTGTAGAACAGTATGCCGTGAAGGTGGATCCGCGTCTTCACAAAGAGGTTCTGGATCGCTATTCAACCCTTTCGATCGCCCCGTACAAGGGGTTTGTCAATCCGGTTTATACTCCTGTGACCGATAACAACGGTAACATAACGGACATCAAAGTCACATACGAGGAGGAATACCTTCCCCAGATGTTCCGCTATTCCGACAACTACTCTCCGCTTACCCGTTAACAGTTCCAGACAGTGGGTGAAGTAAAAATCGAGGCCGGGTGGAAAAAAGCCCTGTCGGAGGAATGGACGCAGCCTTACTTCGCAGCGCTCACCGCATTTGTAGGTGAGCGCTACCGGAGCGGGCGTGTATATCCTCCCGGAAGCCGTATATTCGCGGCTTTCGACGCATGTCCTTACGACAATGTGAAAGTAGTCATCCTCGGTCAGGACCCCTATCATGGTCCGGGGCAGGCGAACGGGTTGTGTTTCTCGGTCAATAGCGGTATAGCGATGCCCCCCTCCCTGATAAATATCTTCAGGGAGGTGAGTGCCGATACCGGCGCCCCGATGCCAACCGACGGCAATCTCGAACGCTGGGCCCGGCAGGGAGTGCTGCTTCTTAACGCCACCCTAACGGTTGACGAACATCAGGCCGGTTCTCATCAGGGACATGGATGGGAAACTTTTACGGATCATGTGATCTCAGCCATATCCAAAGGGAAGGATCATGTCGTATTCATTCTGTGGGGTAGCTATGCCCGCAGCAAGAGCGCTATGATAGACCGTAGCCGCCATCTTGTTCTGACCTCGGCCCACCCCTCTCCCCTGTCGGCATACCGCGGCTTTTTCGGGAATCACCATTTCTCGCTTGCCAACGATTATCTGAAACGCCATGGAGAAAGCCCAATAGTATGGTGAGAGAGACTTTGAAGGCAATATGGGCCATAATCATATGTGTCCTGCTTCCCATTGAAGTGAATGGCAAGGAGAATACCATGACCGGAATCTTCAATGAGGATTTCCGCACGATCGTAACTGAAGTAAACGGTGACAGGATGTCTCCGCCGGTAATCGGCATAAACAGCAACGAGACACTTACCATAGGTTTCGATGCCCTTAGAGAGGAACGCGACTATCTCCGATATTCGATATATCACTGCGACGCCGACTGGAGCCTGTCGGATGTTGCAGACACCGAGGTATTCGACGGTTTCAACTATGCGGATATAACCGACTATGCATTCTCCCGGGCAACCGCCGTACATTATATTCATTACTCTGTCACGCTTCCCAACGAAGAATTCAGTTTCCGACTGTCGGGTAACTATATCCTCAGGGTATATCCGGAAAATGATCCGGATGATATACTGCTTCAAGTGCGGTTCATGGTTACGGAAGGGAGCGTAGCCATAAGGGGGGAGGCAAGTTCGCGTACAGATACGGATTATAACGAGCGTCACCAACAGCTGACGCTCGACGTGGATCTGAACAAATATCCAGTCAGGGATCCGTTCAATGACCTTACACTTGTAGTGACCCAGAACGGACGCCACGACAATGAGGTAACCGTGAGACATCCGGCACGTGTCAGCGGCAACTCCGCGATATATGAACATCTGAAAGAACTTATATTTCCGGGTGGTAATGAATACCGCCGTATGGAAACGGTTCAACAGACCTATCCGGGTATGGGGGTTGAAGAGATAGCGTTCCACGATCCATATTACCACCATATTCTGAAAATGGCCGAACCACGCCATTCTAAACCGTACTACTTCGATCAGACGCAACATGGCCGATATTTCGTCAGGGAATACAATTCATCGAATTCCGATACCGAGGCTGATTATTGTGTGGTTCATTTCACCCTGAAGATGCTGCCAGTCATGGATGGTGACGTATATATCGACGGCGATCTGACATACCGCCATTTCGACGATTCATCGCAGATGAAATATGACGATGAGGCGGGAGTATACCACAAAGCGTTGCTCCTGAAACAGGGTGCATATAACTATCAGTATCTGACCGTTCCCCGAAGCGGCGACGGTACCGCGCGTACGGCCGATGTGGAAGGAGATTTCCACCAGACGGTGAACGAATATGAAGTAAAGGTATATTACCGCGCCCCCGGCGAGCGCTACGACCGCCTGCTTGGTGTAACGCTGATCTACTCCGGAAGATGATCCTGTCGGTTTGCTTCTGAGACGGCAATGCGTGTAATACGGTTGATGAAACCGGATTTAGCGGAAGTGTAACCATCCCTGTCATGTCTGAAGCGAGGCAGCAGACTTAGCTTCAGTATCGCGTATTCACGGGCAATATCGGGGTGCGCTCTCAGATAATCGCGGAAATACAGTTCATCGTTGTCACCGAGCAGACGGAAATGGATATGAAATACTTTTCGGGCATAACCATCCGGTGTATATCCTTTGTTGAAACTCATTGTGCGTGGCGAGAGCGCCATACAGATATATCCTGCATCTTCCATCGTTTTCCTGACCCATTCCCGATCCGCAAATCCGGGTAGGCCGACAAGAATGTCCACAATCGGTTTGGCTGCCAATCCAGGTACGGCTGTGCTTCCGATGTGGTGGATTACGGGTGAGCAATCAGCAAGCAGCTCTGACAGAAAGCTCATTTCCTGATGCGCCCATTCCGGCCATTCGGGCCTGTAGGCGACAATCTCTATGGGAAACAGTTCCCATAGCTCCTGCAACGACATCTGCTCAAGTCTCCTTCCCATAATAAGTAAGTCATGAAAATTATTACATATATTTCAAAATAGATATTTTACACTTTCAGCGGCATCTTTTTGGCGCTTTTCACTCTCATCTACAGTCTTTTTCGACAAGCTCAAAAGCGCAGGCGATAACGTGTAGACATCTACACTCCTTCATCTTCGAGCGAAAGTCGCTCAAAAATACACTCCCTGAAAGTGTAAAATAATTTTCACGACTTACTTAATAATGCTTCAGGGGGTGCAGCGACCGATAGTCGGAAGCGGTCATCCGATAGAAATGTTCGGTGCGTATATCTCCCAACGGAGAAGTAACATCACGATTGACGTGATGGTATATAAATCCGCATTTCTCACAAACCCTCTTCGATTTATGATTGCCATCGTAATGTCCACACCATATGGCATCGAGATGCATATCTTCAAAACCGTGGGTAAGCAATGCATTCACAGCCTCGGGTATCAGCCCTTTTCCCCAATATGGCTTCCCGATCCAATATCCGATCTCGGCTTCCGCGGCAGGCATTGCGCCGACATTAATACTATCCGGGAACATTAGTCCGCAACTACCCACAGGTTGGCCGGTTGATTTCAAAACCACGGCATAGACCTCAGGTGCAGCGAATACGGTCCGTATTATTTCAAGACTGTTTTCCACGGATGTATGTGGCGGCCATCCTGCAACGGGTCCGATCTCCGGATCGGAAGCATAGCTGTAGAGAGCATCTGCATCGCTTTCAAGCCAGTGGCGAAGTATCAAACGTTCGGTTTCTATCATAGATCACATTCAGATAATTGATATTCAATTGACAAGAAATTCCATAGAGTGGGTTCGGGTGGTTAAGTCGCGGCACAGGGGTAAAAGAGCGACACGCAAAGATAACAAAATTTCCGTATTTTCATGGCGAGGAGTTATCGGCATCAGGGCAAGCGCATAAAAATAGTCCATTACGGATTTCGCTCAGGAAAATATGGGGATGTGGAGAAGTGGATCAGGAGCAATATAAAGATGCTGACAGCGCGAAACCATATGGTGGCATAGAGTGTTTCAATTATGGATGTCATTTATTCTATATTCACATTATGAACCCCGAGAAAGGTAAAAAGGAGATCACATCAGGAGAACAGCGGTTGCTGACGCTTATGCATTGGCTGGTACTTATCGCCGCGGGCGGACTAATAGCATGGATCACACGCGATACCCTGCGTGGTGTTCAGTTTCTCGACAGTCCCGACTACCGCAAGTTCCAGCTTGGAGTGTGCGTTCTGTTTCAGCTCGATATCGTTGTGGAATTCATAATAGCGAAGAACAAAATGAGATATCTCGGGAGGAACATTCTGTTCATTCTTGTGAGTATTCCATACATGAACATTCTGGATGTGACCGGAGTACACATTTCTCAAGAAGCGCTATACGCCCTAAGTTTCGTTCCTATGGTGCGGGCCGCGTTCGTATTCGCCATAATTACCGGCGCACTTACAGCGAGCCGCGCGTTAAGCACATTTTATGTATATCTGATATGGGTATGCGCCTCGCTTTTCTTTGCGGCGCTGATGTTCTATGAAGGGGAACATTATATAAATCCGGATGTAGACAGTTTCTGGATCTCGCTATGGTGGGCATGCATGTCGATGACTACCGCCGGATGCTATATCACCCCGATTTCAACCACCGGTAACATTCTTGAGGTTTTTCTGGCGGCAGAGGGGATGATGCTGATTCCGGTATTCACCGTATATATTACCCGCGCCGTTCTAAGAAATTCCCCCTCTTCATCAAACTAAGCAGACCATGGTTTCCTTATCAGACGCCGCCGCGCCCCTGATGGATGGGATAGGTTGTCTGCGACAGCATGTCGGCCAGAAATCCGGAGGTAAAATTTTCGAAATCGTGCGGGGAGGGCAAAACAACTGTTCCGCCAAGATCGACAGATGCCGGCGAAACCATGAATCTCCCCTCTCCACTGCCGTAAAAATCGGGTCGATGGGCCCGGCGAGGTATAACGACGGTTTTCCATGTATCGCCGGAATATGCACACCATATGTTCATGCGCGGTTCCATTTCATTTTCATCATGATCTGATGGCAAAGGTAGATTCCGCGCCTGCACTACAGCGCGCGTGAACCATCCGATCATCTCATCCTTGTCTGCGGTCTCATAGCCGAAGGTCAGGAATGGTATGGATTTTTCTGTTGTGAGCAGTGTTGCAGCTCCGAGCGGTATAGCCTGAAAATGAAAGTGGTCGGGCGCAGAGGCTCCGCATCGGGCTCCGTTATAGAAAAGCGCCATCCCTTCCATAGCTTTCGCAAGAATAAGCATATCGCCGAATCGACGGCAACCGTCGGCACAGATTACCTGCGGTGAGTGATTTTTTACAGGAATCGTGAAGTGGCAGGGGAAAATCGGATATGGATTCAGGAGTATTTCGTATTCCTCCGACAGGCATCGGGATGATAAATCCGGAGATATCCGGGCCGGTTCGAGAATCAATTGATTTTCGGGACGATTGTGGGCACAGAGGAAACATGGGCGCGCAGTGATGGCTTTACGGTCAACAACGGCTGCCGTGGATCGTACGCGCGCAGGATTAAACTGGAGGGTAAAGGGCATCTCTCCGGCGTTATCGGCCGGATGGAGGGTGCGTGTGCGCACATTGAAGAGAGCCTTATAATTATCGGCCGCGAGCTGCCATGATGCGAGCTGCCGACGGTAAAAGTCATTGAGCGTCATTGATCCGATTGCGTTTACGTCGGGCCTCTATCTCTATGGTTCTGAGGAAATCTTTGTAGGAATTGTTGGCGTTGAGGCGGTCAACCGATAAAGCTGCGTCGGAATTACCTTCCCAACGTCGGCATAGGTAGATAGAGTCGTAGATACGCCCGATGCGATAATCGCGCGATATACGCAAGCCCATTGCGTAATCTTCGCCATAGGACACATTCGGGAGCAGGATTGACCTGAACACCGGAGTATAGAACGCTCTGGGAGCGCCGAGGCCGTTGATACGCAGAGCATTGTTGGGTCCATTGTCGTCGCTCCATTCCTTGTGGTCGATAAGCCCGGGGGGGATCGGATTGCCTTCGAAACCGACAAGTTCGTAGGACCCGATTACCATAGCGCAATGTTCATCGCGGAATTTGCGTACAATCCGGGCAACGGTATGCGGATCCTTGTATATATCGTCGCTGTCGAGTTGTATGGCGAAACGTCCGCAATAGCGGCTTGATACAGCCATATTCCAACATCCTCCGATTCCAAGATTTTGTGAGGCGGGCACAAGACAAACAAGCCGTTTGTCGTCGGCGGCTATCCCGGCGAGTATTTCGGCAGTACGGTCGGTACTGTGATTGTCGACAACAATTACATTGAAGGGGAAATCGGTCTGCTGGGAAAGAGCTGACTGAACGGCATCGGCTATAGTGCGCTCGCGATTACGCACCGGTATGATGACTGACGCCTCGAGTTCGAATTCATCATTGTCAAACCCGACAAGTCTGTCGGGACGCGGAATCCAGGCTCCAATAGCGGCAAGATGGCGCGTAAAGGCCATTTCCATCTCAATCTGTACATCGCGATTGCGCGGATCGACATAGTCGAACTGTTTTTCCCCGCTTGTGCGTGTATCTGTCTCAATAACTGTGTAAAGAGGTTCCGGAATATGCACGGGGAGAGCCTCACGCGATAGTGCGAGCCTTAGGGCATAACATGCTGCATAATCGTAGTCAGGCAACTGCGCGACGGCTTCGGCGACTTTTCCTGCGCGTGCCATAGCAAAGGCTCCGAAATCGAAGTCATCTCTGACGGATCCCTCTCTGTAGTCGATAACGGGATGAGGCTCCACTGTTCCATCGGCTTTCAGGATGCGGTAGTCGGAATAAACCATCGGGGCCAGGGTATCATCCATCACTTGCGCCATGCGTTGGAGGCAGTTGGTGTCGAGCAAAACCTCTCCTATTCCGAGGCGCGCTACAATCAGTCCTTCATCGGCGGTAGAATATGCCCCGAATATTTTTTTCAATGTCCCGGTAGACACCACCTGAGGAATCTCGATCGGTACGACATTGATACACACACCGGCGTCGGCTGGTACAACACTTTTCTTGCGACACTTCATAAGCAAGTATTCTGATTAAATTTGTCGAGCATAAGATCGCATAGCAATCCAACCGCAAAGATAACAAATACTTCCAAAATCCATATCAAGTATGTAAATAAAATCGGCGTATGCTACAGAATACAGTGATGATCAGCTGGTATTTCGAATCAGCGGGGTGAAAGGTAGCGCAGAATGTCGGTCATCAGATTGGATCGCGAGGTCTCGCCGACAATGGTTTCAAATGGGAATCCGATTGCCACAACCCGATATGGTTTGCCTGTTGAAGCGATGCGGCACAGAGCGGTTGCAGCCGTAAGCCCTGTGGTATCATACCGCATCACAGCAAACACATCGGAACCGGCGGGATGTATTGCATCAGGCGATTCAACGCCGTAGCTGTCTGCCGTAGAAACCGTCCGGAATGTAAACGTTGCGGGAGTTATCGCTGTGAATGGCGATGGAATTACTGATACTTTACCGTCGACACATGCTTTACCCACCTGCCAGTCGTATCCGAGTATATCGTTTGCAAAGGCTTTGTCGCTCTCTCTGCGGGCGGCATCGGAGTAGGAATTGCCGAGGAGGTCGTCGCCGATATACGCGCCGCTTACGAGCAGACTTCCGCCCGCCTGGCAGTGTGCGGTGATGAGTTTCTGAAGTTCGGGTGTGAATGTCTTATATCTGGTACCCATAGCCCCGTTGCCGGGCGCTATCTCCTTCTGTTTACCGAAAATGATATCAAGTATAAGAGGAGTGTGGTCTGAAGCCCCGGAGGACAGATAGGCATCCATGCTTTCCGATATGAATCCTTTTCCGGCCGCTCTGACGGCCCGTCCGTGTATGTAGACGAAATCGTGGGTGTTGCCCATGGTGATCTCCTTCTCCATGTCGCTGCGTGAGGCTCCGAAACCGGGACGTTCGTTGTTGACAAATTCAGTCCACTCGCGGAACTCATACTGCTCGCCGGTAGATATTATATCCATGACATCGGGTACACCTCCGTCGGAGAGGCAGTTGAAGCCCATATATTCTCCTGCCTCAAAGCAGTCAGGGGCCGAAATGCGTGTAAATCCATTGACGATGTTCACATCGGGTCGTCCGGTTCCGTTGTCGTAAAGCGATAGAACCTCGGAGGGGAATGCCCGTCCGCCATCGTTTCCGGCGATGATGCGGTAGGAGTGGATGGCGTTATCGGTGATATTCACATCGTAATGTGGTGATTTAACTGTAGCTATCTCACGGAATGCTCCGTTGTCGACACGTTCCTCCACTATATAATAGTCGGGGGTGGCGGTTCGTTCGAGAGGATCGTCGACAGGCAACCATGAAAGGCGGTAGCGTCGTGATCCGTCGGCTGTGATCGCAAATGATCCGACCGGAAGGGGCTGAACTATGTAGGGGACATCGTAGCGGCGGGCGAGGAAACGGAGAATACCTTTGTAAACAGCCCTTGAAACATCGAACCGGAAGCGGGGGTCAAGTCCGAATTTCATATCCTCGAAGTTCTGATGTGACAGCAGCTCGATGATCATCGCCGGTACTTTCGTCTCACGAATTTCGTAGTATTTCTTGTCGCGTATGGAGCGGTTGGTCCAATCAGGACGATGCAGGGCACGGATATCGCTCACGACAGATCCAATGACATAGTCTGTGAGGTCTTTGTTCTCAAGACGTGTGCGTCCGTTTCCGAGCAGGTTTCCGTCGTCGGTGGAATATATTCCGAGTGTTCCCACGACCGAACCGTCGAGTGTAGTTCCGGCATCGGTATGGAAGGCGAGGGCGAGATCAATCGGTATTCCAAGCCCATTTTTACCGGGAAGCATCTCGGATCCGCCGGCAAGATAGTTGACCCATAGGGCACGGCTCTTATAATCGTCGGTATAGTCGTTGGTACCTTCCGATTCGGTGTAGACGCTTTCGGGCATACCGGCCCACTGAAGCCAATATCTGGCTCCTTCCGTGAAACGCGGGGCTCCGGATGTGTATGCGTCAAAACGGGAATCACCTTTTGCGGCTCTGGCGACATTTCCCATTCCGCCTCCGATCTTCACGGCGTCTGCCGATACTACGGCATCTTTGTCAGCGGAACAGTTTGTGAGTACAACCGCCGGTTTTGCAGGCGTCCCTTTTGCAAAAGGGAAATGTCCGAGATATATCCATGTGCCGCCGCCCATCTTCTGATTAACCGTTATCTCCGAACTACCGCCAAGGTGGTTGACCGTATAGCGTGCATCTGTGGCACTGTTGGGGTAAGAGGCGTATGATACATACACTGCATAATTGCCACGCTCGGGGAAATCAGCAGTCCACACGGCGGTACTTTGTGCAGCCGCATCGTTTTCGCCTACTACCGCAACTTTCTCGGAAGTACCCATAGTGAAGGGATTGTCGCCATTGAACAGTTCGCGGCGCGGAAGAGCGAAGCCTGATCCGGCGACACCCTCGGTCCATTTATGTTTACCTTCGGTGAGATAGAAATCGCCGGACAGCGAGCCGTCGGTATCAATGATTATTTCTGTTGTGGAGAGATCGCGTTCACGCGGCGACATTACGTATGCGCCGGCATTCTCAAGCATAGGCATGAGATATGGCATAACGTATCCCTGTGAGAAAAGATCCTCGACAGTTCCGAACAGGCGGGGACGTTGCCACTGCCACCGACCTGTACCCTGATCGAAATATAGCCCGTGGCTCTGCCAGAGCGCTATAATGCGTCCATCAAGACCACGCGGAGCGGGATGACCGGACTGACGTACGACAAAGGGTTCGGCATCGCTCATGGGGCCGGTGAAGGTCGGTTTCTTATTTATCACACGCGTTGTCCGTGTGCGTTTTTTTGTTGTACGTTTTTTGCGTGTCGCTCCTTCAACAGATGAGAGGCATAGGGATATAATAATTGCAAAAGCGACGAGTCTGCGAAAAAAGGGAGGCATCGAAAAAAATTTTTATTGCAGTGAGAAACAGGAATAGAATTAAGGATGGGAAATCAGTTGCGCCATGTATGATTCTTTCGCGAGGACATGCCGCATATAACAGACCACAGCACTGTGCGGATCCACCGGAACATTATCATAAACGGGAGAAACGCCGCCCCAAGACGCACGCCCAGTGCTGCTCCGGTGCGTCGCCATGCCATAACAACGGGAATCCAGAGCGCCGGGACAATCAACAGCAGGATGCAGGACGGGAGGGCATTGGGAAGTGTGAGGATAGCGCCTGCGACAGTTGCGGCGAGCCATATCCACAACATGATGTTTGAAAAACGGAAGAACCATCGGGCAGCGGCATCGCCATGGAGCATCCGCGCTGTAAAACAATGACGCAGACGCAGTTCCCGGAACTGAGCGGAGGGCTTATCGAAATTGGCGCTAACAAGAGCGTCGTGGGACAGGACAACCGCCGTATTGTATCTGTCAGTGATCTGATTGATGAACAGATCATCGTCGCCATAATGCAGCACGAGGGTGCGCGCGAAGCCTTTGGCATCGAAAAACAGCTGTTTGCGATAGGCGAGGTTAAAGCTGCATCCCCGATAGGGGTTCCCTTTTATGGCCTCCGAGAGCCATGTGGTTGCAGTAGCCACCTCGTCGAACCGGTTCATGGCTCCGCGAAGGCCGGCAATATATCCGAATCCGAGCGACACCTCTTTTCCGGCGGCGATGGGTGATATCATAAGGGAGAGCCAACGATCTGACACCGGTGTACATTCGGAAGATGTAAGCACGACATAATCGTAGCGGCAAGCCTTGATGCCGAGTGAGATGCAAAGCTTTCTACGGCTAAGGTTGCGGGCTTCATCGGGGACATGGGTATAGTATATCTCCCTGTCGGGATAGCGCAGGCCGAAACGGGTCACTACATCGGCTATGTCGCCTGATTTACCGTCGTTGACAACGACAAGTTCAACTTTAGCGGGATATTTCTGAGCCGCGGCATCTTCGAGAACTTTCTCAAGCGCGGCTACATTTCCTGATGAGGTTATTATTACCGAGACCGGGGGTAGCGGACCTTCAGGTTCGGAGGCATCGGCAGCCTCGGCTACTGAAAGCACACGAGCGCGATAAAAACGCAATAACCACACGGCGGCACAAATGGCAACGGCCACCGCAATCCATCCAACCGCCTCTATATTATCGAATGAAAAATAAATCTGTTCCATGGGATGTAACACTTCTGCAAATTTAGAAAATTTTTACGGGAACATGTGTATCAGTAAGTCGGTTTTTAGCTTAGGTGAGCTGTATTTCGGCGAATATTTGCTAATTTTGTTGCGAACAGAGTTTGAGTGTATGGAGAGGGTATGTCCGGATCGGCAGGAAAATTGAATCCGCTATGTATTGGCAAGCATGCGACCTCATCACTTACCTACTTATAATCAGATAAATGGAGACAGTAATCATAGTGGCAGGCGGAACAGGATCGCGTTTCGGCGGTAATATGCCGAAACAATTTCTGCCACTCTGCGGCAAACCAGTATTGATGCATACTATCGATGCTTTCCGGTCGGCTTTGCCCGGGAGCGAGATTGTGGTTGTGCTGTCGGATGCGATGCGCGGTTTTTGGGAAGAATTATGTCGGGAATATGGATTTGAATCTCCACGCATAGCGGAAGGGGGAACCACAAGATGGGAGTCTGTAAAAAACGCGGTATGCTCACTAAGTGATACTCCTGCCGGAAGCATTGTGCTGATTCACGATGGTGCCCGACCGCTCGTTTCCTGTGATGTAATCCGTAAGACAGCGGCCTATGCCCGTAATACGGACGGGGCTCTTCCGGTAGTTGATATCACGGATTCCCTGCGAAAGATGGATGCAGACGGAGTAGGATCGGAGCCGGTCGACAGATCGGACTACCGGAGTGTGCAGACCCCCCAGGCTTTCAGTCTGTGGCGCCTGCGCGAGGCTTACGCCCTCCCCTATCAGAGCGACTTCACGGATGATGCTTCAGTAATGGCTGCGGCCGGTTTCGGTAATATAGTGCTTGTGGAAGGATCGCGTGAGAATATAAAAATCACGACCCCGATTGATCTGAAAATCGCGGAGATTATTCTGGAAGAAAGGAACGCACAAAAGCGTTGCGGGAATACGAACTCCCGAATTGAGTGACATAATCACAGGCATACGATTGAAAACACCGCGCGACATAGAAGTAAAATTCGTGAAAGGGATAGGGCCGGCACGTGCGAAGCTTCTTGAAGAGGAGCTGAAGATACGCACGTGCCACGACCTGCTGAATCATTTCCCATCGCACTATGTGGACCGGACCCAGATCTATCTGATCAGGAATTTCAGCGGCGAGATGCCTTCGGTACAGATAAAAGGGAGGTTCGTCACATTCACCACCCAGGGAGAGGGAGCCAAGATGCGCCTCGTAGGCTTGTTCAGCGACGGAACCGCCACGATGGAGGTAGTATGGTTCAAGCGTATAAAGGCACTGAAAGACTTGTATCAGACCGGGCGTGAATATATAGTATTCGGGAAACCGCAGGAATTCAACGGACGATGGAGCATGGTGCATCCGGAGGTTGATCCTCCGGAATCGGCTGCCGCCACGGGGGGATTGCGCGGTATATATCCACTTACTGAAAAACTCAGGAACCGCGGCATATCGTCGCGCAATATATTTATGTGGATACAGAACGCTCTGTCGGCCATAAAGGATATTCCTGAGACATTGCCGCCGGAGGTCATAGAACGCTACCGGCTGACGGGACGTGACCGGGCCATGAGGGAGGTTCACAACCCGCAGGACAACGGATCGCTGCAACGTGCGCGCGAACGGCTGAAATTCGAGGAGCTTTTCTATCTTCAGCTCAACATACAGCGCTTCAGCCACCATCGTGCATCGTCTGTTCAGGGAATACCATTTCCGCGTATCGGGCGATTTTTCAACGGTTTCTACAGCGAAGTACTCCCCTTTCCTCTGACCGATGCACAGAAGCGGGTGCTGAGGGAGATCCGTAAGGATGTGGGGTCGGGTAAACAGATGAACCGCCTTGTGCAGGGAGACGTAGGTTCAGGAAAAACAATAGTGGCACTGATGGCAATGCTGATGGCGCTCGACAACGGCACACAGGCGTGCCTTATGGCTCCGACAGAGATACTTGCCACGCAGCATTATGAAACGCTGCGTGCGCTTGTGGCGCCTCTGGGTGTGAACGTGAGATTGCTGACCGGATCAACCCGCAAGAAAGATCGCGATATCATACACCGTGAACTTGAAGACGGATCGCTGCATATACTTGTAGGCACACATGCCCTGATAGAGGATAATGTAAGATTCCGCCGGCTTGGTTTCGTGGTTATCGACGAGCAACACCGCTTCGGGGTTATGCAGCGGGCACGCCTATGGCAGAAGAATACACAGGTACCCCATGTGCTGGTAATGACAGCGACACCGATACCGCGCACACTTGCAATGACTGTATACGGCGACCTGGATGTATCGGTTATCGACGAACTGCCCCCGGGACGCAAACCTATCACCACCCTTCTGCGTTATGACAATCAACGCACGGATGTTTACCGCGCAATAGGGCGTGAGCTGTCCAAAGGGCGACAGGTATACATTGTATATCCTCTGATTCAGGAGAACGAGAAGCTCGATCTGCGCAGTCTAGAGGAGGGATATGAGATAATAAAGGATTCGTTTCCTTCGTATCGTGTCGTATATGTTCACGGAAAGATGAAACCTTCGGAGAAGGATTTTCAGATGAAACTGTTCGCCGAACATAAGGCCGATATCATGGTAGCCACAACAGTTATAGAAGTAGGGGTGAATGTTCCCAACGCCTCGACGATGGTGATCGAGAATGCCGAGAGATTCGGATTGTCGCAGCTTCACCAATTGCGTGGAAGAGTTGGACGCGGAGCTGAACAGAGCTACTGTGTGCTGATGACAAAAAACCGTATCGCCGGCGATACCCGCAAGAGACTTGAACTGATGACCTCGACTACCGACGGATTCCTGATAGCGGAAGCAGATATGAAGATGCGCGGGCCCGGTGATATTGAAGGTACACTTCAAAGTGGCATACCTTTCGACCTGCATATAGCGAACATAGCTACCGACGGACAGCTGGTGGAGCTGGCCCGAGAATGTGCGTGTGATATTCTCGATGCAGATCCGCCCCTCACCGCCCCGGGCCATGAGATGCTTCTTCCGGAGTTGAAACAATTGTATTCCCGTCAGTTCGATCTGTCCCGTATATCATGAGCCGTACCGGTATTTCAATGCGATCATTCTCTGAATAGAGGGTGTCCCGGCCATGAGAGAAATATAAAAAATGTAAAACATGTTGTATAACATATTTTTATCTTTACGCTGACATTCAATGCGTTATAGCGTAAATTTAATATACCGGTGATATAATTAGTATATTTTAATACGGAGAAATTTTTTCGTAGGCGTTATTTTTTATAACTTTGAGGTGCGGAAAAGGTTTTTAATCAGGCAATTCAGATTAGACGTCTCTCCCTGAAAACCATATTTCGCTCTCCGAAGTTCCGAGGTCAGATTGGATCTGACCACGGGCGACTTGTTTACAATAACTATTTTGCCAAATGGAAACCACTCTCGTAATCATCAAACCGTCGGCCGTTCAGCGCGAACTGATAGGTCTGATAGTAAACCGCTTTGAGAAGAAAGGTCTTGTGATAGCAGGCATGAAAATGATGCAGCTGACCGAAGAGATTCTCCGCGAACACTACGCGCACCTTGTAGATCGTCCGTTCTTTCATTTTCTGCTCAAATCAATGATGGCAACTCCGGTAGTGGTAATGGCCGTTAAGGGTGTAAACGCTGTAGAAGTAGTAAGAGGTATGACAGGTGCGACCAATTCCCGTAAAGCGGTACCCGGTACTATCCGCGGTGATTACGGCATGAGCGGTCAGGAAAACATCGTCCATGCGTCCGATTCTCCAGAGAATGCAGTCATAGAGCTGGCCCGTTTCTTCCGTCCGGAAGAGATTTTCGACTATATGCCGCTTGTGACCCCCGCCCTCTACGAGCCCGACGAACTCAAGATGTAAAAAATCTTCCTTACAAAAGCAGGCAAAGACAAGGCACAGCGCAAATTAACAGTTTTCCGTATTCCATGGCTCCGGGGCAGCGTAACCCCGATGGCACAGTAGCGGAAAGCCAATAAAAAATAAAAGAAAAATCTCTCCAAGACACTAAACAAACGATGCTTAAGACAACGCTTAAAACCATATCTATTCTTGCAGCCGCACTGTTCACAACTTTCACATGTGACGCGCAGACTTACCGCCTCCCCAGCGCCCATCAGGCCGAACACAGCGACCTAATCGCCAAGCAGGAGAATATCGGCAACCAGATTTCGGTGCAGGATACCCAGGACTTCCTCGACAATCTGTTCAAAGAAGAGGAAGAACCGGAATTAGATATCTATCTTGAAGGATGGAACTCCCGTAGTGTAAACGCATACGCAGGCATGGAAGTTCCCGATATGAAAGAAATAAATGTAAGTAATTTCGCGATGCCGTGTCCGGGCTATGTGACATCGCCCTATGGTTATCGTCCACGTTTCCGTCGCGAACACAAGGGTGTTGATCTGAAGCTTCAGACAGGCGACACGGTATATGCCGCTTTCGATGGCCGTATCCGTCTGACAAACTTTGAGAAGAAGGGTTATGGCTATTATGTGATCATGCGCCACACGAACGGTCTAGAGACCGTATATGGCCACCTGTCGAAGTTTCTCGTAGATGAGGATCAGGATGTGAAGGCCGGCGACCCGATCGCCCTCGGTGGAAACACCGGACGCTCTTTCGGCTCTCACCTTCATTTCGAAACCCGCTATATGGGTATCCCCATCAATCCAGCTGCAATTTTCGACTTCGCAAACCAGACCGTACATACGGATACATATACTTTCGATAAAAACAACTACAAGAAAGCCCGCAATTACGATCCGGCAGCCAACAGCGAATATGCGCGCCAGTATCAGGCAACCCATCCGACACGCCCTGCGGCTTCGTCGTCAGGAAAATCTTCGAGCAAGGGATCCTCAACCTATACGATACGTAAGGGAGATACCCTCGGCCGCATAGCATCGCGCAATGGTGTTACAGTCCGTCAGCTTTGCAAGTTGAACGGTCTTACCACCAAATCGACCCTCAGTCCGGGCAAGAAGTTGCGTCTGCGCTGATAACAACGGAAGAAATTCTTTCCAAACATAGAGGAAATTCACCGCTGAGAGAGCAAGACAGTAGTGGCTGGCAGATACCTGCCCCGACAGCGCACTCTCCACAATATGAACTTATATATGTCAGTGGTTGTGTCGCATTTGAACGACACAACCACTTCATCTTTATAGAATCGGCATACAATCCGGTTGCCAGCAACCGAGGCTGCATTTCCAATAAATGCGGTATAAGTTCCATTAATTTTGGTAAGTAAGTCATGACAATTATTACGTATAATATACTTGACAGGACTTTATATCATCCACAGCATCCTTTCGCCGGATGTTACCTTCATCTTCAAGCAAAATCCGACTGAAAGTATGCTAACGAATAATATAAAATAATTTCCACGACTTACTTAAAATAAAACATCACATCTATGAACAAGACAATAGTTTCATTTATAGCGGGAGTATGTTCCATTACAGGGGTTGCACAAAACAGTACCGAAACAACGATGAATGATAGAAATCAGAAACCGGATACAGCAACAGTCTACATGACTAAAGAGATCTCGCCCGAGGCGATAATCAAGTTATACAAGGCACTCGGCAGAGAAGCAACCGGTAAAGTTGCGGTGAAGATATCGACCGGAGAGCCCGGGGGGCACAATTTCCTCCAGCCGTCGCTCATCGCGGACTTTGTAGAACTTACTGGAGGAACTATCGTAGAATGCAACACTGCCTACGAGGGGAAACGGTTTTCAACGAAAGATCATCTCCGTGCTGCTGAAGAGCATGGTTTCACGGCAATAGCGCCTGTTGACATTATGGATGCCGAAGGGGAGGTGAAATTACCGCTTGATGGAGGGCGGCATCTCAAATATGATATTGTGGGTTCACACTATCCAGACTATGATTTTACCGTAATATTGTCACATTTCAAGGGACACGCTATGGGCGGTTTCGGTGGTGCGATAAAGAATATGTCAATCGGTATAGCATCGTCGAACGGGAAGAGTTACATACACTCGGGCGGAAATATGGAAAGTACATCGGGCTTATGGAGCAATCTGGCCGAACAGGACAACTTTCTTGAATCGATGGCGGAAGCAGCAAAAGCCGTTGCAAACCACTGTGGCGACAATATCATATATATCAGTGTGGCAAACAACCTTTCGGTTGACTGTGATTGCGATTCCCATCCGGCCGATCCGGAAATGCACGACTTAGGTATTCTTGCGTCTCTTGATCCGGTCGCTCTTGACAAAGCATGCACTGATCTTGTACGCAACTCCGAAGACCACGGAAAAATTCATTTGATCGAGCGTATCGATTCGCGTCACGGAATGCATACGCTTGATTATGGCGAGGAGATCGGTCTCGGGACCCAGACCTATAAACTTATAAATCTCAATTGAGGATGAAGCATTCTGCAATTTTATTGTCCCTTATATTCACTTCCTTACCCACATTCTCACAGAATGCAGCAGATTCTACCCGGACACATCATCTGGGTGAGATTGTAGTCACCGGAAGCAATACCGCAACCGGAAGGAATTTACTTCCATATACGGTTTCAACCATAAGCGGTAAACAGCTTGAAGCGACTGGTAACACACAGTTGCTCGGTGCCATATCAGGTATTGTTCCGAGTCTGTTCGTTTCCGAACGGAATATATTCGGGTTCGGGGTAAGCAACGGAGGCTCCGGACATATAAAATTGCGCGGTGTGGGTGGTGACAGAGCGAGTGCGGTGCTGATGATGGTAGACGGCCAGCCTCAGTTCGCCGGTATATATTCTCATCAGATTGCGGATTTTTACCAGACCGAGTATGTAGACAAAGTCGAGATACTGAGGGGTCCGGCATCGGTTCTGTATGGTTCAAACGCGATGGCAGGGGTGATAAACGTAATCACCAAAAATGCCTTACGCAATGGGAGCCGCACCACTCTGACATCTCAGTACGGGTCTTACAACACTTGGCTTACATCGCTGACAAATACGACCCGTTACGGAAATTTTTCATCGCTGATCTCATCAGGATATGACCGCACAGATGGATTGAAAAAGAATTTTGATTTCAAACAGAGCAACTTATATGCAAAAATCGGTTATGATTTCAGTGATAACTGGAGTCTGAAAGCCGACTATACATTGATGCAGTTTATAGGGAATGATCCGATCTATCCGACATTGTCTGATCCGGAATCTACCGATATTTACCACCAGAATATTATCAGGGGGGAAAGCTCGCTTACAGCTACAAACTTTTACGGGAATACAAGCGGGGCCGTCAGAGTGTATTACAGTTATGGCAATCACTTTATAGATGATCCCCGACATTTTCATAGTCTTGACGACAGGCTGGGTGTAACTCTATATCAAAATATAAAGCCATGGATAGACGCCAATGCCACGATAGGCTTTGATTTTGACCGATACACGGGAAAAATACCGGTATCGGGTGGGAATGCGCATACCGAAGGATCCATATCCACGATTGACCGAAAGAGTATCACAGAATACTCTCCATATGTCACTTTGTCTCAAAATCTGTGGAGCAACCGCATTATTTTAAATGCCGGAGTGAGAATGGCAAACAGTAATAAGTTTGACACTCAATGGATTCCGCAGGGTGGATTTGTAGTGCATCCGATAGACGGCTGGACAGTAAAGGGTTCTGTAGCAAAGGGGTATCGCAATCCATCGTTCCGCGAACTATATCTGTACCGCATGGCAAATCAGGCATTGCATCCTGAAAATATGATGAATTATGAGCTAACCCTCGGAAAGAGTGTGAACCGGTGGCTTAATATAGATATGACGGCTTATTACAGCAAAGGGAGTGATATGATTCAGACAGTGGATATGAAAAATGTGAATACGGGCAGGTTCATCAACAAAGGGGTCGAGGTTTCGGCCCGAAGTAATCCGTTGAATTGCCTGCAACTATGGGCCACCTACAGCTATCTGCATACATCTCTAAAAAACCTTACAGGCGCTCCTAAAAATCAATATTATCTGGGTATAGGCTGGGACGCTTTCAGAAATTTTCATGCAGATGCCGAACTCAAAGGGATAGGCGACCTATATGTGGCGGACGATATTCAGAATCAGAATTACGCAACCGTAAACCTGAGGCTGTCATATATGATTATCAAGCAGTTGCAATTGTTTGTAAATCTTGATAACATAACTGATGCCCGCTATACAATAAACCGGGGGTATGAGATGCCGGGGTTTACAGTTATGGGAGGCTTCAAATTAAGCATATAACGTTAATATTGGAATAAAAAATACTGGAATGAAATGAGCCTGCACGGATCTCTCAGTGATGATTTTATCAAGTCGTTGATCAGGCACAGCTATGCGGAAATAGTCAGGAAATTGCCACGGATGGTAAAGGTCACTCATACTGAAATAACTGAAACTGAAGGCTGAGGACAAGCGATTATCCGTTGCCGGGTCTGCCGCCAGGTGTCTGTTGCCGGGCTACCATGCGCCTATATCTGACTGTTTCCAGCCTCAGGTAGCGGCCAATGGTAATGAGGTACCTGAAATGTTTCAGAAGAGATATATGGATGCTGTCAGCTCCGACATTCCATTGCCGTTAATGGGCGGAATGGGAATGTGACCGTTTCCCAATCCGATTTGTTATTCTACCATTCCTTTTTCGGATATATGAAACGGGCAAGTCCATAGATGTAGCGTCGGAATCCTGGGCGATAATCCAAGAGGCGGTCAAACCATCCGAGATGCGGATTGAGCAGCTTTACGACGAAACCGACATAGAACATCGCAAAGAGCGTGCCGGGTCCTACCACCGTCCAAGGCCATACGCCGAAGAAGCAGAATCCCGTAATAACAGCCAACGCAACAAGGGTAGTATCAACCATAATCTTCACATTCGGAAACGGGCGTCGGGATACACAGGCGATGGCAACCTGTATGCCCTCCCCCGGCATTGTTACCGAACCGCACCGTATCTCAATGGCTACCGCGCATCCAAGAATTGTGGCTCCCATGAATTGAGCTATTATCTGTGACGGAAGTGACGCATATGTCGAGAAGAAAGATGTAAGCCACATATTGATATCAAGGAGACATCCGAATACGAATCCAATCAGAAGCTGGAAAAGCTGTATCGGTTCAAACCGGCGTCGGAGAACAAGAATCTGAGCAACTACCAGAAGGACATTCATTATATTGGTATATCCGCCAATTGTCCATTCAGGTGCTAACCCGGCTTCCCCTGCCAGGCTGAATGCCATGGGGATAGAAGAGATCACACCACTGCCGAGATTTGAGCGGACGCACAGCGCTACGCCGAAAGTCATGAAAAACATGGAGAGCAGCAACAGTAGATGTTGCCAGAAAAATCCTATTATCTTTTCTTTTTTATCTGCCATTATCGTCGGTTCAAATTCTATTTTGTCTGCATTATATCCCGGTGCATGCATCCGAAACGCCATAGTTCCTACATGACACGGTAGAGTGATATGCCGTGGTCAGTCAGAGAACGTGTTCATTACCCTGCTTCTGTATTATTTTGTTATCGCTAAGGTTTTTCAAGCGGTTGTCGAGTATCTTATCTTTAAGCCCCGGACAGAAATGAATAATATCTGAAAACCTGCCGTGGCCTTTAAGTATGGCAAACAGAATCGGAATTTTCCATTTTCCAGAAAGCACATCGAGGGCGTCCTGAATCCGAAGCATATACCGATAAAGATCAGGACATTCCTTATTGCGGAGATTTTCGCCTATTTCCTGTAAGCATTCTTCCATTATCTGATTTATAGTACAAAGTTAATGAAAAAAAACGAGTTAGAGTATATCGGACTTTCCAGATGGAAAGTCATTTTTAATAAACTGCGACGAAGAACACTTTGTTAAGAAAGCAGAACAAATTTAAATTCTCACGACATTAAAGTATTAGGAATTAATGGAAGTCCCCGCAGGCAATGGAATACCGCCACATTGGTAGGGAAGGCGCTCGAAGGGGCAGCATCGGCAGGCGCCGAGACTGAGAAAACCGACCTGTATCCGCAGACTTTCAAGGGCTGTGTAAGCTGTTTCTCCTGCAAGCGGAAAGGAGGTAAAACCAACGGTCTATGTGCCGTGCGCGATGAATTGACTTCGATTCTCAAGAAAGCGCCGGAGACGGATGCCATCATCATCCGCTCGCCGGTTTACTATTCATATGAAATCCCTTACTATGCTGATTACCAGCATAGATTTATAGAAAAGAATACAGGGAAGGTATAGATTTTGGTAGGATAAGGCAAAAAAGTATTCCCTTATGTAAGTTTTGTGTTTTCAGGTAGTTAGGAGTGTATTAGCTAAATTAGGTATTTCTGCTTAATATCCACTTATGAGTTAACTTTATTCTATTTATATTTACAATATTTAACGTAGCGAAATAGGGTGATTTTTGGGTGCTGAATAGGCTGTAGAGCCAATTTAGGCTCTTGCCAACTTCATAAATCGGGTCGAGGGGTTTCTCCTTGCAAGGCTGTATAATGTCCGACAATCGCGTTGCGTTTGTCGGACAAAAACACATCTTGCAGAAGCAATCTAATTTAACCTTAATCCAAAGTTTTTATAAACTTGGCAGGATTACCGGCAACCAATGTATGTGGCTTTACATCATATTTAACGACACTTCCTGCTCCAATCACAGCACCATCTCCAATGGTTACACCTGCTAATACACAACTATGTCCGCCAATCCATACATTGTTTCCAATCTTAATGGGTTTAGCTTTTCCGGTCTTAAACCTATCTACTGCATTAAGATTGTGGTAGGTGGTATATAATCCAACGTTCGGGCCAATAAGACAATTATTCCCTATAGTTATCTCCGCATAGTCAAGCATGGTACAATTGTATCCGGCATAGAAGTTATCTCCGATTTTGATGTTGCATCCAAAATCACAGTGGAACCCGTGAGCTATAGAAGGATTTTTTCCGACAAACCCGAATAGTTTCTTTATAATCTCAATCTGTTCTTGCTGTTTTACAAGTGGTAGATTATTCAATTCTCTAATCAGTTCATCAGACTTCAACATATCGTGCAATTTACCTGTCGAAATCAAGTAGTTGATATTCCTTTCATATTCCAGTTCTTCCATAGTCATAGGTAATAAAATAAGTCGTAAATATATGAGAAATGCCTCAGATTTTTAATTTGACAACAATACAAAATTACACAAAAAAGTTGGAATACAAAAAAAATTAAGCCCTGAAAATGCATACATTATGAAGAAAAAGTACAAATAAGAGGCAAAATAATTCCTTAGATTTTTTATGTAAATAATGCGATATGCAAACCATAAATTATATTCAAATATTGAGATATCCAGCTTAGTAGGGGTCAGATGGAATTTATGAAACCTCTCGATTATATTTTTTTTGAAATATACTTACCAATCAAACCGATAAAGCAAGAGCTTATAATAATAAATGGTAGATAAACAATATATAATAAAATGGCTCCCCAAACTAAACAAAATCCCCAATCGCCTGTATCTATCATACCAATAATAAAACATATAACGGCAAATCCGGTTATTAGTGAAAATAACAATAGAGAAAGTGAATACCAATTCTTGCCATTCCATAACCTCCACGCTGGAAATAAGAATAAAGCATAAGAGATTGTGTAAATCAAGCATACAATTATGCAGGAATCAAAGTAAAATCTGTCATTGGTTACATAATTCAACATTATAAAATGTAAAGATGCCAGCATTGTCGTGACAATTGCCACAGCAATTTGAAATATAAGAAAGGCTTTTGTCCGTATTTCCATTTGTCAAAGTTACATATTTTCTGCAAGATATTAATAAGTTGTCTATTGGACATGATGCCTGACTTGATGCCTATGCTACAAGTTAGGCATCATGTCAAATTGTTTCGTATTCATTCTAAGCTTATTATCTTCTGCTCTGGCTTATGCCCCGACATGGGGGTTGACTTAGGGGTTGCCCCCAAGTCAACCCCCAAGATTATGTTTTTTCTTTTCATCAGCCCATATATAGATAAGTTTAGTTTATCGGGCATATATATAGCCCGAACCAAACCAAACTGGCTATCAATATCCACGACGGTGCCAAATGTGGATATAAAATACATGATTTGGCACTCTCGCGCACCTCATAATATATAGTCTATAAAGAGATGGATAGTCACGATTACCCCTATCAACCGCCATCACGCTTCCAAATGTAGTGTAAAAACATTAGATTTGGAAGCGTAATGTATTTGCCTTAGACATGATCTGTGATGAGTATACCATGTCAGCGGATAGCCGGTCGATGTGGTGTGGTTTTAAGATGCGTCAGCCTAAGTCATTTTACCCTATATTCGATTTGCCATCAAACAAACGTCATTCGCCATTGAAAATAAACTTTTGTCTTCAAAAAGGTCTTATTAATATAGAAGTTGTTTAAACAAATTTACGAAAGGTAAAATTTAGATAAAATATTG
>JAAVFL010000014.1 GCA_014800795.1 Bacteroidales bacterium | reverse complement strand
GTTCCACCAGAATCCATAGATACGATAATACCTATATCTTCCAAGAACTTGACTACATAAATAATCTTCGTAATCGAATAGCTCACCATGAGCCAATATGTTTTGGGAATGGAGTTAATCGTAACCTAATAGATACATCGTATGCTCTCAACCGATATTCTCGTATATTAACTCTCTTTACCTGGCTTAACATTGATGGATCGACACTACTATATGGGTTAGGTGATGTTACTGGTATATGCAATAAGATAAATGCACTATAATTGCTAAAAAAAATTAAATTGAGGCGTCTTGTCAACTTTTTTAGTTCAAAGATTTGTTTCCCACATAAAAAAGCATTACCTTTGCAATGTTTATTCCCGGTAGCCTCTGGTTTCAAGCTATCGGGTTTGGTTTTTTACAGGGGGTAGTAAGCATTGCCACAACACTTATATCCGCTCGTCTTCGCATCTAAATCAAGGCAGAACGCGGAAATAAATCGTAACCGAATAATGATATTTAACACTCTTAATTGCTGAAAATCGGGGGATTATTACTATCGATTGCACCCGTAAACGAAGAAGAACATTGAAATATCGAGGTGTGCAAAAGGGGCATACCGAGATAGATAAAGATATAAGAGGTTAATTCCCAATGACTTACCGCCAGATTACGCAACCCCAGGCGGATCACAGAAAATGCCACAAATCCGCAAAAGATTTGTGGCATTTTTCTGTATTATCGGCCCAAACCAAATTATCAAGGATTTGACAACAGCCTTTACAAGACGTGATGCTCGTCAATATCAGTATGTGTCGCTATATCATCGGGTACACACCTGCGTCCGGCGAGTGTGATTACATCTTGTCGAGAAGGGTTCGGAGAGGAGCGAAGTCGGCGCTGACGGCAATCTCCTGAGGGCAAAGAATAAAATTACCTTCGCGGTCAACGATGGCTTGCTGCGGTATAGTAAGATAGCCGTTATTGCCGAATGTGGAGAATACTTCTTGCTTTATATCGGAATTTATGAGCAGGTGGTGTCCTTTCAGTTTATAGTATCGGGCCATGCGCTTCCATTGATCCTCTATGCCGGGTTGTTCGTCAATCGAAATATACAGCAGCTGCACACCGTTCTCAGCGGCATATTCCTGTATCGGCCCTGCATGTGCGAAGCTCTCACGGCAGGGTCCACACCAGGTAGCCCATATATCGATAAGCACCGGCATACCCTTGTATGGCTCCAGAACTTCAGCAAGTGTCCGTATCCGGGAGTTGTCGAGAAACACTATATCGGAAGATTCTTCGGGATGATTGAATGCGTTGTTATCAGCAACTTTCTCTTCCAGCAATGGGATGAGGGCACTTTCGGGGAAAAGAGTTTTGAAACGCTCCGTAATAGCCGGAGCGCTGTGACAGAACGTGCTTTGGTCTGCGTCGTTATACAGCATTATTCCAATAGCGCTCTCGGCTGTTTTGCCACTGTAGGTTGTCTGGAAATATTCTGTGAGATTGCAAAGCAATGAATCGGCAGATAAACCTTCCGGATATTGATAGTCGGTATATATATCAGCAGCATAGAGATTCCTTACAATACTTTCGCCGAAATACGGATTCAATGCATTCGCGGGATTGTTCATATCGGTTTTCTCCCGCAGTAGAGCCAATTCCTGCTTCCACTCAGATGCATTTTCATTCTTACGGTTCAAATATACGCATTTGCTGAATACCATCAGCTTCATAAGACTTGCATCGCGCTCCAGAGCTTTGCGTACGGACGGGCTGGCGCAGGCATAGGCATCGGTTATGCTATCGGCGTATGTGTCAAGTTTTTCTATTGCCGTTGCCGGAATCGAGTCTGCTTTGAGATCCAGGACATCGGTGCGGCCGGTCGCGAGAGACCACCACAGGTCATAGAGGCCGGAGATGCTCTGCGCTGCTTGCCCGTCGAGGCTGTTGCCGGTAGGTGGCACAACGGCTACATTGTCGTCGGCAAGCGGGTCGATTGTCACTTCCGTGATGCCTGGAAGTACGTAAAATGCTTTGGTGATTATGGATTGATTCCTGTCGGGGTCGTGGGCCAGAATGCGTATATACTCCATGCCTTCTGTGGGTAGTGTAATGGTGAACGAGCTGTCGGCATCAAGTTCGGCAGGGGTATATTTAGCCAGTGTCACACCATTGTAGCTGCGGAAATATTTCAGCTCGCGGCCATCGAGATTCTTTGCATCGATTTTCACGGTGGAGGTGTCGGCTTTCGACGCACACGATCCTACAAGCATACATACGGCAGCCGCCATGACGAACGCAAACGGGAGAATATTTTTCATTACTTATGATTATTATGTATTTCGTGTAAGTAAATAGTGGAGATTATTTTATTCGCGTCAGAAGAAAAGAAACTTCTTATGTTTTTTCTTAGGTTTATACCGCTGCTGATCATCGGGATCCGGCGGAAGTGGCGCGTCGATTATACCCTCCCTGACCAGTTGTAACGAATCAACTTCATTTAGGCCCGGATCAGGGACACCAAAATCTTCCACCTGATTATCGGGTAGCTGCAATCTGGCGAAACGTGAATTTTGAACACCTCTCCGAAACACTTTTTCAATCTGGTCTATCAGATTTATACGTGCCTCATTCACTATATCAACACTCTCGACAGCAGTGGCCTCATTGAATTTAGCACCCCCGAATCTCACTTTATATTTCTTCGGATGTCCGGAAATCGTAATTCCGAATTTAAACGGGAGGGGCGACTTCAATACCGAGATATGGTAGTCAAAATTCATGGCTATATCGTTCGATCCATATACACCCAGACGATAGCGGTCGATATTGAATGTGAACGGATAAACCCGCATAAGTCCATCGGCCACAGTCATATCGACATTCAAATGCCGTATCGTATTATCAGTTTTATTCTTGAACCCCAACCATTTGGCCAGTAAACGGTATTTTCGGGGATCGATAAAGGCAAGATTCTCACCGCTTATGCGGATAGCTGCATCGAGTGTGGGAAGCAGAAAATTCATACATGAATCAAGGCGACAGGTGGCAGCCACTTCTGCGCCTATAATGCCCGAGAAGTCATGAATCAGCGGTATTATAGAATCTACGGCCGGCACAATCTCCATGAATTTACCTATATTGAAATCATCGAGCATCATTCCGAAACCGAAATACATATCTTCCGGTCCTGGAGC
The DNA here is from genome assembly GCA_014800795.1 of Bacteroidales bacterium. Lineage (GTDB taxonomy): Bacteria > Bacteroidota > Bacteroidia > Bacteroidales > Muribaculaceae > UBA7173. The sequence goes on along the minus strand of JAAVFL010000014.1, from coordinate 8,633 downwards.
AGAATAAAGAGCGGAAACTGTCAGATTACCTGCATCGGAACTCGCTTTAACATTATGAAGGTTAACAGCCCCGTCGTAAACAAGCAGGTCTCCACCCATCTTCTGCATAACCAGATCGCCATACAACACGCGGTCAGCGGCAAGATGGAGATTCGCGTTAATATTGACCGGAATCAATATCGGGGCAATCGATGCTGTCCCAGCTTTTGCAAGCGTGTCGATACGTGCTTGCAGCGCGACATCATTTCCGGTACCCGTGATATGGATTTTACCATGGCGCCGGTGTTGAGCATAAGCAGCACCGACAAAGGCCGTGGCAGAGAGCTCATTGACATCTATCGTGTCACTCACGGATGAAAGGTTGATCTTTAAAGTATTGTCAATCTTCGAAGTGAGAGCGCCGCGCACATTTGTTACCAGACCTGACAAACGTATATCAGACCTCCCTGCCATCAAAGATATATCTGATATGTCGACAGTGTCGTTATTGAATCTCAGACCTATATGCGAGAAACTATTGTGCAGGGGAAATCGCGGAGTCAGCAATCGCGCTTCATCAGTATTCAATGTTCCCTTAAGCTTCCATCCGGTCAGAAATCTGTTGAATCCCTTGGCAAGATCCCATTCGAGTGTCTCATTATTATCGGCAGACAGCGTGCTGTAAACTCTGCGTTTCCGCTTCTCTCCGGGCTTGTGATGCCGCTTTTCATAAGCCAGTTTCAGTACGGAATCCGGCGATATGTAGCGATACGCCCTGTGGCGTGGCTCATAGCGCCTCCCACGGTCGCCTTTCCCCGATGGCTGTGGCAACTTCTGCAGGGAAGCGTGTATCTCTGTATTTTCAAGAATTATACGATCGGCAAGGGATCCAGCCGATACATGTCCCGGATGTAGGTCGGCCGAAATCTCCGGTAAAAAATGACCTCTGTTACCCATGCCAAACTTTATATTACCAGACAGACGGCTGATACGGGCACCGGCACTGTCTGTAATAGATATGATATTGAGCCTTTCAACCTCAAGATCGCCGGCAACAGGGAGGATTGCCGCAGAATCTGTCTGACTCTCATCATTTTTCATTCCGGCTCCGAGGGTAAGCGATCCAACAGTTATATCCACCCCGCCGAGAAGTATGGAAGCCGTATCGGCCGACAGTTCTGCTTTAAATACGGGTTCGATACCGACCGGCACACCGGAACTGAAATCAATTTTCGCATTATTAACCTCAACCATCTTGTCAATATCAGCCGACAGGAAATATATGTCCCGCGCTGTGACATGTCCATCTGCAATGATTCTATGAAAATGCCTCCGGCTCAACATCGATGCCGATCCTTTTGTACGTAAATCGGTAGTAATACCCCCTGCCAGATAACCTTGTATCTTTTCACGGATAATCGGTGGCAGGCCTGTCAGATCGACCTGCCCGTGCAAATCTATATCGAAAGTTGGATCGGAAGACAATGTTGAGAAAACAGCCGATGCTCTGAGCCGGGTTGCCTCACCGTTCAGTATGCAACGGCTCACTTCAATTACAGCACTGTCAGGGCTGTCAACCATAGTATTCATATTTACATCCATGGCCAGCTCATTAAAGCGGGCATCACCGTAGCGCAAAGCCGCTGACGGTATGGATAATTCGATCTTAGCAGCCGGGATGGTATCCGTTACGAGATTCATCGGCTTTGTCAGTTCAAATTTTCCTTTTATTCTGGCGTCTGTTGCAAAATCGGGCTCATAAAGCTGATGCCGGCGGCGGATTGAGTCTGGCAGCAGTGCGATCAGGTCAGTAACTGCGACCGCAGGCAATTCAACGATAGCTTTCCTCACAACCGGACTACTCGTAAGGTCGATCTCACCCGTAACGATAGCCCTGATGAAAGCTCCTTGAAGCTCCATCTCTTCCATTGCAACCAATCCGGGCTCGGCAGGATTCCAGTATATTTTGCCATTTAGCCCGAAATCTATCCGGTCGAGATTAGTAATCAGAGTAGCTTTCCGGGAGGTGATATTTCCACTTATTTTAAGGCGATAGGTTGGTTGCTTGTCACCATCGACAGAAGCATCGGTCAGCAACATTACCGAGGCTGATGTGGAATCGGCTGCATTATAGAAACGCATCTCTCTGGGTTGCTCAAGGGCAAAACGGTTGATGCGGAAAGCGGGTATTTTCCTGCTCGTGTGTTTCAGCGTGTCAGAAGGAATATTTACCACCTCATAATTGGCCTTGCCGTTATGGGCAATTACCAGATTCACACTCAGACCACGCAGCACCACATTGCGCAGGTTCAACTCATTATCCAGAATAAGGCTCTTAAGATTCAACGAACCCGCCATATAATTGAGCGACAACAGCGAATCGGCATAATCAGGCAAAACACCGCGTTCAGCGGAAGTCAGGGAATCAAAGGCATGTGACGTAATGGAAAGATCCTCAATCTCAACTCCCAAAATAGGGAAACGGGGATGAAAGCCTACTTTAAGACGCCCCATCGTCAAATGACCGTCTATATAATCGTTGGCAACCTCTTCTACCAATGGGGAAAGATCCTTTGATTCAAGCAACTGCACGACACATACCAGCATGATACCCAGAAAAACAACAACCGCACAGAGAGTCCACCCGAAGAATTTCAGGATCCTCACTACTATATTGTCTTTCCTACCTGCATACATAAGACAATCCGTTTCGGTCAACAAGATCACAGACCGCAGTCACCATTAAAATAGCCAAAGCGTCCTCTATCATCATATTACTTGTTACATGCAAAAGTACAAAACAGAATCGTAATCCACAAAACAGTGTGTTCATATACCACATGCCAGTTCATGATATATCGTTGATTTTTGCACACCTATAGCCTGAGCGATAAATTCAACCTACTTACCGCATTGTTTATACGCAAAAATTTGCGACCTTTGTGTCGAGATTAAATCTTTGTACATGAGCAATACAAAATCAGTTAATCTTAGGTAGACTTCGGTCTCCTTTTTTGAGGTCAATGTAAAATGTATGTTGTTAAAGTATTCGCAAAGATATGCACACCTTTGCTGCATGAAACAATGGCAAGCACTTAAAACGACTCAATACGGAATTCCAGTGCATATTTACCATCTAAGTGGCTAACGCAAATGGAGCGCCATGCCAACTTTATAGCTACTAAACATTTGATAATAAAAAAACGGAGCGTCTCAGCGACGATCCGTCCTTAAGGGATAATGAAGTATTTTATTTACTTTGCTCTAATTACTACTTTGTAAACTATGAGTATTTTTTCGTTGGTATAGATACAGGTCAATTAATCTAAATTCTATTTTGTTTTTGCATCCGGAAAGAGATGTCTTTCTGAATACGATGCAAAGATAAAGCATGGTTATTACACACGAGTTACAACTATAATACAATTTTACTCCATTTTTAATATTAACATATTTTAACGACACTACTCACGATTATAACGTTTCTTTTGCCCATTCCATGGGAAAAAGAGTTGCTGAAACAGAGGTCTGGTTTAAAAAGTTTCCGTATATTTGCATCGTACATCTATTGATGTTTCAGAGGTGGAGGTGTACTCTCCCTCTTTGCGCAATGAAAAAGTAAATAACCACCTATATATGAATAGAAAATCAATGTTGCTGCTCGCAGCCTCCGGAGTTATAATGCTCACCGGGTGCAGCAAGAAGATCAAAGGCTTCGAGGCTGACTATTTCACAGTAAATCCAAATCCGCTTGAAGTGGTCGGCGACCGTGTGCCCGCTACTGTCACAGCCCGCGTGCCGGCGAAGTTCTTTGTGAAAAACGCTCAGGTTACAGTTACTCCCTATCTTGTGTTCGACGGCAGAGAAGTCGCATCCCAGCCATATTCGTTTCAGGGAGAGAAAGTGCGCGGCAATAATCCGGTAGTAAGCTACAGCAACGGAGGAAGCGTTACTATCCCTGTCACATACGATTATGAACCGGATATGATGACGAGCCAGCTTGAACTCGCCTTCAACGTAACACAGGGAAGCAAACAGTATTCGCTACCGCGCGTCAAGGTCGCAAACGGTGTAGTTGCGACAGCTGCTTTGGCCGACGCCTCTACCGTTACTCCCGCACTGGCACAAGATAAATTCCAACGCATAATCAACGAGAAATACAACGCCGATATCCACTTCCTCATCAATCAGGCTAATATCCGCGACGGGCAGCTCAAGACATCAGAGATGCTCACCCTACAGCAGCAGATAAAGGATGCCAACGGTGACCAGAGACGCGAGATTGAGGAGATAAACATATCTTCATATGCCTCACCTGAAGGGTCGCTTGACATTAACACACGTCTGGCAGAGAACCGCGAGAAGAGTACTTCGACCTATATGCGCAATCAACTGAAGAAAGACAACATCACCGAATTCGGCGAACTCACCGCAAACTTCACCCCCGAGGACTGGGAAGGATTCCAGAAACTTGTCGCAGCAAGCAATATTCAGGATAAAGAGCTTATCCTTAGCGTACTGTCAATGTACAAGGATCCCGAACAGCGCGAGAAGGAGATACGCAATCTGTCGTCGATTTTCGACCAGCTCGCCGAGCAGATTTTGCCCCGCCTGCGTAAGTCGCGCATCACTGCATCGATAAACGTTATCGGAAAGAGCGACGACGAAATCATGCAGGTTCTATCTTCCAATCCCAAAGGACTGTCGGCCGACGAGATTCTCTACGCCGCCACACTCGTTGACAACAATGGCGACAAGATGAAAATCTACAATACAGCTGCCGAACTTTATCCCAACGATTACCGTACATACAACGACCTCGGCCTCACACAATATGTGGCCGGCGATTACGATGCTGCACAGGCCAACTTCGCCAAGGCAACCCGCATGGCTCCCGATGCTCCCGAACCACAGATGAACCTCGGTCTGATATCGCTGCTCAACAAGGATTACCGTCAGGCTAACCAGAAGTTCGGCGCAGCCGCCGGTATCAGCGAACTCAACGATGCTATGGGTACCTACTACCTGATGACCGGCGACGCAACAGCCGCTGTCAAGGCTTTCGGTAACGCCAAAACCAACAACGCCGCCCTTGCCCAGATTCTCTCCAAAGATTACAGCAAGGCAAAAACCACATTGGCCGGTATAACCGCTCCCAATGCGATGACCTACTATCTGACAGCTATCCTTGGCGCGCGTACCAACAACGACTCGATGGTGAACAACAACCTGCGTCAAGCTGTAAAACTCGACCGTTCGCTGGCGACAAAAGCAGCAAAAGATCTGGAGTTCAAGAACTTCAACATATCAGCTATTCTCTAAACAATATAGCCGTTTCGCACGGCAGCGGAGCACATCGTAAACGTGCCGTATCCGCTGCCGTGTTTTATATCCCTATACCGTATGAACCAGCCACACAGATACCCGGCAACCGGGAACAGGCAGAAATCGCGACAAACCTATTTCAACATCCTCACGCAACATGTAGGCATCGTTGCCGCTATTGTGGTAATAGTGCTCGCCGCATTGATAATATCATCGGTCGCTACCAAATCGGAAAATACCGGAGGAAGAACAGCACTCCCCCCCTCCACAGACCTCGAAACAGTAGTGACGAATGCTAACGTTCCCGAATACCTCATCAGATATCAGGGATTTACCGTATCGTTTAATCCGGATACCCATCAACCGAACTGGGTGGCATGGGAACTGCTCGGTTCTGAGACCGACGGAGAGAATGCCCGCGAACAGTCAGGCGGATTCGCGACCGACCCTAATGTACCCGGATGCGCACGATCGGCCGATTATACACGCAGCGGATATGATCGCGGACATATGGCCCCGGCCGGCGATATGAAATGGAGCGAATCAACGATGAACCAATCCTTCCTTATGACAAATATCTGTCCGCAGGCAGGTGAACTAAATCGCGGCGCATGGAAAAAACTCGAAGAGAAATGCCGGCAGAAAGCCGTGGCCGACAGTGCGGTTATTATTGTGTGCGGCCCTGTTTTTGCTCCGGGGAAGACACCTGAGACGATTGGAGATACGAAAATAAAAGTGCCCGACAGTTTTTTCAAAGTTATTTTGTCACCCTATGCAGACCCGCCAACTGCCATTGGATTCATAATGCCTAACGGCAATGTGCCCGGCGGAATGCAGACACATGCTGTCAGTGTTGACGATGTTGAAGCACTAACCGGATACGACTTCTTCAGCGCACTCCCCGACAATATCGAAACAGAACTGGAAGCTTCCTGCGACTTCAACCGCTGGAGCCGCATACGACACGGAAAACATTAACAGCATGTCAACACATCCGAATTTGGATACAATTTGCGCCATATCAACCCCTCCCGGAATGGGAGGCATAGCCGTAATACGCATCAGCGGTCCGCATTCACTTGAAATTGCAGATACTATATGGAAAGGCAAACGACTTGCTGATGCAAACAGCCACACCGCCCATCTCGGCACCATCTTCGATCCGGAAAAACATTCCGAACCCCTGGATCAAGCTGTCGCAACCATATTTCGCGCACCGGCCTCATTTACAGGCGACGATGTAGTGGAGCTTTCCGTACACGGCTCAACATACATACAGTCTGAACTTGTCAACCTTCTCATCAGGCAAGGATGCCGGCTGGCAGAGCCCGGCGAATTCACCAGACGCGCTTTCACCGCCGGAAAAATGGATCTCACCGAAGCCGAAGGTGTAGCCGACGTAATTGCCGCCACTTCACGGGCATCCCACCGGGTAGCGATGTCGCAGATGCGTGGAGCTTTCTCCGGAAAACTCAACGAATTACGCGAACAACTGATTGAGCTTGGCGCGTTACTTGAACTTGAACTTGATTTCTCGGAGGAAGAAGTGGAATTTGCCGACCGCGACAACCTCAGGCGACTCGCACAGACAACCCTCGACACCGTCAGACAACTCGCCGATTCATTCGCAGCCGGAGATGCCATACGCCGCGGCATTCCTGTAGCTATCGTTGGCAAACCGAACGTCGGAAAATCATCGCTCCTTAACGTACTCTTAGGGGATAACCGCGCCATTGTCAGCAATATACCAGGCACTACACGCGATACAATCGAAGACACAACCGTAATAAACGGGCATACATATCGCTTTATCGATACCGCAGGTTTGCGACAGACCACCGATACCGTCGAAAATCTCGGTATAGACCGTGCATGGGAAAAAATAGCACAAGCCTCCCTGATCATTTGGGTCATAACCCCCGACACCCCGATCGGTGAACTTGACGATTTCCATTCCGAATTGCGGACTGCTATGTCACCCGAAGCACACCTGCTGACAGTCATAAACAAAACGGACCTGCACACTCGGGCAACCATCCACCCCCTTTCGGACCATCTCCGGACCCTATCCGACTCCCCTGTTATACCCCTCTCACTCCTCTCAGATACCCCTGCGAACCTGCTCAGCACCCTTCGCGACACTATCGCCGCCATCGCGGCGCCCTCTGACACCTCAGATGCCATAATAATCACCAACTCACGCCATTACGAAGCGCTCCACAACGCCATCTCTCCCCTCAAACGCGTCGTAACAGCCCTATCCCCCACCCCCTACCCTATCCCCTCCGACCTCATTGCTCAGGACATCAGAGAAGCCATCCACCACCTCTCCACCATCACCGGCTCCATCACCACTCCCGATCTCCTTTCCACCATCTTCTCCCGCTTCTGCATCGGTAAATAACCGGCAGTTAAAGATAGGTAACTATAAGTTGAAATAATAGTCAAGGCGTTCAGTTTGAGCGCCTTTTCTTTTGTCCGAAGATTGCCAATCTAATCGGTAGAACCCGTTTCTACCTATTTTTCACTCCATTTTTGAACCACATTTGTTGCTCGTCTGCTACCCGAGTTAAGTCGCTCTACTCGGTAGTGGATGATGTACACACCTGTCAACACCTGTTTACACGTGTACAAACTATAGAAGAAATGAGTGGCGAAATAAATGTTTCAAAAATGGCAACATCAAACATCAGAATCAAGAAAATGTGTGAATGGTGTGGAAACGAGTTTGAGGCTCAAAAGTGCTCTACTCGTTACTGCACCAAGCGTTGTGCCGAACACGCCTACAAAGAGAGGAAAAGGCAAGAGAAAAAGAAGCGAGTAGAAAATAAAGAAATAGAACGAGTCGCTTCAGAAAATGAGGACAAACTGCGAGACAGTTTGTATTTAACAGTAGCTGAAGCCGCGCAGATACTCAAAAGGACTCGATTTGGCATATATAAGCTTATATATAGAGGTGTTCTTAAAGCCTATAGAATCACTGGCCAATGGACAGTGATTAAACGTGCGGATATTGACGCAATGATCGAGGCGCGACCTTATGAACGTAAACCGAAAGCGACAGCACTTGCCAATGATGATAATGGTGAAGCTGTCACTGAGTTCTACACGACTAAGGAGATAATCGAGAAGTTTGGAGTGAGCAATTCATGGGTGTTTGCTCAGGGGAAGGCTCACAATATCCCGAAGGTGTATCACCGGGGAAAGACACTCTGGAGCAAGGTGCATTGTGACAGGGTGTTTACGGCAAAGCCTGAAACTCCGAAAGAAGATGATTGGATATCCTATTCCGATGTGCGTACAGAATATAATCTGACCCATGACCAGCT
>JAAVFL010000013.1 GCA_014800795.1 Bacteroidales bacterium | reverse complement strand
CTTACCAAACTTATGACCGACGAGTATGATATGATACGCAAGGGGAAGGGTGTCACCCACAGCGACCTACTTAAACTGTTCGGTGTGCGCGCTTTGGCCATATGGCTCGCCGAGGGGGAAGAGGGCATGCGCAGCTACATAGCCCGGACGCAGACCGGCGAGGCGAGCAAGCAGCTGAAGAGCTATCTGGCGAAGCTTGAGAAGAACTACGACCGGAACGCTGCGGCGCTTGCCGACCGCAAGGGGGTGATCGAATCGCTAGCATGCCTCCTACCTCCGCAGGGCACCGACGAGCAGGGATGCCGCGCCTTCTACGAGCGCCGTCGCGCCGCCGAGAAGGTGTTCCCCATCGAATGGCTCAAGAGCAATTAGTAATTGTTAATTGGTGATTTTCTGCTGAAGCATGGCGACCAAAGGTCGGTAACGTTTTCAGCAATTATACGCAACAGATATGAAAAAAATAATTCGAATATTACTATGCGTTGGAGCGGTGGTGCTTGGATGCGCCATATGCTATGCGGATAATACTCAGAAAAAACTTGAGAAATGACTTTATGTCATTATCAAGGATCTATTTGCGGAAGGAATTCCAGGCGAGACTACGCCGATAGATCAGTATACTTCGCAGATCGAAGCAACCCAATATCGGTTACTTTTCTAAACGATGCGTGCAAATCACAATAAAATAATTCTATGCTGAAGCAGAGCGCCGTGACTCTGCTTCAGCAATTGACAATAAGTTATATCTAATGATACGAGTTTCAGTGTTATCTTTAGCGACGGTTCTGCTTTTGTCGTCATCGGCTGGCGTGGCTTCAGTTACCGGAGAAGATTATATGCGTAAGTCTGTGGGATTTGAGCCACAGAAAAGCGGATTCGCAGATTACTTCAAGGAGTTCAAATATCGTGGGAGCGGCGACGTGGACGGGTCTGTACTTCTCCAGTCTGAAACTCCCCCCGTATTGCCCGGTGGAGTAAATAATTTTTTTCGTAAGAATTTCTGCTATACTCCCGAAGCATGGAAAGCCGAAAGGAAAAGGGCTATAACGGTGGATTGTGTTATCAGAAAAGATGGCACGGTAACAGGTATCGAATGTCAGAAAATCTCCGATCCAGCACTGGTAAACGAGGTAGAACGGGTCGTAAACAAGATGCGCTGGAAGCCGGCGACTGTCGACGGAAAGCCTGTCAATGTCTACAAATCATTTTATGTCGATTTGAATGCAGGTAAAATTGGAGGTTGCAGCGTGCCTTACGGTCTGGAAGAGATTGTGAGCAATGGTTACCGGAGTGCCAGCCAACTGAGAAAGGAACGTGTAGCCTGCGATTCACAATTATTTAAAGGGAATTTAGCTAACCTCAAGGAGAGCGCCGAGCTGTTTCCTGAATATACGGATCTCTCGCTTACATGTGCCCGGTTATTGAGCGCGGTTGGCAATGGGAAGGATGCCGTAACGCTGATCGACAGCTGCCTTGCGTTGTATAATCCGTTCCGATACGCAAACAATCAACCCTCCATACGTCCTCCCAGACGCGATTACAGTGGTAAAACAGAAATAGAGGCAGCTCTATGCGGATTGATTCTGCGCAGTTATCATGATTTCAATTCACAGGAAACATTCAGTGATGTATGCGATCTTATTGAACGCAGAATAATTGATGGCGACCTGTTTCAGGACAAGACGGATCTCTCTGCAAGCAAACAGCGCATCGAGCGGCTTGAACGCGACATGGTGATGGAATTCTCACGAGGAAAAGCGGGGGTCGGTATCAGTACACCGGTGTGGGAAAAGATCACCCGCGAATACAATGTGGATGAACTGAGCCGGGGATTGGCATACTGGTCGGAACGTGGTATGATTGACAACGCCGCCGTCACGCAACTATCTGCCCTGATCGATCAGGAATATGACCTGATGCGCAAAGGGAAGGGAATTACCGATAAAGATCGCCTGAACCTCTTTGGAACCAAGGCACTAGCTATATGGCTCGCGGAGGGGGAGGAGAGTATGCGCAGCTACATCGCCCGGACGCAGAGCGGCGAGGCGAGCAAGCAACTGAAGAGCTATCTGGCGAAGCTTGAGAAGAACTACGACCGGAACGCCGCGGCGTTGGCCGACCGCAAGGGAGTGATCGAATCGCTGGCATGCCTCGTGCCTCCGCAGGGCACCGACGAGCAGGGGCAGCGCGTATTCTATGAGCGCCGCCGCGCTGCCGAGAAGGTGTTCCCCATCAAATGGCTCTCAGGCAATTAGCAATTAGTAATTGGTGATTTTCTGCTAATGCAGAGCGACCGGAGACCGGTTACCGGGATTGTTTGTAGTGTTATGGGCGATAAATGATCCCGCTCCGGCGGAAATAAGACCTACAAACTAATACGATTATTCTTTATTAGTTTTACTACCCCAATTACCCCTTACAACGGGTAAACGCTACGTTTAAACAGGTATCCATCACCTGTCGCTCTTAATGCGATATGTCCCCCCGATAAATCGCTATCCTACCACAAAAGACAGCTTGCTGACCGCTAAACCCGGCTGCCAACTGCTAATCCCATCAACCACATTACTGACAAAACTAAAAACAACACAACCATGGACAGAACCAAACTCGACGAGAAAAGCTTCAAAGCAAACAATGAAGAGCAAAAAAACTCAAGGGAAGTTGTTTATCCTGACAACGTAACTATTGAGATGGCAATCAAATCCGGTCAATTAATGGCATATCTCGGATCTAAGGGATTTCAATATGAAGGGGAAAAGGAATCTCTAGACGGCACAGATGCAGACGGTTGGAGGTGGCGCCGCAGAAACTGCGTTCTTGACGACTGGAACTATCTGGATCATAACGATCTTTTTGAGGAAGCGATGCGCCAGTTCAAGGAATATTATGCCAATAGGGCTATTCCAGGATCTTCACTTGACGCGCATTTCTATCCGGCATACGCCCGGTCTATTCCGGAAGCGCTTGAGAAGCACTATGGTGTGCTTCTGCGAGTGGTCGATCGCATCGTGGAGCAAAATGCCCAAACATTAATGTACGGGAAAGATTACCTTGTCATTGGCTACAATCCGGTACTTCAACAGTATGTAGTGATCGAGCCAAGTGGTGCACTCGGCACTCTCGATGCACTTGCCATTCAGAAAGGCGAAATAAAGACTATTTCATATATTTACTATTCCAAAAACCGATAAATATCCATGAAGAAATATTTAAATATCCTGACGTTGTGGATAGCTGCGATTCTGGCGGTGGCTCCCGCTACTGCCAAGAATTGGGATATATGCGAGAATCCGGATGAGAGAAGTATCTTACCTGGAGGGACAGACAAATGGATGGCAAATAACTTTAAATATCCCATAGAAGCATGGAGAGAGACTCGGAAAAAAAAAGGTACGATACTGCGGAATTTTGAATTAATCATAGGGAAAGACGGTAAAGTATTGGATTATCAACTTCCTGAAAAAATGCATCCGGCACTCAAACGTGAGTTTGATCGAGTTATACAAAAGATGCATTGGCTTCCCGGATATAAGGATGGTGAACCTGTTATCAGCAGAATAAGACCGGATTTAATAATAGCGCCAGAAAACACCGACGGAGAAAATATACCCTTCGGCCTGGAGAATATAGTAAGTAAAGGCAAACATGCTCTGGCAAAACTTAAAAAAATGCACTCTCCTACCACAGAGAAGGACAGCGCGACGATAAATGCTTTGGGACTAACGGCAGAGCTATTTCCCACAAAGCCGGTGTACTCGATCTATTTCGCCGGAGTATGTGCATCTAACGGAATCAATGATAGAAGCATAAGTATTATAGATTCGTGTTATATATGCTATCGGATTGACCCTGATACAAGTCTGAGGAACGAAAGCAATCAACTCTTATGGCCATCAGGCTATAGCGGACGATATGAGATATGGATAAGTCTTGTACGGATCATGCACCATATTCTCGCAAAGTCAGACAAGACGGATAGGGTATGCCTCGAGGCATTCCGCTATATCAATGACCGAATCGAGATTGGAGATCTCAGACATGACCCGACCCCATGGATAGCTGAACAACGTAGCCAGCGCCGCATGCAGGATCTTCAGCGTGAGAGGGTCAATGAGTTTTTCTCCAAGAGCGGTCAATACATTTCCACCAATACTCCTTCATGGGAGAGAATGATGCGTAATTACACTATTGCCGAGGTCAGCAGCTCGTTGGGCTACTGGAGCAAAGAGGGTAAAATAAATAACGCGCAGGTTGCCCAGCTGACTGCGTTGCTCGATGAGGAACGTAAGGCAACACTGAATGGTGAGAAAGCCACATCCAAGGATTATGCCCGGCTCTTCGGATGCAAAGCTCTCGCTATCTGGGCGCTTGAGGGGGAGGTTGGGCTGAAAAATTTCATAAATGAGATCCGTTCTGGAAATCCGACCAAAAAGCTCGCATCCTATCTGGACAATCTCGAAAAGAACTACGACCGATATTCCTCGCTGCTTTCCGACTATCCTGCCGCCATGCTCGCCATCGTAAGCCCGGTGCCACCGCAGGGAGCAGATGAGCAGGGGCAGCGCGTATTCTATGAGCGCCGCCGCGCCGCCGAGAAGGTGTTCCCCATCAAGTGGCTCTCAAGCAATTAGCAATTAGCAATTAGTAATTTGTGAGTTCTGCTGGAGCAGGCGAGAGGAGATCGGTGACCGGGATTGTTTGTAGTGTTATGGACGATAAATGATTCCGGTCACTGACTGTTAAAAATATGAGACTGGCTGACTATCGGTCGAAGTATTAATCAGTAAAAAACAGATAGGAAAGATGGCGCAAGAGAGCAAAAGGGCATTTTCGGTGATTATGCCGACATATAATCAGTGTGCTTTCATACGGCGCGCGATTGCCAGTCTGCAGCTACAGACATACCCCTATTGGGAACTGATAATCGTGAACGACGGTTGCACCGACCGCACCCGTAAGTGCATAGAAGATCTGCTTGATGATCCGCGTATAAGATACATGGAGAACGATTGCAACCGCGGAATCGGATATGCGTTAAACCGCGGGATCGACGCTGCCGCCAACGATTATATCGCCTATCTGCCTTCCGACGATTACTTCGAGGCTGACCATCTGTCGGCGCTTGCCGAGGCTCTGGGGAAGAAAGATGCGATTCTGGCTTTCAGCGGAGTTCGGTATGACGACTGCAAGGAGGTAGGATTTGTTGACTACAAGACCTGCAAGGGGGCGATTCCGGGATATTGCACGCAGATGGTGCAGGTAGCTCACCGCAAGACCGCCGACCGCTGGACCGAAAGGGAAGAGTGTGTGTCGGACGATCTGTTTTTCCTATTCTGGCGTAAACTGACAGGAAGGGGGATTTTTGTCCCTACAGGCAAGATAACCTGTGAATGGACCAGACATCCCCATCAGCGCCACAAAATATGCGGCGAGCGCTATGGCGGGGGATTGAACAAATACCGCGTATTCTACGGGGTGAGAAATCCGATACGCTTCCGTAGCAACCGCTACAAGACATTCGACGAAGAGGCTAACTACGCGCCGCTACGCGAAACAGCCCGGCCGGATCCTCAGGGACTTAAAATACTGCTCGTCGGGGAGTTGGCTTATAATCCCGAAAGAGTCCATGCCCTGGAGAAAGCGGGTCACCGCCTCTACGGTCTGTGGGCTCAGCCACGATTCGGCTATTCGACCGTAGGTCCGTTGCCGTTCGGCAACGTCAGGGATATCCCCTATGATAACTGGCGTGAGACTATAGAAGAGATCCGCCCCGACGTGATATATGCCCTGCTGAGTACGTCGGCGATAGATATATCCCATGAAGTGTTGTCGGCTCAGACTGGAATCCCCTTCGTATGGCATTTCAAGGAGGGCCCCGCCGAAGCTCTGAAAGCCGGGCTGTGGAGCAAACTTATGGATCTGTATGCGCTGGCCGACGGACGTATATATCTCAACGGCGAGGAGAAGCGATGGGTAGAACAGTTTATTCCGCCTATGCCGGAGGGAACCGATCTTCTGCTTGACGGAGATATGCCCCTTGCCTCCAGTTTTTCAGATAATTTTTCACCCAAACTGTCGGATACGGATGGCGATATACACACCGTAGTGGCAGGGCGCATCGTCGGACTGTCGCCCGAGGAATACCGGATATTGGCAACCAGCGGCATACATCTGCATGTATACAGCGAAAATACAACTCCCGACAACTTCACGATCCCCTATCTGGAGGCAGACAGCACCCACTTCCATCTGCACGCCCATTGTCCGGCATCGCGATGGACCGAAGAATTCTCCAGATATGACGCCGGATGGCTGCATTGCATATCGCCGGTAAACCATGGCTCGCCCCTGCGGCTTACATGGGCCGACCTGAACCTTCCGGCACGCATAAGCACATATCTCGTGGGCGGAATCCCTATGATTCAGAAGCGCAACGAAGGGCACCTCTTCGCCCAGCGCAGCTATCTCGACGGATATGGCGTGGATCTGTTGTATGACAATATCGATGAGCTGGTGGAAAAGCTGCAGAACCGCGATCTTATAAGGCGAAAGACCGCCAATGTAATAGCCCGCAGGCGCGATTTCAGCTTCGAGGCTCACCGGAATGTGCTTACCGATTTTTTCAGACATATTATTGCCAACCATTCAGCCATCTGACTATGAGTGAAAAGGATATAATACTCAGAAAAATTGCCAATACGCTGATAGTTTACAGCTATCATATGGACGAAAACGGCCTGTTTACCGGAAAGACAGGCGCGATGCTCTATCTGTATCTGTTCGCCGAGGAGTATGACAGCCAGACCTGCTACGATTTCGCCGCCGAGATTCTCGACGGTCTGATGAAAAGCACGCAGAAGGCGCCGGCTTCGTTCGAGGACGGCATCGCCGGGCTCGGCTGGAGCGTAGGAAAGCTGATAAGGAGCGGCATCGTGGATGGAAACCCCAATATTGTTCTTGCGGGGATAGACCGGCAGCTTGTCGAGGCTATGATGCGCGAACGGTGGTCGGCGAGCTGGAATGAGCTTCTCTATTTTGCCGACCGCATTAAAGACCGTCCCGCTCCGGTCGACAGGCGCGACCTTCAGGAACTGATTCTCACTTTCATCAAATGGCAGCTTAACGAGCGGACAGCCGGTAAACTGTCAGAAGAGCGGAATAAAGCTATACGCCACTATCTGAAAAGCTACCGCGCCGTATATGGCATGACGAAAAATATATCTGAACTTTGGAGTAAAGCAGGAGAATCTACGAGTGAGGATTCGGTAGCCCCGCGAGACCTTTATCCTGACAAAAGGTCGGCCATGCACGATTGGATTATCAAATCAATACATCAATATTTTTTCGGACAACGCATGCCGCAGATTCCCGACTTTCATGCGCTTGGCCAATATGTGGACATGACAATGGAGGGGCTTGTTCCTGCTGAACTCGCACTTGCGGGAGGGCTTGCCGGGTTGGGGACAGTAATACTTGCGAGGAGATTGCATAATTAAATGATGTGACAACTGCCTGAGAAGGTCATATGACATACTGCTTGTGAGAGCCGGGCCTTTCAGTCCGGAAACTGCCTCTTTGCTGCCGATAAACTGCTTTATTCGTGGAACCGAATTTATGACAAAAAATGTTAATTGTATTAATGTTGTTTTGCAATTATAAAAAACATCGGTAACTTGCGACCGAATTGAAAAACAATATGATTTCGCTCTGGCGGAAATAAGACCTACAAACTAATACGATTATTCTTTATTAGTTTTACTACCCTAATTACCCCTTACCACGGGTAAACGCTACGTTTAAACAGGTATCCATCACCTGTCGCTCCTAATGCGATATGTCTCCCCGATAAATCGCTATCCTACCACAAAAGAAAGCTTGCTGACCGCTAAACCCGGCTGCCAACTGCTAATCCCATCAACCACATTACTGACAAAACTAAAAACAACACAATCATGGACAGAACCAAACTCGACGAGAAAAGCTTCAAAGCAAAAATATCCATGAAGAAATACTTAAATATCCTGACGTTGTGGATAGCTGCGATTCTGGCGGTGGCTCCCGCTGCCGCCAAGAATTGGGATGTCTGCGAGAATCCGGATGAGGCACCATTATATCCCGGCAGTATCGAAACTGCTTTTCCAAAATTCGTGGAAAGGAATTTCACATATCCTAAAGAGGTATGGGCAACCCATAAGTTTGAGAAACTCCCTGTAATAGCTCTTATCGGAACTAAGGGTAAAGTGCTGGATTTTATGGTAAATAGTGAAGAAGAAATTCCGGAAGCTCTTATAGCGGAAATAGGTAATACACTTGCTAAAACCGAATGGTTCCCGGCATGGAAAGACGGTCAGGCGGTAAACGCATTCGTGCGGTTCTATTTTCCCCTTCAGACTGATGTTGTAAAACAGAACTACACTGTTCCGACCGGCTGGCGCAATCAGTTTGAAAAAACATTGCGCATGATAGCGCAGCATTCAAGTAGCGACAAGATCACACCCCTATCCGATTCAGACTTGGCGCAACTGAAAGAAAGCTCGGAAATGTTCAATACGTATGCTCCAATCCCTGTATTCTATGCGCAAGCGCTTATGAGCGATAAACGCAACCCCGAAGCCACTGCTGTAATGAGACATACCATTGAAAATTACCATCAGGCGAATACATGGACTGACAAGAATGACATGCCCCGGTTTGAGCCGACTTACCGGGGAGCTACCGATGTATGGATTAACATATTGCATGCCCTTCAGCATGAATATATTTCATCGGCAGACACGGATTCATTGCTCGTGGCTTCAATACTGCTTGTCAAAGAACGACTTATTGACGGTTACATAACTCCTAAGACTACAATGAAAGCAAAGCTTGACGCGAGGGAGCGCGCCGAACGTCTGAAAAAGAATATGGCAGGAGATATATTGGGCAGATACTTTGACAACAACACCAATACGTGGGATCGCGTAACCAGCACCATGGATATTGAAGAACTCACCGCACGAGTAAGTTATTCATATGACCGGGTTGGAGTTTCGCGCGGCGCACAGATTCCCCAGCTTGCCAGCCTCATAAACAGCGCTGAGTTTAAAGGTTTGACCGGTTATCAAAAAGATGCAAAGGGCAAGGATGTGCTCAACATGTATGGCACAATGGCTTTTGCGTTATGGCTAAGAGAAGGTGAGGAGGGCTTACGCAACTATATCGCCAGTACAAACAGCGGCGAGGCGAGCAAGCAGCTGAAGAGCTATCTGGCGAAGCTTGAGAAGAACTACGATCGGAACGCCGCGGCGCTGGCCGACCGCAAGGGGGTGATCGAATCGCTGGCATGCCTCGTACCTCCGCAGGGTACCGACGAGGAGGGATGCCGCGCCTTCTACGAGCGCCGTCGCGCTGCCGAGAAGGTGTTCCCCATCAAGTGGCTCAAGAGCAATTAGTAATTGTTAATTGGTGATTTTCTGCTGGAGCAGGGCGACCAGAGGTCGGTAACGTTTTCAGCAATTATACGCAACAGATATGAAAAAAATAATTCGAATATTACTATGCGTTGGAGCGGTGGTGCTTGGCTGCGCCATATGCTATGCGGATAATACTCAGGAAGAACTTGAGGATTGGCTTGATGATTTCACTATCGAGGAGTTGCTTGCAAGGGGGATTCCAGGTGAGACTGTACCTCTTGAGAAAGATATTCCTTCCATCAGAGGCTACTATGAGGCTTCGGTAAGTTTAAGCAAAAAAACTTTCACTCGAGAGGATCGTGTATATATCGAACGTAAGGTAAAGCATTTTATCGTCAATTATGAGCGGATTACAAAAAGAACACAAGAATCTGAGAAGCGAAAACAACTTGCCTTCAAAGCTTATGTAGACTCCATAAAAAGCACAGGAATAGAAATCAACGGACATGTCTATTTCACCGCTGACAAGCCACCTTATAAGAATGACCTTAATGGTCACTTTGCCAAACATTTCCGATATCCGAAAGAGGCTTGGAAGAAGGAACGGCATCGGTCGGCTGTAATACATGGAATAGTTCTGAAGAATGGTAAAATGGTAGGTATAGAGGTGACATCCACGGAAACCCCCGAGCTTGTTGCTGAATTGAAGCGTGTTACCGAACTTATTGACTGGACACCGGCACGCAACGGGCGCTATTGGATGAACGAGCAGATATCTGACGACCTCAATTGTTACCGTTCGTTTTACGTAAATCTTACTCCCTCGAGCTCACATGCCGACAATTCGCCATATGCCGCGTTTATTCCGGCTACCGGAACTTCTACCGTGCCCTACGGGCTGGAAAGCGT
>JAAVFL010000012.1 GCA_014800795.1 Bacteroidales bacterium | reverse complement strand
TAAAAATGTATGTCTGTATATAAGACTTATTACAGAGTGGATATACGCGTATGAAAAATCTGTAAAATATTATGCGAATTTCGAGAAATCTACGTTTCGCATATTGCCCGAATTGGCAAATTCGGTATGGAAAGCGTATGCTGCATGGAGGGTTGCGGGCGTCTGGCCTCCCTTGGCGAGTTTCAGATAATCGCGAAGCAAGGGGCGGTAGTCCGGATGGGCGCAATTCTCGATAATTTCGTGAGCGCGCTGCAGCGGGTCTTTAGCGCGGAGATCGGCTATACCTTGATCGGTAATCAGAATATCGACCGAATGTTCGCTATGGTCTGCATGCGAAACCATCGGAACGATGTTGCTTATCAATCCTTCTTTCGTTACCGAGGGGCATGAGAATATCGAGATGTATGCATTGCGGGTGAAATCGCCTGATCCACCGATTCCATTCATCATACGCGTACCGAGTACATGAGTGGAGTTCACGCATCCGAATATATCAGCTTCGAGGGCGGTATTCATTGCTATAACTCCCAATCTTCTGATAATCTCGGGATTGTTGGATATTTCGGCGGGTCGCATCAGAATCTTGTCATGGAAAAATTCCAGATCAGCAAAAAGCTGGCGCTCCACTTCGTCAGAGAATGTCATGGAGCAAGTGCTGGCGAACGTACATTTTCCAGCTCTCAGAAGTTCCAGAACCGAATCCTGAACAACCTCGGTGTACATCATGAAATTGGGTAGTTCCTTGTCCATGCACAGGTAATTGAGTACGGCATTGGCAACATTGCCCACACCGCTCTGAAGAGGCAGGAATTCTTTAGGAATACGTCCCTTGCGGTATTCGCTAATAAGGAACTGCACGACGTTGGCACCGATCTTTTCAGAGACAGCATCCGGTTTGGTAAACGGTTTTACACCGTCGAGCATGTTGGTGCGTACTATGCCGCGTACTTTCGACGGATCTATTTTCAGGGTTGGCCGTCCGATGCGGTCGCTGGGGCTGAAGATCGGTATTTCACGACGATAAGGGGGGTCTGCTGGCACGTATATATCGTGCATGCCGAGGAGCGACTGGGGGAGAGCCTCGTTAAGCTCGATAAATATATGTTTGGCTTTGGGAGCATAAGTAGGTATATTTCCCAATCCGCATCCGAGCAGTACCTCACCGTCTTCTGATATCGCGGCAGCTTCTATCACGGCAACATCGATGTCGCCGTAAAATCCATAGCGTGTCTCTTGAGCCATTTCTGACAGATGGCGGTCAAAATAGTGGGCGTCATGTGAATTGATGCGCTTACGCAAATCAGGTGTGTTCTGATAGGGGGCACGCATATTGATAGCGTTGTTGCGAGCAAGAATACCGTCTACGTGGTCGTTCGTCGACGCGCCGGTGAATATGTTTACTTTGAACTCACGCCCCTGCTCGTGTTCAGCGGCAGCTTTGTGGGCGACTTCTTCCAGAATAGCCTTGGAAACTCCCGGAGCTGTAAAGCCTGAAAGTCCTATAGTGTCGCCATTGTTAATCATCTCAGCCGCTTCTTTCGCGGTGATAAAATTATAAGCCATAGCAAATTTTAAGGTGATAAGATTGCGATAAGCATACCCTGCCTCCATGTCTCGGGCTCCAAAAATATGAAGCGGGAGTTTGTGAGAACGGGGCTGTTTTACTAATTTTGTGCAAAATTAGAGTTTTTGCCGCCATCTGACAAATTTTGAGTGCATGTTTTTCAGCACATCTATATGTGTAACGGCGTAAAAACATCTGTGAGTGAACGAATACCTGGTATGGAGAAATCTAAATATAAGACTGAGGC
Source organism: Bacteroidales bacterium (assembly GCA_014800795.1). Classification (GTDB taxonomy): domain Bacteria; phylum Bacteroidota; class Bacteroidia; order Bacteroidales; family Muribaculaceae; genus UBA7173. Next base: position 35,039 of record JAAVFL010000012.1, on the reverse strand, counting down.
AATATCATGTGCCTCAGTAGAAGATCAATATAATTTTTCCGCGAAAAAGTTATATATAGAGACATATGGCTGTCAGATGAATGTCGCAGACAGCGAGGTGGTCGCATCTATAATGGAAACGGCAGGATATGAGCATGCTGATAAAGTTGAAGAGGCTGATGCTGTATTGCTCAATACATGTTCCATACGTGACAATGCGGAGCAGAAAGTTTTTTCGCGTCTGCGATATTTCGCGTCCCTTCGTCGGAGAAAAGATCGTAAACGTCTTATTGTAGGCGTAATAGGGTGTATGGCTGAGCGGGTAAAGGATGCCCTGATAAATGAGCATGGAGTTGATCTCGTGGCAGGTCCAGATGCGTATATGAATCTTCCGAATCTTTTTGCCTCTGTAGAGGCCGGTCAGAAAGCCATTAATATTGATCTCAGCACCACCGAAACTTATCGTGAAGTGATACCGAGCCGCATAGGTGGCAATCGAGTGAGCGGATTTGTAAGCATAATGCGTGGATGCAATAATTTCTGCTCATATTGTATTGTTCCCTATACTCGCGGTCGTGAACGTAGCCGCGAAGTGAACAGTATCCTTTCGGAGGTTGCCGATCTAGTCAGGAAAGGATTCAAAGAGGTCACATTGCTCGGTCAGAACGTCAACAGCTACCATTTCAATGATCCGGTCAGGGGAGCGGTTGATTTCCCGGATCTTCTTGCGATCGTAGCTGAAGCCGCTCCTGAAATGCGGGTTCGATTCACTACTTCGCATCCGAAGGATATGAGCGACGAGACAATCCGAGTGATTGCAAAATATCCGAATATATGCCGGCATATTCATCTTCCTGTTCAGTCGGGGAGCAATGCAGTGCTGAAATTAATGAACCGTAAATATACCCGCGAATGGTATCTGGACCGCATCCGGGCTATCCGTGCGGCTATTCCTGATTGTGGAATATCGACTGATCTGTTCACCGGTTTCCATAATGAAACAGAGGAAGACTTCCAGGAAACGCTTAGTCTTATGCGTGAGGCCCGCTTTGATTCAGCGTTTATGTTCAAATATTCCGAACGTCCCGGAACGCTTGCTGCACGTACAATGCCGGACAATATACCGGAAGATGTGAAGATTGACCGTCTGAATAGAATGATTGCCTTGCAGAACACTTTGTCGGCACAGTCGAATGCCGCTGACGTAGGTAAGGAATTCGAGGTATTGGTTGAAGGTGTCTCCAAACGTAGCTCCAAACAATGGATGGGAAGGACTTCCCAGAATAAAGCGGCAGTATTTCCTTCGGGGCAGTTCAGAGTCGGCGATAAGATTATAGTAAGGGTGGTTGACAGTTCTTCTGCGACTTTGTTGTGTGAACTCGTTGATTGAACAATAGAAATGGATAGGCTTAAGAGCCATAAAAGCAAAAAAGTTGTTAAAAATCTTGACATAGGGAGCCTGGTGTTGTAATTTTGTACTCATATGGTCGGTTGGTCCGGATCCTTGTAGAGTTTACGGGCATCATACCGCCGCCGCCAGGTTTCATATGTATATCGAAGGATAAATGAACGAAAGAAAACGCAGCCGATTAGCTGGATGGGGGGATTATGTTACCTCTACAATCAGTGTGATGCTTGTACTCTTCATTCTGGGGTTAGTCGGTGCAATTAATATCACATTCCACGGTATTAATCGGCAGATTAAAGAAAAAATGGGATTTACCGTGGTATTGTCCGACAGTATAAGTGTCTCTGAAATAGAATCTCTGAAAAATATATGTGAGTCAGCTCCGTATGTCTCGGGCTATAAATACTTATCGGCTGATGATGTAATGGCGCAGGAAACGAATGGAGATGGTTCGGATCTTATTGATCTTCTGGGCGTAAATCCGTATGCTCCGATGATTGAGATCAATATGCGCGAGGATTATGCCAATGTTGACAGCATACTCTCTCTGACTGCTGTATGGGAGGCTATGCCTGAAGTGGAGGAAGCAACCGCAAATACGGAGATGATTGGCAGTCTTAACAGGAATGCCCGTCTGCTGAACCTGATTCTTCTGGTTATAGCCGGTGCATTATTACTGATTTCTTTCGTACTCATAAACAATACAGTGCGTCTGACAGTGTATTCCCGCCGCTTCCTTATTCACACTATGAAGCTTGTAGGCGCGACCGGTGCCTTTATACGGCGACCGTTTTTGTGGATAAATTTCTGGCAAGGTATTATAGCAGGGCTACTTGCTACCGGTTTGCTTGTCGGGCTTGTGGGATGGGCGTCAAGTTGGGAGGAAATATATGTTACCCTATATCTTCCGTGGCAGTCTGTGGGAGTCATATCTGCCGGTATGGTTTGTATAGGTGTGATAATATGTGTGATAGCTGCCTTTTTTGCAACGAATCGCTATCTGCGTAAGAATTATGATGAAATGTTCGGATAATCATGTATCATATCCGTCATAGTTCTAATCGTCTATATTTGATATATCTGATTAATATATAATGTTATATGGCAAAACTATCGAAAAGTTTGCATGATACTCCGGTAAAAGATAAATCAGCCGGACTGGAAAAAGAAACAAATGCAGAATTCCCTCTGTGCCGTAATAATTTCATATGGATGACAATATCCGGAGCTGTTATTATTATAGGGTTTCTCTTGATGTTGGGGGGAGGCTCTACCGATGAATTCAATCCGGATATCTTCAGTACACGACGTATAGTTGTTGGGCCGACGCTCGCCTTTATAGGTTTCGTTGCAATGGGCATATCCATTATATTGCGCCCACGTGAATCAAAACGATAGACCGGTCTCCTACTCTTATAGTAGCACGTCATAACTTGCAGACTTATATTTTATATGGATTGGTTAGATGCATTAATTTTGGGAATCGTTCAGGGGTTAGCGGAGTATTTACCTATAAGTTCAAGCGGACATCTTGAGATTTGCAGTAAAATTCTGGGACTAAATCTCTCCGGAGCAGATTCGCTGCAGTTCGATCTTGTGCTTCATGTGGCGACAGTTCTTTCTACGATAGTAGTGTTGTGGAAGCGGTTCATGCCTCTGTGTTCATCGTTCTTTACCCTGAAGCGCGATGAAAATACAACCTATGTATGGAAAATTATTCTGTCATGCGTACCGGTGGGTATAGTGGGACTGTGTTTCAAGAAACAGGTAGAGAGTTTTTTCGGAGTTTCGGAAGATGGAGGTAATAATCTCATAGTAGTGGGTATATGTCTGTGTATCACAGCGGCACTTCTGACTTTCGCACATCTGTTCCGAGAAAAGGATTTCCGTAAGGGACCCTCTGCGGGAAGGGATATATCCTGGAGCGATGCTCTTGTGATAGGAATAGGCCAGGCTATAGCTGTTCTTCCCGGTCTCAGTCGTTCGGGTACCACTATTGCTACCGGTATTATTCTTGGCGACAAACGGATTCAGGTTGCGCAGTTCTCTTTCTTTATGGTTATAATACCGATTTTAGGGGAGGCTTTTCTTGATTTTATAAAGATATTGAAAGCCGCTCCGGGCGATGAACAGATTGCCGTAGGGCTATTGCCGATGGCGGTAGGGTTCGTGGCCTCCTTTTTAGTCGGTTGCATGGCATGCAAATGGATGATAGATCTTGTATCACGCGGTAAACTTGTGTGGTTCGCTCTATATTGTGTTGCAGTAGGTATACTCTGCATCTGTTGGTAAAATCGAATATCATCGGTCAAAATAGTAATGAGATTTCTTCCTTTAGAGGGTGACATTCTGATAATAGATAAGCCATATGGCTGGTCGTCGTTTCACGTAGTTAAGAAAGTACGGTCACTGCTGTCAAGTCGGTTGCGTACCATAGGAATCAGAAAACTGAAGGTCGGTCATGCCGGAACTTTGGATCCTTTGGCAACAGGAGTGATGGTAGTTTGTACAGGAAAAGCGACTAAACGTATCGACGAGCTACAGGCAGGTGTGAAAACCTATGTGGCTGAGATCGCACTTGGTGCGACCACGCCTTCATTTGATCTTGAGACACCCGTTGATGCGACTTATCCCACCGATCATATAGATCGGAAAGCTGTTGAAGAGGTATTGTGTCATTTCAGAGGTACTATTCAGCAGATTCCACCGGTATATTCGGCTGTTAAAGTCGACGGTCATCGCGCATATAAAAAAGCGAGAAATGGTGAGGAGGTGGAATTAAAAGCTAAGACGTTACAGATCGATGCTATAGACCTGTTGGATTATTCTCCGACAGTGATTAAAATACGCGTAGTATGCTCGAAAGGTACGTACATACGCGCGCTTGCCCGTGATATAGGGCTCGCCCTTGGTTCGGGAGCTCATCTTATATCTTTGCGAAGAGAAGCTGTCGGAGATTCTACGTTGGAAAAGTCGATATCAATCTCAGAAATAGACAGCCTGTTGTCAAAGTCACCGATGTATATAATGGATGAAGATGGAGCTTGGCTCGAAGTTCCGCCGATAGACTTTGAACCATCTGTGAGGCGTAAGGAAGAAGCTGATATAAAACCTTGGCATGAGAGAGTGTCGTAGCTCATCCTGACATCGGTTCAGTTGCATCAGATATCTCTTATCATCAGATATCTCTTATATTGATTAATTTATACTACTCAAAAATAACAACGGACAACGAAATGAAGCTATCCCAATTCAAATTTAAGTTACCGGAAGAGCTTATTGCCCAGAATCCGCCTGAAAACCGTGATGAATGCAGAATGATGGTAGTTCATCGTAAGACAGGTGAAATCGAACATAAGGTTTTTAAAGATATCATAAACTATTTCGATGAAGGTGACGTAATGGTGTTCAATGACACTCAGGTGTTCCCCGCACGTCTGTATGGCAACAAGGAGAAAACGGGCGCCAAAATCGAAGTGTTCCTGTTGCGCGAGCTCAATGCGGAACATAAGTTATGGGATGTTCTGGTGGAACCTGCCCGTAAGATTCGCATCGGCAACAAGCTTTATTTCGGTGAGGATGAATCGATGGTTGCTGAAGTGATTGACAATACAACTTCCCGCGGGCGTACACTCCGTTTTCTATACGATGGCAGTCACGAGGAATTCAAAGCGAACCTTTTCAAGCTCGGTTCTACGCCTCTGCCTGAATATATAAAACGTGAGGCATCTCCGGAAGATGCAGAGATGTATCAGACCATCTTTGCGAAAAACGAAGGTGCGGTAGTGGCTCCTGCTGCAGGTATGCACTTCTCGCGCGAGGTTCTGAAACGTCTTGAGATAAGAGGTGTGGAACAGGGATTTCTGACAGTTCACAGCGGTCTCGGAGCGTTCCGTGAAATTGATGTGGAAGACCTGACAAAACATCGCATGGACTCAGAAGATATGAGCGTGGATCAGAAGCTCGTCGATATGGTGAATCATGCCAAAGATAACGGTAAACAGGTTTGTGCCGTAGGTACTTCGACTCTTCGTGGGATTGCAAGTGCCGTGAGTATGGGGGGACACATGAAAACCTATACGGGTTGGACCAACAAGTTCATTTTCCCGCCGTATGATTTCACAGTGACTACAGCTCTTTTTACAGGATTCCATATGCCTTATTCCACGATGCTTATGATGGTGACTGCATTCGGTGGCTATCAGCTTGTAATGCGTGCATATGAAGAAGCTATTGCAGAGGGGTATCAGTTTGGAGCATATGGTGATACAATGCTGATTGTGGATTGATTCAAAACCGTTCGGATGATAGTAGATGAACGTAACGACAGGCGTGATCGTGTGATTGCAGCTGGGCGTCAGATGCTCACGGCGGCACGTACGGCGCCAAAAGCTAAAGGAACAGATATCATAGAGTGTTGTATTCTGACAGACGGTGATATCCGCCGTCTGTCAGAAGCAATGCTTGAACTGTATACCGATACGGGACGGCCTGTTTATCAGCGTGATGCCGCAAATATATTGAAATCTGATGCAATAGTTGTGATTGCGACAAGATCTCAGGTCATGGGACTAAACTGTGCCCATTGCGGATATAAATCATGTGTGGAAAAACCGGAAAATGTTCCATGCGCGATAAACTGTGTAGATGTCGGTATTGCTATCGGTTCAGTTGTTTCAACAGCAGCTGATATGCGTATCGATTGCCGTGTGATGTTCTCCGCCGGAATGGCAGCCGAGCGACTGAATCTGCTTGACGGATGCAGTCAGTATTATTGCATTCCGTTGAGCGCTTCATCAAAGAATCCGTTCTTTGATCGTTAGGTGGGTTATCATGTTACCTTTTCAGGTATCAATGTTGCTTACTCCCGGAATGTCACACCGGATATATCTTCTAACCGTCCGCGAATGGAGTCAGATTGATCCGCACGGATTGAAATTTTCATGGAACATGAATTATCGAATATCTGTTCGATGATTTTAAGATCATAGCTTTTAATAGTACGCATCACTTCGTTCATAGCAAGGTAAGGAAATGTAAAGGCCAGTTCGCGTTGCTCATGGCATTCCATAACAGGAGCTGAGGCCAGAGCTTCGCGGGCTGCTTCGCGATAAGCGGATATCAGTCCGGAAGTTCCGAGTTTTATTCCCCCGAAATATCTTACGACAATTACTACAACATCGGTCAGATTGAATGAATTAATCTGACCGAGAATCGGTTTCCCGGCTGTTCCCGAAGGTTCCCCATTGTCGTTGCTCTGATATTCCGTGTGCTGAGGACCAATCATATATGCCCAGCATACATGGCGCGCATCGCAATATTTGTTCGCATATTCCTTGATGAGGGATTTGGCTTCGTCGGAGGTCGTGACATGATGGGCGAAGGACAGAAATTTACTCATTTTCTCACGGAATGCACCTTCTCCAGGAGAGGCTATAGTATAATATGTATCGGCCATTTCGGAAGGACGTTAAATTGTATCTGATTTATATGACGGTAGTGGCTTGCGTTCGAAAGCGTCGATGAATGAACCCGGAGTGGAATTATACACATTTGCCCCTATATGATCAGCATATTTTTTGATTCGGTGATACGACTTGAATGCAATGCTGAAACTTTCAAGTATCTCATGTAGCTTGATATCGCGGTATATGGATATCACGCGTTTTCTTTCTTTATCATCATCGGTATAGAAATGTGGCTGCACACTGACGACATGGTTCTCTTCGTCTACGGATAGAGTTGTGGTCCAGGTATGGTCCGCGCCGATAATGTATATATTCTTATATCCAAGTCGTAGTCCCAGCATTATTGAGGGGATGAGAACATTGCGTGGGCGCGGCATTCCCCACCCTCGTGAAAAGGCGAAATTCTCAATAGCACTGAAACTCTCAAACCAAGTCATAGCAAAAGTAACCACAGATATGTTCCGGTTGGAACGTATGGAAACCGGTACCGCGGATCCGACCGGTACGAAAAGTGTCATATTCCATGTTGTCAATGCCAGATTTTCCATAAGGCGGATTACATTTTCGTCTTTTCCCGCACTGAAAAAATGTGGGTCGGCAAGTACATAATATTTCGGTTTTAACCGGCTGAATACCTTTGTATTGGCAGCGAAATTAACAGCAAGGGTATCAGCTGATTGAAGAATTGAAATATCTTCTTCCAAATTTTTTGAAAGGGACGGTCCGTTTCCAAGAATAATCAGGTCGCCGACGCCTGTCTGTTGTGAAATTTTACTTCCGCAACCCGTAACTGCTGTTTTTATCAGGGATTTTATAGTGGCTTCGATAAGTGAAAGCGTATGCGTTAACCTGTCGGTAATATTGCCTTTCATGAGCTATGAAGTTTTACAGTGCAAAGATACAGAATTAGGACATAATTTCAATGTCGGTAATGTGAAATGCGGGATCTTCAATATGGCGTATGAAGTTTAATGCGGCATTGATGTGACAAAAAGAAAAAAATTGCTAATTTTGCAAGAGGGAAGGGGCCGCAATGAGTATTATGTCACAGCCGGAAGTAATCAAAATAGATGTCGGGCGGGTTATACGTGATCGTATACCCCGTTTAAGTCGTTTCATACCTGATGTATTGATAAATAGAATTGAGAAGATTATTCGGCAGGATAAGCTAAATGCGCTTCTTGAATCCAATGCCGGGAAAACAGGGGCTGATTTCTGTCGTGGAATTCTCGAATCTCTCGATATAAAAATTAAAGTGAGATTCTCCGAGCGGCTCCCTTCAGACCGAAGGGTGATTTTCGCTTGCAATCATCCGCTTGGAGGCTTAGATGGTCTTGCACTTATTGAATTTGTGAGAAATTTTTACGGCGGACAGGTGTGGTTCATTGTCAATGATCTTCTTATGGCGGTGAAACCCCTCGAGAATGTTTTTCTGCCAATCAATAAATTCGGGACCCAGAATCGTGGAAGTGCAATACGTATAGAAGAAGCTTTTGCGGGGGAAGATCCGATTATAATATTTCCTGCCGGGCTGGTGTCGCGTTATCAGACAGAAGTACAGAATGGAGAAAAAAGAAAAGTCATTGCCGATCTGAAGTGGCACAGAACCTTTGTCAACAAGGCTACGCAGTATCGTCGTGATATAGTGCCGCTGTTTTTTAGCGGTACAAATTCCATGGATTTCTATCGTAAAGCCTATATCCGTAAGCGGCTTGGATTAAAATTCAATATAGAGATGATACTTTTGCCTCGTGAAATCTTTTACTCGGAAGGACAGACATTTGTAATATCAGTGGGGAAGGTGAAAAAATATACGGATCTGGGTAGTGCAAGGAATGCCCAGACGGTAGCCGATAATCTTCGTGAATATGTGTATCAGCTTGGAATGGAAGGACTGGATATGTCATGTTCCGATTGATACATAATGAAATTCTAATTAAGAAATTAGTTACAAAATGTCAGATAAGTCTCAAAGAATCATAGATCCTGTTCCTGTTGAAGCTATAGAAGCAGAGCTGCGGCCCGAGTGTTTTCTGCGTAAGACTAATAAAGGTCATAATGACATATATGTCGTAGATGCCCATACTGCGCCTAATGTAATGCGTGAAATCGGCAGGCTTCGCGAGATAGCATTCCGAACCGCAGGTGGAGGAACCGGGAAGGAATGTGATATTGATAGTTATGATCTTATGTCACCTCCGTGTAAACAACTGATTGTCTGGAATCAGGATGAAAGGATCATAATGGGAGGATACAGATATATTCTTGGAAAGGATATCAAGATAGAGGCGGATGGCTCTCCCAGAATAGCGACGTCACATATGTTCAGGTTTTCACCCGAATTCATGACACAATATTTACCGCAGACAATTGAATTGGGCAGATCGTTTGTACGCCTGGAGTATCAGTCGTCGAAAGCCGGTTCTAAAGCAATATTTACACTTGATAATCTATGGGACGGTCTTGGTGCCCTCACTGTTGTTCACCCGGAGATAAAATATCTATTCGGTAAATTCACAATGTATCCGAGTTACGACAGGGAATGTCGTAATTTACTGTTGTATTTCCTCAACAAACATTTTCCTGATAATGACTGTCTGGTACGCCCATTCCATCCTATAGAGATGCCGGATGATTCAGAGCGGTTTGCCCGATTGCTTCCGGGAAATAGCTTCAAGGAAGATTACAGGATACTCAACGCTTTTGTGCGAGAGCACGGGATAAATATTCCTCCGTTGGTAAACGCATATATGAGTCTTTCGCCTACAATGAAAATTTTCGGAACATCTATTAACGATGAATTCGGAGATGTAGAGGAGACCGGTATATTCCTTACTATCTCAGAAATATTTGAAGAAAAAATTCAGAGGCATGTCGCTACTTATCAAGCAATTGATGATCCCTCGTTAGCTCTTCGCCTGTAATACCTCAGAATACTGAAGAAAATCATGAATAATTACTTCCCCACATTCAGGAGATTCCTGCTGGCAGCCATGTTTGTTTTGTCTGTGTCGAGGATTCATGCCGAGCATGAAGTAGACTACACGGCAGATGCAATAGTCAATGCCGGTGGCGGTAGTTTTGCTCCTTATTACATATCCTCTAACCATCATGGCATTGTGACTCAAAAATCAGATGCTTTAATCCGAGGTGTATTGAAGCACGATTGGAATCTCAACCGTCGGTTCAGTTACGGATATGGAATTGACCTGATCGGTGGTTGGGGAAGTTCTACAGACTATCTTCAGTATACTGGAGATGGAGCGACTGAAATCGCTCGTCATCCATCCAGAGCATGGATTCAGCAATTATACGGCGAGGTGAAATACAGAGGGGTATTCCTTACGGCCGGTCTTAAGGAACATGGTTCCGCACTACTCAATCAAAGTCTTTCAAGCGGGGATCTTGTGGAGAGTGGGAATTCACGTCCCATACCTGAAGTGCGTATTGGTTTTATTGATTTTCAGAATATTCCATTTACAAACGGGTGGTTGCAGATTCAGGGTGAAATATCATATGGAAAATATACCGATAACAAGTGGATGCGTGAACATTACAACTATCTGGACTATCATTTGAATCAGGGAGCGCTCTATACATATAAACGGTGTTATTTCCGCACAAAACCGACGATGCCCCTGTCGGTTACCTTCGGTATGCAGGTCGGAGCTTCTTTTGGTGGACAAACCGTATGGTATACCGCGGGGGTGCTGACAAAACAATATCGTTTTTCCAGAGGCATCCGGCAGTTTTTTAAAATGCTTTTGCCGACAGACGGAGGGCTGGACTACTATACCGGTAGTACTCTCGGGTCGTGGGATGTAAAGTTCAGATATCGTATATCTGACCGATATACAGTTAACGCTTACTTTCAAAAGCCATATGAGGATGGCTCAGGTATCGGATTCCTGAACGGTTGGGATGGTATCTGGGGAGTGGAATTCGTTTCGTCAGTAAACTCTCCTGTCAGAGGTGTAGTATTGGAATATATCGATTTTACGAACCAGTCCGGACCCATGCATTGGGATCCGGATGATTATCCGGGAGTTGATATCACCGCACGTGGGGAAGGCGCGGACGACTATTATAATAATCACGAATATAATCCGTATGCCAATTATGGAATGGCGATCGGTACCCCATTTATGGTTTCGCCCATATATAATACTGATGGCATGATGATGTTTCTCTATAACCGCATGCGAGGTTTTCATGTAGGTATTGATGGATATATATCCAAGGAATTAGGTTACAGGGTATTGGGCAGCTATCGCAAAAGTTGGGGGAATGGATCGATACCTCTGATAGTTCCTGCGACTTCAACTTCGATGTTGTTTGAGGCGGAATGGAAAGTTCCGTCGGTCAGAGGACTGAGCTTAAAAGGTCAGTTTGCTTTTGACCACGGTACACTTTTGGGGAATAATACAGGCGCATGTATCACACTACGCTATGCCGGTTCGTTCAATTTATGAAAAATAAGTTATTACATGAGTTCACACAATACATATTTGTCAGTTCGTCGTATAATTGAATCGGGAGGTGCGAAGTTTTTCTTTGTGACGATGCTCCTTGCGGTTTTGACATCCTGCACACGTAACAATGGAGACATCGGACCTTGGTTCGGAACCTGGCATCTTGAGTCTATTATGGTTGACGGAAATCCGGAGGTGGAGTATGAAAATAACATCTTCTGGGCCTTTCAGAGTGAGGTCATTTTCTTGACGAGAGTACCAGTTGACTCTCCGGGAATGCACACCGTTGAGAAACGGTTCGGAACGTGGCGTGAGGCTGATGGAACACTTTATCTTAAGTTTGCATACAGCGATAACAGCGATACTGAAGGATACCAATATCATGCATTTGAAGAGTTGCATTTCCCTTATGGTTCCGAAACTCCGTTGTCTATCATAAAGGCACCGGGCAGGGAAGCCGTGCTGCAATATACCGATGCGGATGGACATGTTTATACGTATACTATAAAAAAGCAAAGCTGAATGGCACGTATTATAAAAAAAGCATTAGTGACGGGCGCAGATGGTTTTATCGGATCGCATCTTGTCGATTTGCTGCTGACACATGGAATAGAGGTGCGTGCGCTGTCGCAATATAATTCATTCAATAACTGGGGATGGCTTGAGGGAAACAGTCATCCACAGCTTGAGGTGGTATGCGGTGATGTGCGGGATGCGGCGTTTTGCCGTCACATTTCTGAAGGAGTAGATACAATTTTTCATCTCGCAGCTCTAATTGCCATCCCATACAGCTATGTGGCGCCGGAAAGTTATGTCGATACAAATATAACCGGTACGCTCAATATGTGTCAGGCTGCGAGGGATAAGGGAATAGAACGCATAATCGTCACATCTACATCCGAGGTTTACGGTACGGCGCAATATGTCCCTATTGATGAATTGCATCCAAGACAACCTCAGTCTCCCTATTCGGCTACAAAGATTGGTGCGGATGCAATTGCTAAAAGTTTCTTCAATGCATTCGGATTGCCGGTTGTGATAGCTCGCCCGTTCAATACGTATGGCCCCCGCCAGAGTGCCAGAGCCATAATCCCGACAATCATTTCGCAGATTGCGTCAGGGGTATCTGAAATTAAGGTTGGTGATCTTTCCCCTACACGCGATTTTAACTATGTGACCGATACATGTCATGGGTTTATGGCACTTGCTATGGCGGAAAATATTGAAGGAGAAGAGATAAATATAGCCACTGGTAAAGAGGTCTCTATGGAGGAAACGCTGCGTATGATTGCAGAGATAATGAATAGTGATGTCAATTACGTTGTTGATCCCCAGCGGTTACGGCCAGGAAAAAGCGAGGTGTTTCGGTTGCGCGGAGATAACCGTAAGATCTGTTCACTTACAGATTGGAGGCCTGTAGTTTCTCTTCATGATGGACTTGAAAGGACGATCGAATGGTTTGCGGACAAACGTAATCTTGACCGTTATAAAGCGAACATATATAACAGATAGGACGTTTCACTGACAGAAATTACCACACCGGATCACAGTTTCCGGCGACTTAAACAATAAAATTATGCGACGGGTAGTGAATATCTTATTTTTGGGTGGAGCAAAGCGTGTAGCAATGGGGCGGCTTTTTATCGAAGCCGGCCGCAAACTTGGGCTTGAAGTCGTTCTGTTTTCTTACGAGTTGTCTAAGGAGGTCCCTGTATCTGAGGTTGCAAATGTAATAGTCGGCCGGCGATGGACTGATCCGGATCTGATGTCAGATCTGCACGATGTTGTCAGTGAGAACCGGATTGATATAATTATACCGTTTGTCGATCCGGCAGTTGAAGTTGCGGCAAAATATTGCGCTTCAGATCCGCAAGTGTGGACGCCCTTACAGGATCATACCTGCGCAGCCCTTATGTTCGATAAGATAAAAGCAGATGAAGTATTCTCAGCTATAGGCATACCTGCTCCGGCAAATGCGGCCAAAGTTAAGATTAAAGGTGATATAATAGCAAAGCCGCAATTTGGTTCTGCGTCACGTGGTCTTAAGATTCTCGAACATGATGAATATGAAGCCATATGTAACCGTGGTGAAATGAATGGCTATATCTTTCAGGAATATATAGCAGACAGAGATGAGTTTACGGTTGATTGTTATATTGCGCAGGATGGTCAGATAGTTTGTACTGTACCGCGCCGGCGCCTGGAAATCGCCGGGGGAGAAGTTGTTTCAACCGTAACTCTCAGGGATTCGGAGATAGAACTGCTGAGCAGCAATGTTCTTGAAAATCTGAATCTGCGGGGGCCTGTCACCATTCAGTTTATGCGTGATAAAACTGATGGCAGAATTCTGATTATGGAAGTGAATCCGCGACTGGGAGGGGGAGCGGTATGTGCGGTATATGCCGGTGCCGATATCCCTCGGTTCGTACTTGAAGATTGGATGAAAGGTACGGTAAGGATATGTGATGATTGGCAGGCAGATGTTAAAGTGTGCCGATATTTTGAAGATGTAGTCTTTAGACCGTGACGATGTTTGCGGGAGAGTTTTTACAGATATGAATGATCAACCCCATACAATAATAATCGCAGAGGCCGGTGTTAATCACAATGGTGATTATGACAGAGCGGTTAATATGATTTATGCGGCCAAAGAAGCCGGTGCTGATTATATTAAGTTTCAGACAGCCGTTCCCGAGCTTGTGATATCTGCTATAGCTCCAAAGGCAGAGTATCAGAAGAAAACGACAGGAGAAGAGGAAAGTCAACTTGAGATGTGTCGTAGGATACACCTCAGATTGGGAGACTACGCTCCGCTGGCTGCTCTATGCCGTGAAGTCGGTATCGGCTTTATGTCAACACCATTTGATCTCGTATCAATTGATTGTCTGGCCGAGCTGAATATGGATTATTGGAAAATTCCATCTGGTGAGATCACAAATCTGCCCTATCTCCGTAAGATAGGAGCTATGAATGGAAGAGTGATTCTCAGTACCGGGATGTCGGAACTCTATGAGGTTGAAGCTGCGGTTAAGATTCTGGAAGCCTCAGGAACTTCCCGTTCAAATATTATCTTGCTGCATTGCAATACCCAATATCCAACTCCTTATCGTGATGTGAATCTTAAAGCGATGAATACACTCGGTAGTCTGGGATGTGCAGGAGTTGGTTATAGCGATCATACCTGTGGCATTGAGATTCCTGTTGCGGCTGTGGCTCTTGGAGCTGTAGTGATAGAGAAACATTTTACTCTTGATAAATCACTTCCTGGCCCTGATCATAAAGCATCGCTCGATACTGATGAACTTAAATCTATGGTAGGAGCCATTAGAAATGTAGAGTCATCTCTTGGAGTGGAGATGAAGAGTGTAAGCCCGTCGGAACGTCCAAACATTGAGGTTGCGAGAAAGAGCATTGTCGCCTCAAGAAATATAAAGGCGGGAGAACTATTTTCAGAGGATAATATTACTGTAAAGAGGCCTGGAAACGGCATTTCTCCAATGTTATGGGATGAGGTGATAGGTCAGGTGGCTCCTTGCGATTTTATAGAGGATTCGTTGATAACTTTAAAAAAGCAGTAAAAGCCATGAATGAAGCAGACCCGATCGGTGAGAAAAAACTCAATGAGGTCAGAAATGAGACAGTGTCAGCACTGACACCCATATATGGTGACCGGGAGGCCAAAGCTATGGTCGGTATCATATTCGAGAACCTGAAAGGATGGAATCGGGTTGACATGGCACTCAAAGCAGATCAACTGATAAGTCCGTTCATCATACATCAGATTGATTCGGTTGTCAGGAGATTGTTAGATCATGAACCGATACAATATATATTTGGCAATGCCTGGTTTTACGGTATGAGATTCAAGGTCACTTCTGATACTTTAATTCCACGTCCTGAAACGGCCGAACTTGTAGATTATATCGTGAAGGATTATAGGGAGAAATCAGATCAAGGTGTTCTTGATTTATGTACAGGTACCGGGTGTATCGCTATCGCTCTTGCCAGAAATTTGCCTTTCAGTAAGGTTACAGCTGTTGATGTGAGCGCAAAGGCTCTTGCTGTAGCTCAGGATAATGCTATATCGCTTCATGCCAACGTCAATTTCTTAAAGACAGATATATTGAAGGACAATTCCGGCTTGATAGCCGGACAATATGATGTGATTGTCAGTAACCCTCCATATATAGCGGAAAAAGAAAAATCGGATATGGATAGGAATGTACTAGCCTATGAACCACATCTGGCTCTGTTTGTTCCTGATGATGATCCGCTTGTGTTTTATAATGCGATTTTCAGGATATCGTTGGGGCATCTCACTGATACGGGTAAGGTTTATTGTGAGATAAACCCTGTTTATGCTGCCGAAGTTCGTGATCTGGCTGTAAGAAAAGGTTTCGGGAATGTGGATTTGGTCAGAGACAGTTATGGGAAAGAGAGATTTCTGATTGCATGGAAATAGATGATTACGCTCTGTTTTACGTATTATACGTAAGTCATGAAAATTATTACGTATAATATATATCACAGGACTTTATATCATCCACAAAATCCTTCCGCCGACTTTTCCTCCTATATTCAATCATGTAGCTCGCCACGCATATTCCTTCATCTTTGAATAAAATCATACGGAAAGTCTACTCATAGATAATATAAAATAATTTTCATGACTAATTTAGTAATGTATTGAGGCCGATTAGGACTCATTGCAAAATTTGTCGGAGTATAATATAAAGTTGATACCTAATGTCCTTAAAGCCAAAAACTGTTACTCCCGAGAACGCGCGCATTCGTCTAGAAAACCTTTGTGCGCGTTCGGAGCACTGTGAATGGGAACTAAGAGATAAGTTGCGACGATGGAATATATCGCCCGACGATATTGAGGCTATTCTGTCGGGATTGTTAAAATTACGCTTTTATGACAACCGTCGTTTTGCAGCCGCGTACGTGCGCGATAAGATGAGGTATAACAGATGGGGGAGAAGAAAAATAGTGGTCGGACTGATGTCGAAGCGAATAGCGCGCGATATAATATATGATGCCCTGTCGGAAATTGATGACTCTGAGTATCGTGACGGATTGATTTCACTGATGCGGGCGAAAGCAGCCCGCATAGCAGAGGGTAATACGTATGATGGACGCACTAAACTATTCCGCTCTGTAGCTTCGAGAGGTTTTGAAACTTCATTGATTACAGATATTATCCGCAACGAACGAGTCTGGCCTGAGCAGCTCGGTCATTCTGATATTTATTGACCACGATACACATGGAAATGAAAAGTTACCTGAGCTTCGTCAGACAGTGGTGGGAAGCCCTTGTCGATATAATTTTTCCAAAGACATGTGAGGTCTGTGGTAGAGCTCTGGTGTCGGGGGAGGAAATAATGTGTCTGCATTGTCTGGGGCGGTTGCCACGTACAAATTTTCATATTCTTCCAAATGCCTCACCAGTTATGAAAATGACATCAGAGGCCAGAATATATCGTATGGCTTCAATGTTCTATTATACGAAAGGATCTGGATATGCGGCAATGCTAAAGAAATCGAAATATAATGGTCATCCGGAGATCGACAGGTCTTTAGGTGAAAGATTTGCTAAAGAATTGATCCATACGGATTTTTTCGATGGAATCGACTGTATTGTTCCGGTCCCGATGTACAGATGGAAAAAATTTCGTCGTCGCTTCAATCAGTCGGAGGAGATAGCACAGGGAATTTTTATGGCTACAGGTATTCCCGTTGTGTATAATCTTGAGGCTATCAAACCTCACAAAACTCAGACCAGAAGATCGTCAGCTGAGCGAGCGACACTTCCATCAGATATTTTTCGTTTGAGTAATCCCGAGGAATTAGCCGGTAAACATATACTTCTTGTCGATGATATCGTGACGACCGGAGGCACCGTAGCTGCATGTTCGTCAGCTATCAGAAAGGTGGTTCCATCTGCGAAACTCTCCTTGTTATCCCTCGCACACACGGCTTTTTCCTGAAAGGCTTAAATCTCTACAGTTGTTGCCTCAACAGGCTGATTGAGAAATATAGATGCCATAGCTGAGAATTTTGAAGAATTCTCTGTGGTAAGATATGTGGTTGTATGTCCGTGGCTCAACCTCTTTTCCAGACCTGTATGCCGCTCCAGGTAGTCCGCCAGACTTTCCGCGACTATGTTTCCCTGACATAGTAAGGAAATCTCTTCAGGAACATAACGCCGGATCTTGTCGTAAAGAAGGGGATAATGTGTACATCCTAAGATAATAGTGTCGATTTCAGGATCTTTATCTAACAAGCGGTCAACTTCCTGCTTTACAAAATAGTCAGCTCCGGGGTGCGATGCCTCGCCGTTTTCAATTAGTGGAACCCACATCGGACAAGCATGTCCCACGGCCTTAAATCCGGGATATAGTTTTGATATTTCCATATTGTAGCTTTCGCTCTGTATGGTACCCGGAGTACCGAAAATACCGATGTGTCCTGTCTGTGTATGTTTGCCAAGTTGCTCAACTGTAGGACGTATTACACCGAGAACACGGCGGGTCGGATCTATATCCGGCAGATCGTGTTGTTGAATAGTCCGCAGTGCTTTGGCCGATGCGGTATTACAAGCCAGAATAACAAGTGGACATCCTTGTTTGAAAAGGTACTTGACTGCTTCAAGTGTGAAACGGTATACGATATTGAATGAGCGGGTGCCATATGGTGTCCGTGCATTATCTCCGAGATATATATAGTCATGATCAGGCAGACGTTTCTTTATCTCGTCGAGTATTGTCAGACCTCCGTAACCGGAATCAAAAATACCTATCGCACCGTTATATTTTTTGTTCATCCGGAATAATGAGCTACTTATGCGTATGAGTTTTCAAGTTGAACAGAACTCATTCACATCCGGTCAGATGTGAATGAGTTCTGTGATTCAGTTTATGACAGATGTTACATTATGCCGCGTTCACGGAGTTTGCATTGCCAGGCCCATGCAGAGCGCATGGTATCGGCAATTGGAGTTTCAGCTTTCCAACCGAGAACCTCGTTGGCATGACGCGGATCAGCCCACACCTTTTCAATGTCACCTGCGCGACGTCCCACTATCTTGTGAGGAACTTTTACACCGGTTGCGCTTTCAAAGGTATTGATAAGTTGCAGAACTGACAGACCATTGCCTGTTCCGAGGTTGAAGATCTCAATGTTTTCGGAGCTTTTGTCGTCAAGCATGCGTTCTACAGCAATAACATGAGCTTTAGCGAGATCCACAACATCTATATAATCGCGGATGCATGATCCGTCCGGAGTGTTATAGTCATCGCCGAATACACTCAGTTCCTTACGTATGCCGATGGCGGTCTGCGTCAGGAATGGAATCAGATTCTGTGGAACACCGTTTGGAAGTTCACCGATTTCAGCACTGGGATGAGCTCCTACCGGATTGAAATAGCGAAGAATAACGCTCTTGAATGGTGCTCCGGCATTAATGACATCGGTAATTATCTCTTCGCAGATCTGCTTTGTATTACCGTATGGCGACATGGCTTTCTTGATGGGAGACTGCTCGGTGACAGGATTTACGTCTGGTTCGCCGTAAACTGTGCATGATGAAGAAAATACGATTCCCTTCACATCGCGCTCTGCCATCATATCAAGCAGATTCATGAGAGTGTTAAGGTTGTTGCGGTAATATAGCACAGGTTTATGCATTGACTCACCTACAGCCTTGCTCGCAGCGAAATTTATAATGCCTTTGATACCGGGATAGTTGTCAAAGAGATTGCGTACGGCTGCCATATCGGTACAGTCCGCCTCAACGAAATCAGGTCTAATGCCTGTAATTCGTTCTATGCCATCAACAACATCCGCGTTTGAATTAGACAGATTGTCTATGATAACTACGGGATAGCCGGCTTTCTGAAGTTCAACAACTGTGTGTGATCCTATATAGCCGGTACCTCCTGTGACCAGAATTCTTGGTTTCATATTTGATGATGGCTGAATTAGAAGAGTTTTGCAGGATATGTGCCGTTTTCATGAAGTTCGGCGAATTTTGCTACTACTCCGGGACGGTCGGCTGCGTAAGTTACTCCAAACCATTTTGAATCTGTGTCAAGAACTTTTACGGTAGCTTCACCGGAGTTGATCAGTGCATCGATACAGAGTGGAATGAAGAATTCTGCCTTCGGGGTATTGATGTCGCGGTCAAGGAATTTGCGGAATTCACGTTCGCTATAATCGAAATAGTCGGGTGTGAAGCCCCACAGATTCATCGATACAGGAGTATTGGGTTCGAGCGTCTGTTCCTCACCGTTCTCATCCGTGAAAACGATGCGACCATCTTTATCATAAGAAATGGCGGTGCGTTCCACAACTGAGGTGAGTTTGCCATCTTTTGTCTCACATACACCGCGCGCTACAGAACCGTTCTCGGTCATAGTATTACCTACGCGGAAACCGACCATACAGTAATCGCCCTTACGGTCGCGTTCGCGTGAAAGTTCTTTGGCGATAACTTCAAATGCATTACGGCCATAGAAGTCATCGGCATTGATCACTGCGAAAGGCTCCTTGATAGCATCCTTACCCATGAGAACGGCATGGTTTGTTCCCCAGGGTTTGGAACGGTCGGCGGGACAGGTATAACCTTCCGGCAGTTTGTCTGTGCTCTGGAACACAACCTCTACGGGTATATGACCTTCATATTTTGAGAGTATTTTTTCACGGAAATCCTGTTCGAAATCTTTACGGATCACAAATACTACTTTGCCGAATCCGGCCTGAAGAGCATCATAGATTGAATAATCCATGATAGTTTCTCCATTAGGGCCAAGGGGATCGAGCTGTTTCAGACCGCCGTAGCGGCTGCCCATACCGGCTGCGAGTACAAAAAGGGTAGGCTTCATTCTTATTTAATATTGATATGTTGTTAGTAAGTGGAGTGGTAAACACAATGCACCCTGCGGATAGAGGGTATTATTCTTACTCTTCCGCAGGGGCATGGATTATATCGGGATTATTCGCTTACGCGACGGGCGCCGTCAGAGATGACAACGGGATAAACTACGGGTTCGTGACCGTATTTTTCGTTGAATTTTGTCTTGGCTGTAGCGATGAAGTTGTCGTAATTCTCGTTCTTTACGAGGTTGATAGTACATCCGCCGAAGCCTCCGCCCATGATACGTGAACCTGTTACGCCGCATTCCTTGGCGATATCGTTGAGGAAATCGAGTTCTTCGCATGATACTTCATAGTCTTTCGATAGACCTTCGTGAGTCTCATACATCTTCTTACCAACGGTCTCGCAGTCGCCTGCCTTAAGGGCATCGCAGACATCGAGTACACGCTGTTTCTCTTCAATCACATACTTTGCGCGGAGATAATCCTCTGCAGAGATATCGCTCTTGATCGAGTTGAGCATCTCCATGGTTGCATCGCGGAGGGTTTCTACACCGAGCTTTGCAGCAACATTCTCGCAGGACTGACGACGTTTGTTGTAAGGTGAATCAACAAGTGCATGTTTTACCTTTGAGTCAAGAAGAACGAGTTTGTATCCTTCGATGTTGAAGGGGAAATATTCGAATTCCATAGACCGGCAATCAAGACGCATCAGATGATCTTTCTTTCCGAATACTGAAGCGAACTGATCCATGATACCGCAGTTTACGCCGCAGTAGTTGTGTTCGGTTGACTGACCGATGCGTGCCAGTTCGAATTTGTCTATAGTGTTACCGTTGAAGAGATCATTGAGTGCGAAAGCAAAGCAGCTTTCGAGGGCGGCAGACGAACTGAGACCAGCACCGAGGGGTACATTACCTGCGAATACTGCATCGAAACCTTCTACTTTGCCGCCTCGCTTCTGGATTTCGCGGCACACTCCGAATATATATCTTGCCCACTGCTGTTTTGGAGCATCTTCTTCCTTGAGACCGAATTCGGCATATTCATTGATGTCGATCGAGTAAACGCGCACTTTGTCTGTGCCGTTAGGCTTGATTTCTGCCATGATGATCTTGTCGATGGCACCGGGGAATACGAAGCCGCCGTTGTAATCGGTATGCTCGCCGATGAGATTGATACGACCGGCTGATGCGTACAGGGTTCCGGGTTCTCCAAATTTCTCGGCGAAAATGCCTTTGATCTTTTCTTCCATAAGATTTTTATATAGTTTTAGATTTGAGGATAGTTATCTGTTAAATTTTTATTCTTATAAGAAACCGGCAGAGAAGATGCGCACAGCTCATCTCTATAAATGGCTTCTGGTTTTACGAAGGCAAATTTACAAATTATAAATTAATAATCCTATACTTAAAAAGCCGAAAAATGCTCCGAATTCGGCAAAATGCTTCTTTCGGAACATTTTTCAATAATTGTATGAATATTATATTAGGGAAATCAGCGGACACCTATTGTCGCGGTAGCGGGTTTAACACCGGATGCTGTGACTGTGAGAGTAGCCTCCCCGGGGGTATCGGATGCCCTAAGTATTGCGGTGGCCGCTCCCGAGAAGAGCTTCATCTTCGGTTGGTCGAAAGGCAACAGACTTGTCGGATCACCATTGGCTGTAGCAAGGAATTCTGCGGCTCCGGAAACTTTGAAATTTACCATTCTTGCGTCGTCCGGAATAATATTCCCATTTTTATCAGCAATCTGAATGGTTACATATACAAGGTCATTACCATCGGCATCAATTGTTGTTCGATCAGGTGTAAGCACTAAATGATGTGCTTTCCCGGCGGTGCGGATAATCGTTTCATCCACAGGATTATCATTCTCGTCATATGCCACCACTCTGACTTCACCCGGATGATAGACTGCTTCATCCCATATAAGTCGGAAACGATTCATTGCAGTCTGAGCGTCCGGCAGAATTGTCTTGTCGCTGGATCCGTCATTATTACAGTCAGCTCCGGCTTTATTTCCGGTATTACTTTTCTCTTTTATCCCTTGAGATACTCCGTTTATGAAAAGTTCGGCTTTGGGGTATGAGGCATATACCATCACAGGTGTTACCAAGCCTTCGCGTCCCTTCCAGTTCCAATGTGGAAGTATGTGAAGCGTCGGTGAATCAGTGTTCCACTGTGAGCGGTAAAGGTAATATCGGTCTTTGGGAATGGACGCGAGATCTATTATACCGAAAACACTTGAATGACTTGGCCATGCATCCGTATCATAGGGAGTTGGTTCACCGAGATAATCGAATCCGGTCCACACGAACTGACCTATCATCCAGGGATAGTCCTCATCAGCAGCAAAATCAATATCAGGAATGTTGCTCCAATAGCAGAATTCGGTATCGTAGGAGGATGACTGGTTGCCATGGTATGTGGCATTCGCTTTCAATTCTGCGGGGAACATGTAGCACCCTCGTGACGATACCGTACTTGCTGTCTCTGAACCTAATATTATCTTTTGAGGAAGAGTGTTGTATGCCCATTCATAAAATTGGGGTTTATAGTTGAATCCGGGAATGTCGAGGGCAGCCGCAAAACCGTTTCCCATAACTGCGCCAATATCGTTCATTCCGCATGTTGCGGGGCGTGTAGGATCCTCTCTGTGGACAATGTCGAGAAGCATCTGGAGTTCCTGTACACCGTCCGGTCCCCATTGGCTTGGAACTTCATTGCCTATGCTCCACATAACAACTGAGGCGTTATTACGAAAATTGTGAAGCATGTTCATCATATCTTTCTCGGCCCACTCATTGAAGATGGCGCCGTATCCGTTAGGACTTTTCGGACTATAACCCCAGTCATCGAACGGTTCCAACAGAACCATCATACCCATTTCGTCGCATAGTTCCACCAGTTCCGGAGCGGGCATGTTATGGGATGTCCGTATTGCATTCGCACCCATATCCTTCAGCATTTTAATCTGATGTCGTAGTGCTGCCCGGTTGACTGCCGCCCCAAGAGGACCGAGGTCATGATGGTTGCATACACCTTTGAACTTTGTGTATTTCCCGTTCAGGAAAAATCCTTTCTCAGGTATGTATTGAATGGAGCGTATACCGAAACGTGTGGAATAGCTGTCAACTTCTATGCTGTCAATACTCAAGGTAGTTCGGGCTACATATAGATTAGGTGATTCCGGTGACCACAGCTTTGGGCTTTTAACGAGAAATTGCTGGGTAAATGGTTGTTGGTGCGCATAATATGTCGATACATTCTTGGCTACAACATTACCGGCTTCATCCGTTATTTCAGTATTGGCCAGAATCGCTTTCCCTTTGGAGGCACCTGTAATCGTCGTTATAAGTTTTACAGAGGCTTCATTATCGGATACGTATGGTGTGGTTATGTACGTACCCCATACCGGGATATGCACTTTAGATGTTGTGATAAGGTGGACGTTACGATATAGTCCGGCACCGGGATACCAGCGTGATGATTGTGGCTTGTTTTCAACTTCCACAGTAATATTATTCTCGCCAGGATGTATTATGCCGTCAGGGATATTGATATAAAATGAATTATATCCATACGCCCAGTTGCCCACGTGTTGTCCGTTTACGGAAACTTGAGGATTGCTCATAACACCGTCGAACAGAAAAGTAAATGTCCGATTTGTAGTATCTTGGACATCGAAATTCTTCGTGTATACACCTCTTCCCATATATGGAAGCCCCCCTGTGCGACCTGTCTTTTCAGTTTTTTCTGTTTCGCCGTTCTGCTCGACGGCAACAATCTGTAAGTCATGTTTCCGTGAAAAAGGTTCATGAATAGCCCAGTCATGAGGCACTCTTACATTCTGCCATTCACGTTGGGCGCCTGCCGTGTCCGTTTTTGCAAACTTCCAGCCATACTGTAGAGCTTGTCGCGTACGTGCATGTATGGAGGGTACAGCTGTAATTATTATTGCAAATACCAGAATGTAGAGACACCCCATTGTGGTAATGTGGCATTTTATCATAAGTTTTTTCATGGAAGTAGGGTTATAAATCGTATTTTAGCTGATTCATTAACTATAAGAAGCTATAAGAAATAGAAGGCAGCTTGTCGAGAATGCATTTCAAGCCCGACTCAGACGATATGCAATTCTAAATTTTTGCAAATATAATAAAAAAGTAGTATAGCGACTATCTGTGGTCAACAGTTTTTTGTTAGCTTTGTAAAAGTAAACGTTTCACTAGGCCTATCCCGATATTAAGGGATTATAAAAACGATATTGCATGTCATTACACAAAACCGCCATACTGCTTGTTACATTACTCTTACTTACTGTAGTTTCTTCATGTTCACTTCTCGAGCAATCGCAGAATTTATTTGAACAGTCGAAGAAGTTGGTGTTTAAAGGTTCATCAGGAAAAATTTCTGAGCCAGATGATAGCTTGGAGATTGCGTCACGCTCTATACAATCGGCTCACTCGGGTCCGGTTCTTGCTCCACCTACAAAGCAGTCAGTTAAAAATGATTCGGTAAATCTAGCGTCGGGAAAGGCTGTAAAAACTAAACGACAGAAAAAGAAGGGTTCAAATTCATCTTCTTCGGTCTCCAAAAAAGAACTGGATGCCGCAAGAAAAGATGTCGAAAAGAATAGTCTCGACGATGCGCAAGTCGTGAATCAGATTGGACTTACCGGAGATACAGTGCCCGTTCTTGCAGTTGTGAATCAGATATCCGGCGAATTTTCAATCGCCGGCGATTGGACAATATATAGTGTCCGCAACAATATTGTCGATGGCGAGGAACGCCCTTATATTAACTTTGATCTTAAGAACCGGCGTTTTTATGGCACGAACGGCTGTAATTATATTAATGGTGATCTTGATGTAAGCGCAAAAGGGCAGATATCGCTCGACAATATAATATCCACTCAGAAACTCTGTAGTGATGTGCCATTCGAACATCTTATTAATTTGGCACTAAGTGATGTGTCATGTTTCGCTATCCGCCAGGACGGATCTGTGACATATCTTGATCTTCTTCCGTCGGAAGGGGATGCTCCACTGATCGTCTTGAAACGTTTGAATATGGATTTCCTCAATGGTGCATGGCGCATAACTGCAATTAATGGAACGCCGATGACAGAAGAGGCATCAATAACAATCGATGTGATAGAACATCGGATTCATGGAAATACAGGCTGCAATATATTCAATGGTGATCTTTTTATAGATCCTGATAAACATGATTCAATGCAATTCTGTAATCTGATTTCAACGCGCATGTCCTGTCCGGAAAATGTTCGTGAAACAGAGCTACTGTTGGCCTTGGAGGAAGCTGAAAGTGCCCGTCCGGTGAATCAGAAAGAAGCAGAAATCTTCAGTGTGTCAGGTGCTCTTTTGCTGACACTTGAAAGGATCGATCTCCAATTACGCGATGAACCGGCTGATTCCGTTGAGTAGAATTCAACGGGAATAGGCAATGATTTAGAATTTTAAGATTATTTCAGCAAGTATCTTGTCGTCATCTCCACGTGTCGGAATGACGCCGCTGTTATAGAAATATTTTTCATAGTTGACGGAAAATTCGATTTTGACAGCTTTATTTATTCGTCCGATAGTAGCTCCAATAGTGGCACGCTTTCTTTCGGGATGGTCTGTCAATAAAACACAGTTTTCGTCTACGGTTCCCGTGGAGTGATCTGTCATTCCGTCGAAGCGCCCTTCAAAAGACATATAATTGAACGGCCGTCGTGAGAATGGTACGGTATATACCCCATATAAGTTCCATGCATTTACTGGTTTAAATCTGTTGCCGGCATATCGCTTGTATTGATATTCACCTTCGGCAACCCATCGGCCGGACTTCCATGTTATTGTACCGTCTGTCACGTTGATCCTGAACAGATCTGGCTTGTAACTTACAAATCCTCCTGAAACAGAAACATTGGAAATCCGCCAGACGACTTTACATGCATAGGTATAGCTTTTTTGCCACACATCGTGATTACCGATGGATGCTGTATTGAAAACACCACCTTCTATATCTACCGGAATGCCGGTCCCGTAATATCCGACTTTAACTCCTACCTGACGCATGTTCACCATCTGCTTGCCAATGAATGATCTGTTGGGAAAATAATAATCGCCCGGCGCCTTAAAGCAATCTACTCCGAACGGAACTCTGAACTGGCCTGCCTGAACTCTAAAACCCGGCAGAAACTGCCACCGTGCCCATGCATCCAGAAATTTCATTTTTCCCTGATCAGACGCATCAATCTGAACAAAATAATTCACTGTCGGGAAAATTTTCCCACCGATATTGATACGGGCATTTCTTACCTCAAATCTGCTTGCAAACCCGTCTGCTGAATTCCATTCACCTTCCCAACGGGTACGGATAACTCCGTGTATTTCCGGTTTATATATTGAAGAATCAGCTGTGTCGGCGTTGACATTTAATAATGAACCACCGGTCAGTATGAGTGCAAGTAATCCCTTTTTCATCTGTTTCAATAATTTTATAGCGTACAAAATTACGCTTTTCCTGTTACATATGAAAATCGGCCATCAATGAACGTAAACCTGATAGGTAGTATGGTACGTAATACCCTAATTTGAGGCAGGATTAAAAACAAAGCGGTCTGACTACTATAATTAAGGAAATTTGAGAGAATTTTTGTATCTTTGCATGAGTAAACTAAACCTCGTAAAATCAACAAATAAAACTATATGGCAACTAAACCGTTTCACTATCAGGAAATGTTTCCGCTTGGTCCGGATACCACGGAGTATTATCATCTTACCTCGGAATATGTAAAGACCGAAACTTGGGGCGGTCATGAGTTTCTGGTCGTTGACCCCGAGGCGCTGACAGTGTTGGCCCGTCAGGCAACACACGACAATTCCTTCATGCTGCGACGTGAACACAATCAGATGGTGGCTAAGATTCTGTCTGATCCTGAAGCATCGTCAAACGACAAATTTGTGGCGCTCACAATGCTCCGTAATGCAGAGGTTGCTGCTAAAGGGCAGCTTCCTTTCTGTCAGGATACCGGTACGGCAATTATTCACGGTGAGAAAGGACAGTTCGTATTTACCGGTTGTAATGATGAAGAGAAACTGTCAAAGGGAGTATATGATACATATACCACCGATAATCTGCGCTATTCGCAGAACGCACCCCTCAATATGTATGATGAAGTGAACACCGGATGCAATCTTCCTGCACAGATTGATATCCACGCCACAGAAGGCGATGAATACCACTTCGTTTTTGTTGCTAAAGGTGGTGGCTCTGCCAACAAGACATATCTTTATCAGGAGACAAAGGCGATCATTAATCCCAAGACATTGGTTCCTTTCCTCGTTGAGAAAATGAAGACTCTCGGAACAGCAGCGTGTCCTCCATATCACATTGCTTTCGTTATCGGTGGAACATCAGCCGAGAAGAATCTTGAGACGGTAAAGAAAGCTTCGATCAAATATTACGACAATCTCCCAACAAAGGGGAATGAATATGGTCATGCTTTCCGCGATGTTGAGCTGGAGAAAGAGCTTAAGAAAGCAAGCGAGGAGATTGGGCTTGGCGCCCAATTCGGCGGTAAATATTATGCTCACGATATCCGTGTGATACGTTTGCCTCGTCACGGCGCATCCTGTCCAATTGGTATGGGAGTGAGTTGCTCGGCTGACCGCAATATCAAGGCAAAAATCAATAAACAGGGGCTTTGGCTTGAGAAGCTTGATGCGAATCCCGGTGAATTGATTCCGGAAGAATTGCGTTCTGCTGGTGAAGGAGATGTTGTTAAGATCGATCTTAACCGTCCGATGGACGATGTGCTTGCCGAACTTGATAAGTTCCCCGTTGCAACACGTCTTAGCCTGAATGGAACTATTATCGTAGGTCGTGATATTGCCCACGCGAAAATCAAGGAGCGCCTTGATGCAGGTGAACCTATGCCGGAATATTTGAAAAAACATCCGATATATTACGCAGGTCCTGCAAAAACTCCGGAAGGTATGGCTGCGGGTTCTTTCGGTCCGACAACAGCAGGACGAATGGATCCGTATGTAGACCAATTCCAGAAAGCGGGTGGCTCAATGATAATGATAGCTAAAGGTAACCGTAGTCAGCAAGTGACCGATGCATGCAAGAACAACGGTGGTTTCTATCTTGGCAGTATCGGCGGCCCGGCAGCCATTCTTGCCAAGGATTCCATTAAGAAAGTTGAACTTCTTGAATATCCCGAACTCGGAATGGAGGCTATCTGGAAGATTGAGGTCGAGAACTTCCCGGCATTCATCCTTGTTGATAATAAGGGCAATGACTTCTTCAAGCAGATTCAGCAGAAGTGTGTCGGTTGTTCACTTAATAAATAATAAATTGAAAGAATAACTTCTTGAAGAGAGATTGAGATATATTATCTCTCTTCAATATAAACGAAAAGAAATATGCCACATAAAGCATTACTGATGATTCTCGATGGATGGGGAATCGGAAACCACTCAAAGAGCGATGCTATCTATAGCGCCCATCCCGAATACTGGAACTATCTTCTGGAAAATTATCCTCATTCTGAACTTCAGGCCTCAGGAGAAAATGTCGGACTTCCTGATGGTCAGATGGGAAATTCCGAAGTAGGACACCTTAATATTGGCGCAGGTCGTGTCGTATACCAGGATCTTGTAAAGATTAACAAGGCCATTAAAAGTGGTTCCATTATGGAGAATCCTGAAATCCAAAGCGCTTTCTCATACGCTAAGGAGAATGGAAAAGCTCTTCATCTGATGGGGCTCACATCCAACGGCGGAGTTCATTCCTCATTTGAGCATATCTTTGCACTTTGCGATATTGCGAAGGAGTATGGACTGGAGAAAGTCTACATACACTGCTTCATGGATGGACGTGATACAGACCCTCGTTCCGGAAAAGGATTCATAGAACAGCTTACAGAACATTGCCGTCAGTCAACAGGAGTAATCGCCTCAATAATCGGCCGTTATTATGCCATGGACCGTGACAAGCGCTGGGATCGTGTGAAAGTGGCGTATGATCTTCTTGTAAAGGGTGAAGGTAAACAGGCTACCGACATGGTGAAGGCTATGCAGGAAAGCTATGATGAGGATGTAACAGACGAATTTATCAAGCCCATCAATAACGCTACTGTAGATGGAACTATCAAACCCGATGATGCGGTGATATTCTTCAACTACCGTAACGACCGTGCTAAAGAACTTACGATTGTGCTTACGCAGCATGATATGCCCGAAGAGGGGATGACTACAATTCCCGGACTTCAGTACTATTGTATGACTCCATACGATGCTTCTTTCACGGGTGTGCATATCTTATTCCCGAAAGAGAATGTGCATAATACTATCGGAGAATACTTGTCTAAAAAAGGAAAACAGCAGCTTCATATAGCCGAGACCGAGAAGTATGCTCATGTGACATTCTTCTTCAATGGCGGTCGTGAGGAGGCCTATGAAGGCGAAGATCGAATTCTTGTACCATCTCCCAAAGTCGCTACATATGATCTCAAGCCTGAGATGAGCGCCTATGAGGTCAAAGACAAATTGGTTGAGGCTATCAATAGCGAGAAATATGACTTTATAGTAGTCAATTTCGCAAATGGCGATATGGTAGGCCACACAGGTGTTTATGAAGCGATAGAGAAGGCGGTTAAAGCTGTTGACGATTGTGTGAAGGCTACTATAGAGGCTGCCAAAGCCAATGGTTATGAGGCTATCATAATAGCGGATCACGGTAATGCCGACCACGCGATCAACTCAGACGGAACACCTAATACAGCACATTCACTTAATCCAGTTCCCTGTGTGTATGTGACAGCCGATAAAAATGCCACTGTAGAGAACGGTATTCTGGCAGATGTCGCTCCTACAATTCTTCATATTATGGGATTACCGCAGCCTGTCGAAATGACCGGTCACAATCTCGTAAAACCCTAATATTTAATATCTGCTTTCAACCTAAATGTTGAATGACAGAGTATGAGAAGGTATATCCCGCGATAAAGAATTTCGGTTACAGGAAACTTTATCGCGGGAATCCTTTGTACCTTTCCATTTATTTGGAAAGAAATAATTAACTTTGTCTGTAAATACCCATCGAAGCGAAACTCAATATGGATAATATCCTGGTTTTTCTCCGCAACATGTTTCAATTGGTAGTAGCACCCGCCAGAGGTTGGGAGGATCTTGAAGCGGAACAACATGGCAGAACGGCGCAAGCTGAGGAGGAGCTTGCATCGTTCAATTACATGCATTGTTTTTTACCGATAATCGCAGTCTGTTCGCTATCTTGGTTCGTACGGCTGTTCTATGGTTACAGCGGGGGATTGCTCGGGTGTGTTCAAGGTGCCGTTGTGATGTTTGTTTCACTTTTTCTAGGCGCACAGGTTTCAATGTGGCTAATGGGATTCGCTATGCCGCGGTTGATGGAAGAGGATCCACGGCTACCCTCTGCCGCAGAATGGAACCGGGGGAGAATGCTTGATATGATATGTTATAGCATCACTTTTATAGGGTTCGTTCTTATGCTTGCGAATGTTATAAAAGTGAGAATCGCCATTCTGGAGTTTCTACCATTCTATGTGGTGTTTATAATATGGAAAGGATGGCGGTATGTAGGTATTCGTGAACAGAACCTCGGACTGTTTATGATCGCGGCCTGTATATCGGTTTTAGGAAGCGTTTATCTGATTTCGTTTCTCCTGAATGCTGTAATGTAACTGGAATTAGTGGCGGAGTAAGCTTTTAGATTATGGAAAAGAAAATGAAATTCAAAGAGGTGAATATCAAGAATCGGCGCGCTACATTCGATTATGCTATTGGCGATACGTTCACGGCGGGACTGGTACTTACCGGTACAGAAATCAAATCTATCCGGCAAGGAAAGGCTTCGCTTGTCGACACTTTCTGCTATGTAAATAATGGTGAGGTCTGGGTTAAGAATATGTATATTGCGGAATATTTCTACGGTACATATAATAACCATACTGAACGGCGCGACAGAAAATTACTGCTTACAAAAAAAGAGATTGCCAAACTTGGCAGAGAGGGTAAAGAAGCCGGTTTCTCGCTTATTCCGCTACGGCTGTTTATCAACGAACGCGGATTCGCCAAACTTGTGATTGGTGTTGCACGCGGTAAGAAAGAATATGATAAGCGCCAGAGTTTGCGTGAACGGGATGACAAGATGGCGATGGCACGCGCTATGATGAAGTAATATTGTGTAAAGAATGGCTCGTTTGATACGCCAGACAATATCTGACGTTAATCTTAGTCGCGCTATTATGAGATCTACACTGCGAATTCAGTCTCAGTTCTTACCATCCGAACAGTTCTGATTGTCAGAAAAGTGACTGAAAGTAAGCTATATATGATATAATGTTCGGGGTTATACGCAATTATTCCCGGAGTTATATATCATTAATTATTTTGATACAGCTACTTTGTCCAGCATAATGAGAATACGTGAGTTGTCATTACACGTAACCCCTATTATACGCATATCACCTCCGGGGGTAGCTCCAATGCGATGGCTAAGTTCTTCCGCTTTAAGCGGAAAATTCCTGACAGCAACATCGGCTTTAATTTTTTCCCGTGCTATATGTCTGATATTAGATGATGAAAAGGGTATAACTTCATTGATACGATACCACTTGCCGGGTAAACCTTCAGTGGGTGTATCCGCGACATAAATATGGGTGTTTTGATGAAGTTTATATAAATCATACTTCATGCATAGCAGGGAGAATGGTGCAGCCTTCATAGCGGCGGGAGACGGCTCGAAAATCCATTGATTTGCAGTAGGAATACCTGTGAGAAACTTGGGGGTTGCTCTACGTTCCATATTCCTACAAAAGGTGAATGGAGTTGTATGCTCACCCGAATGAATTGTTACAGGTACGTTATCGATATCTGTTCCCGATAAGCCTTTTTCTGAAAAATCCATGACGGCGAGGATTTCGCGGCATTCTTTCCCATCATCTATAACATGGAGAGTAGAGCATGGAAGGTCTGCCAGAGTACGTGAGACATCAAGCATCGGCGATAATTTGACCATTACGTGCGATGCCTTTTCCCTGAATATCGGAATCAAAGAGATTACGTCAGGCTGGCAATCGCGTATATTGTACAAGCGGCCACCTGCACTGTCGCGACGTGCTGGATCAATAAAAATCAGATCGAAATGTTCTGTAGAGTTTTCAAGGAAATGTATTGAATTTTCTTCTATTATACGTATATGGTTGATATTCCTGAAATTATAGTTGGCTGCATATGCAAGATCTGGATTTAGTTCTACTGCCGTAGATCTGCAATTATTGCCTAATCCTTCTGATATGGCTCTGAAATCTATTCCTAAGCCACATGTCATATCCAGAAATGAAGTCACGTTTGTTGTAATAGCTTTCGCGATTTTACCATGCAGTTTTGCAATAACAGCAGACGAGGCCTGTTCTACGCTAAGCGGAGTTGCCATAAGTTCTGGTTGAAGGTCACCGAACTTTCTGCCGCTCTTTTTTAATGCCTCTATATGATTTATGGCTAAATGTATCCATGAGTCAGCATCGGTTTTGTGATACCGGAGTCTTAGTGAATTCGGATCTTCATCCTTGTGTTGTCTTATGAAATCAAACAGATTTTGATTAATATTTGCTGACATGGCTATAATGTATGGGCTGTTAAAGAGATGGCGCGACCTCCGGTTTCTCGGTAGTCGCGCCATCTTATGGTAACATCTGGTAATAGTCTCAATCCTGATTATTTATTTTCCTGAACAGCAGCAACACCGGGGAGTACCTTTCCTTCGATAGCTTCGAGCAGAGCACCACCACCTGTTGATACGTAGCTTACCTGATCGGCCAGACCGAACTTATTGACACATGCAACAGAGTCGCCACCGCCAACGAGTGAGAAAGCACCATTGTTGGTTGCTTCTACAATCGCATCTGCAATCGCACGTGATCCTGCGGTGAAATTATCGAATTCGAATACTCCGGCGGGACCGTTCCAGAGGATTGTTTTAGCGTTGCGGATAGCATCTGCGAAAGCCTTGCGTGCTTCAGGACCGGCATCCATACCTTCCCAACCTGCGGGAATATCCATAACAGAGCAGATCTGGGTATTGGCATCGTTTTTGAAGCCGTCGGCTGCTACGCAATCGGTAGCGAGAACAAGGTTTACACCCTTTTCCTTAGCTTTCTGCATTATGTCACGGGCAAGATCAAGCTTGTCAAGCTCGCATATAGATTCACCTACGTTGCCTCCCATTGCCTTGGCGAAAGTATATGTCATACCACCGCAGAGAATGAGATTATCAACCTTGTCCATAAGGTTTTCAATGATACCGATCTTTGTTGATACCTTGGAACCACCCATAATAGCGGTGAAAGGACGCTGGATATCGCTGAGAATTTTATCAACAGCCTTTACCTCTTTTTCCATGAGATATCCGAGCATCTTGTCATCAGCCTTGAAGTAGTCGGCGATAACGGCAGTTGAGGCATGCTTGCGGTGTGCTGTACCGAATGCATCGTTTACGTAAACATCGGCATAGCTTGCGAGAGTTTCTGCAAACTTCTTCTGACGTTCTTTCATTTCTTTTTTGGCGGTGTCGTAGGCGGGATCTTCTTTGTCGATTCCTACAGGCTTTCCTTCCTCTTCGGGGTAGAAACGGAGGTTCTCGAGCAGAAGAACTTCACCCGGCTTGAGGTTAGCAGCGGCTTCAGCTGCGTTCGCACAGTCTTCGGCAAATTTTACGTCAGTACCGAGTGCTTTTGCTACATCATCTTTGATCTGGGCCAGGGAGAATTTGGGGTTAACCTTACCCTTGGGTTTGCCCATATGTGACATGATGATGAGGCTACCGCCGTCGTTAAGTATTTTCTTAAGAGTGGGGAGTGCGCCACGGATACGGGTATCGTCAGTTATATGACCGTTTTCGTCCAGAGGCACATTGAAGTCCACGCGTACGATGGCCTTTTTGCCATTGAAATTGTAGTTGTCGATTGTCATGATTTTATAAATGTTAAATATGTTGGCTGTTAAGAGTTTGCATACATCTGTCGTAGAAAGGATGCGTCTCTTTGAAAGACGAACAATCCCCGAGTTTAACGGGCTGACAAATATAGCTTATTTTTAGCAAAATCTTCTTAAAAAGAGCGTTAAATTTTGCTATACTCCTTCAGCATTCCATCCATTTCCGCAGCTATAGAACGAGCAGCGGCGGCGGCAGCTTCTGCGAAATCACTCTCCTTGGAGGCAAAGATGATACCTCTTGATGAGTTGACGAGAAGGCCGCAATCTGCGGTCATTCCATAGCGGCATACAGTGGCAAGATCGCCACCCTGGGCTCCGACACCCGGTACGAGAAGAAAACTCTCGGGAACATATTTCCGAATATCGGCGAACATATCTCCCTGAGTCGCACCAACTACAAACATCATCTCTTCGGGCGTAGCCCATTCTCCGGCCTTTGTCAGAACACTTTCAAAAAGGCGTTTTCCTTCGCTGTCGGTAATAAACTGAAAATCTTTGGATCCGGGGTTGGAAGTTAAAGCGAGCAGGATTATCCATTTACCGGGATATCCGAGAAACGGCTTGACACTGTCTGAACCCATGTAGGGGGCTACGGTGAGGGCATCTACTGTCATGTTCTCGAAAAACGCACGTGCATATAGTGCCGAGGTGTTTCCTATGTCTCCACGCTTTGCATCTGCGATGATGAACTGGTCGGGATAGTTCTTGCGTATATAAGCCACAGTCTGATTCAGAACTTCCCATCCTTCCGATCCAAGAGCCTCATAGAAAGCCGTGTTGGG
>JAAVFL010000011.1 GCA_014800795.1 Bacteroidales bacterium | reverse complement strand
ATATAGGCTCCCAATATAAATGTTCCCACAGCAATTATAGCAGCGGATATAAGATATGGCCGGAGAAGACGCCGAAAGCTCATTCCGCTTGAAAGCATTGCTATTATCTCAGAATTATCGGCGAGTTTAGATGTGAAAAATATTACGGCAATGAAAGTGAACAGAGGAGAGAATTGGTTCGCAAAATAAGGCAGGAAGTTAATAAAATACTCAAATACAGTGGCTTTTAACGGAGCCTTGAGAAAGGCATCGAGTTTCTCGTTGATATCGAACATTACCGTAATAGCCAGAATGAGTATTATGGCAAATATGTATGTCCCGAGAAATTTCCTTATGATGTACCAGTCGAGCAGACTGACAGGGGCTTTGCGCCAGAAAGCTGTCATCGCTGCAATCGATTCTTTCTTCATGAGTATCTAATCTGTGATAAATTTTGTTTACGTACAGGAATTCAGAGGCGTTGTGTGACCTGTACAACCATTTTGGATTTCCATTGCGGAAAATCTCCCGCCAATATATGTTTACGGGCCTCCTTCACAAGCCATAGGTAAAAGGCAAGGTTATGTATGGATGCTATCTGCATTGCCAAAAGTTCTTGACTTATAAAGAGATGTCGTAGGTATGCTTTGGAATAGACCTGATCTACGAAACATTCGCTATCAGGCTGAATCGGCGAGAAGTCGTTGCTCCATTTTTTATTGCGCATATTCATTATGCCGTGAGGTGTGAACAGCATACCGTTTCTACCGTTTCTGGTAGGCATGACACAATCCATCATGTCAACACCGCGGTCAATGGCTTCAAGAATATTTGCCGGGGTACCGACCCCCATGAGATAGCGTGGCCGGTCTTTGGGAAGCACTTCGTTCACGACTTCGATCATCTCATACATAGTTTCTGCCGGTTCACCGACAGCCAGTCCTCCTATCGCATTCCCATCGGCTCCAAGTTCGGAAACTCTTTCGGATGCCTCTCTGCGAAGATCGTGATATGTGCAACCTTGAACTATCGGGAAGAAACTTTGTGAGTGGCCGTAAAGCGGTGAGGTAGTGTTGAAATGATCCCAACCTCTCTTGAGCCAGCGCATGGTAAGGTCAAGAGATTTACGTGCGTAACTTTTGTCGGCTGTACCTGGGGTACATTCGTCAAGTGCCATCATGATATCCGATCCGATAATGCGTTGGATATCTACTGTCTTTTCAGGAGTGAAGAGATGTTTTGATCCGTCAATATGGCTACGGAACCAAGCACCTTCTTCGGTCAGTTTACGGTTATCAGACAATGAGAAAACCTGAAAACCGCCGCTATCTGTCAGAATCGGTTTTTCCCAACCTCCGAATTTATGTAGGCCACCGGCATTTTTTAGTATTTCAGTTCCGGGCCGTAAATACAGATGATATGTATTCCCAAGTATGATCTGGGCTTTAATATCGTCACGTAATTCACGCATGTGAACACCTTTCATTGCTCCACATGTACCCACTGGCATAAATATAGGAGTTTCTATATCACCGTGATCTGTATGTATTATTCCTGCGCGGGCAGCTGTGCCTGAAGGATTTGCTGTCAATGTAAATTCCATATTGAATGCAAAGTTACAATTTTCCTGATATACAGGCAATCTTTATTTACCTGGCGAATATGCCTCGGGATATATTTTTGCATTAATATCTTTGAAAAAGGCTGTAGCTTCAAATGGAGTACGGAATGATGAAACCGGTATCAGAAGTTGTCTGATTCTTGTACCCGATTTGAATTTTAGACGTATATAATTCTTCCATTCGCCACAGAATACTATTTCGTCTGATGTGCATGTAAATGAGAGGGGAGCGTGTGAGGTATAGTCCGGTGATATCATGGGTTTATGGTCCATTTTATCATTTTGTGAGTCGTCAGTATCAACTTTCATATCCGAAGGAAATGAACGATAGTTGATATGAAGTGACGTGAGTGCAGCGTCATAACATATGGATGTTGGAAAGGTCGCTTCCCATATACCTGGCTGAGCTAAAAGGT
The DNA here is from genome assembly GCA_014800795.1 of Bacteroidales bacterium. Taxonomy (GTDB): domain Bacteria; phylum Bacteroidota; class Bacteroidia; order Bacteroidales; family Muribaculaceae; genus UBA7173. The sequence continues at coordinate 82,880 of JAAVFL010000011.1, read as the reverse complement.
ATATCCATCCGAACATTAGTAATGTCGGGATTGCAATGCAAATCACTATGCCTGCTACAATAAGCCATCGCCAGTCTATGATTATTCCGTAGCAGACTGGAAGGATGATGACCAATGCGAGCCACCAATAGTTGCTTATGATCTGTTCGGTTGTCTCACGGGCATATACAGATGCCGGCACACAGAAGTAATCGGTACAGATATTCTTTGATTGGAAATTCATCAATCTTACTTATCGTTATCAATATGTTCTTTATAAGCGCGAAATATGTCTGAAAAGGGATTTATAATCTTTTCCTGTTCCGATGCAGGTGAACTGATCTCCATTTTTTACCGTTTCATTTTCATCGCTATCCAAAAGTATAGACTGCATCGAGGAACTTTTGATACCGAGAAGGTTGGTGACTGTATGTTGACGCGAGGCGGCAATCAGTTTAAGACCGAACATATTTTGCGGAGTAAGCGCAGAGTAATTCATCCCGTGAAAATATTCTGGCGCTGCAAATCGCATCACCATATTCTCATCGTCGATAGTCAGGGTTTCGACTTCATTCCCAAGAGCCATCTCATTTACCAGATCATAAGCCGCTCGTTGTTCCGGATTAAGTATTCTGTCGACTTTGAGACCTTCAAGTATAGCTTTATGGAGTTCATCAATGGCTCGTGCATATATTTTTCTAACACCTATTTTACGAAGCAAAGCAACGGTTTTTATGCTTGCGCCGAAGTTCTCTCCAATGGTAACTATTACAAGATCCACATTTTTCAGGGGGAGTACTCCAATCGCGGCTTCCTCTGTTGAATCAATAATGTATGCTGTCGCTATATAGTCTTTGATAGAATCAACCTTAGAGCCTTTTATATCAGCACCTATTACTTCGTGGCCGAGATCAGTAAGATCTTTTGCAAGATTTGTGCCATATATACCCAGACCGATTATAAGATAGCGCATAATAGTAGTAGTTTTTTTTAGTGTTTAATTTATGATAATATAGTCGGATGGAAAGCGGGCTGAAGTATCAATATGCGTCCGGACAATTCCGGCAAGCAGGGATATTATACCGACTCGTCCAAGAAACATTGCTGTACACAGAAGTATTTTTGAAGAACTATCAAGCATCGGGGTTATTCCAAGTGATGTTCCGACGGTAAATAGAGCTGATGCAGCTTCATAAAGAAGCGCTTTAGCACTTAATTGAGGCTCAAGCCATATCAGTATCATAGAATAGAGCGCATACGTAACTACAGATATTGCTATAACTGCATGCGCTCGCTTGAGAGATGGAACAGAAATGGCTCTACGGAATGCTGTCACACTCTCTTTCCCTTGGATGACGGCCTTAAGATTTAATATCATGATGGCAAATGTATTGACCTTAATACCACCGGCAGTTGATTGCGAGGCTCCTCCGATCCACATTAAAATTATGAACATAAGTATTGTTATATTCATGAATCCCGATGGATTAACAGAGGAGAATCCTGATGAACGCGGGACCCACGAATTGAATATACTTTGTGCTATTTTGTCGTATATAGACATACCAGCAAGAGAATTATCATATTCAAATAGTAAAAATAATCCGCTGCTTGCAATAAATATTATACTGGTTGTATATACGACAATTTTTGTGTTCAGATCATAAATATGGGCAGCATAATGATGATTTGGTCGTGGTGAAAAAAAATCCCAGATTTTTTTCAGATATCTGGCAGCTGCAGTTTTGAAATTGACGAGAATCGGAAATCCTATTCCTCCTGCCGCTACGAGTATACTTATTACAAGATATACGCATTGGTTTGAATGGAGCAAAGCCGGATTGGATAAGCCACCCTCTATATTTGAAAAGCCTGCGTTACAGAATGCTGATAATGAATGGAACGCGGAAAAAACTATTTTGTCTTCAGTTGATAGGGCGAGCGTGTTATTTATAGATAAGTATATTGCTACAGCTCCGGCTGCTTCAACAGCAATTGTGAATCCAAGAATATAAAGTAAGGTGGGGATAAGGGCGTTGAATGTTTTGGAATATACCATATCCTTAACCATCAACTGGCTGTATATTGAAGTGTTACCACTAAAGAATATCGCGAAAAAACTGGTGAATGTCATCACTCCCAGACCTCCGGTCTGAATGAGTATCGCAAGAATAAGGAGACCTGTCGGTGTTAGGGTATTCGAGATTTCGACTGGTGTGAGACCTGTTATGCAAACTGCGGATGTAGATATGAATAAAGCGTCTATGTAGCTAATACCTGCAGTCGTGCATTTCGGCATCATAAGGAGTAGTGATCCTACTAAAATGAGAAATAGAAAACTGGCGGAGAGAAGTAATGACGGGTTTGTCTTTTTACCGATTGCAGCTATAGTTCCATATGATAGTTCCATAGCAGCATATGCGGCGAGAACCGGGATTATAAAACTCCTGCTATACAGAACTTTTTCGAGGAACGGAATCCAGGGATGAAGTGGATGAGGGTATATCAACGGCAGCAGACTGATCAGCATCGCCGCATCAACAATCCATTTTATAATGCGTGTCTGGCGAAGAGTCTGTCTGGAATTTAGAATAAGGTTATACAGTACATTTATAAGGAATAAAATATGGCAACCACGAAGAATATGGAAAAGAAGCCGGGTATCTTCCGGTTTATGATCGAATCCGCCATAAACGGTAAGCGAAGTCAAACATATAAGTGATGCGATTACTGTAATAATATCGAGAACTGATGCGATGGTTGCAATAGGACGCATAAAATGGCTCGTCAGTCGCAAATAGTTGCTTTTAACTATCTGCCACTGACGAGTTATTTTCTTTACTATGCCGGTAAAACCGATCATATAGTATTTGAGGCTTATATGATGGAGGCAATATTACTTAACGGGTGTAAGTTCAAACCCACAATTAAGCCCATCGTATGAATTAAGCATCGAAGCTACTGATTTCAGTGTGGACTGCCCGCTTATAGATGCAATGGTATTTACGAGTGTGATCAGTTTTGACGCGTCGAATGTTATGGTCATTTTAGATCCGACTTTCTCAACATGGCTTTTGAAGCTTCCCAAAGGTATCTTTCCTCCGGCATTGAATTTGAAAATAAAGTCACCATTTTCTGATTCGGTGTCTTTTTCAAATGTTCCTGTCAACTTAACCTTCTTTATTGTGAATTTAAATGTCTTGTCCTCATTGAAGGTTGCTGTAAGCTGATCGATACCGACCTTTTCATAATATGGGGCAAGTTTTGACGTGATTACGCCTGAAGCTGCAGCTCCACCAGCTTTTTGAAGGAGATTACTGCTTTGGAAAGCAACTGCTGGTGCGGAATACTGATAGTTACCTACAAGGTCGGCCTCAGTGAGATTACTCTTGGAGATAAGTCCCTCTACCAATCCTTGAATTCCGGAAAGGACATCGTTACTGCCGGAATTTGTATCAGAATTGCTGCCATTTCCCAGAGATGACGCTGCTCCCTTTAGAAGATCAGTAAGATCAGGGGATGCGGAGGTTGATGGTGCCGCGATAATTGCAGCAATAAAAAATAGAAAATAGGTGATTCGTTTCATAAATAAACAGTTAAAAAGTAATTGATGAGGTGGATCGGGGCTGATCGACAATAAACCTCTTTAAATTATATAACAAAATCACTTCGGGGAAGTTTGATATCTCCGACAAAAAGTGAATTCATGCAAAAGTAATAAAAAATATTGGTAAATCATAATACCGTATATGGTTTCTTTATACAGAGAAAATCAGGGTATTGCAATCTTTTTGGTAAATGCGAAATTAATGCTTAACTTTACAAAAATTTTTAAAGGATTTTGTAGGTGGGCTTTCATGAGCAGTAATGGCAGTGAATGCCCCGGAACTTAGGCGGTACGTCGTCATATGTATTTCGTTATGATAAAACGAATATTTATATGTCTGTTTGTTCTCTGCGTTACTATAGTGCAGGCGAATGCCCAAGTTGAATTCGAACGTGGGTTGGAGCAAATATCATTTATTCCGAAAGGTCAGTGGATTACCGGTGTTAGTGTGAGTTTTTCCCAATCCAATCAGGATAAGTATCAGTTTCTTATTATTGAGAATATAGGTGGGGATGCTTATACATTCAAAATAAGTCCGATGCTAATGTATTGTTTTCAAGACAATATGACGGCCGGTGGAAAATTTGCATATAGCCGTACGCGTACCAGACTGGATAATGCAACCGTAAAGATTGACAATGAAACCGATTATAATATAGAGAATCTGTATTCGATATCTCACAATTACTCGGTTATGGGGGCTTTTCGTAATTATGTCAGTCTTGGACATAGCCGTCGTTTTGCATTTTTCAATGAAGTTCAGTTACAGGTGGGAGGAGGACAATCGAAGATTGCAAATGGCAAAGGTGCAGACTTCTCAGGAACATTTCAAAATTCATGGAATGTAAATTTAGGTTTGGCCCCAGGAATGGTTATGTTTCTGAACAATTATTCGGCTATTGAAGTCAATGTAGGCGTGTTAGGGTTTTCATATAACCACACTAAAGCTACGACGGACCGAATATATGATGCGTCATATAACACGAAAGAAGCACGGTTTAAAATAAATCTGTTTTCTATCACCTTTGGTGTCGCTTTTTATCTGTAATGTTCACGGCTCTATCGCATAAATATGTGTAAATTCATAAAAAGGACGGTTCTACTGATTATTGCCATGAGTGTGGCTTCGGCTTGCTGCGGCAAAGTATTACCCTTTAATATTCTGGATAAATTAGCTCAATCAAATAAAATCACTCTTGATTCTGTCGCTATGCAGGAGGTCACTGATGATGAGCGTGTAATAATTAAAGGTGATACGGTTAGTGTAATATTGCCTCAGAAAAATTATGGACGTTATGACCGCGGGTTGTTCAATTACCTTTTTATTCCCAAAGGGCAATGGTCGTTTGGAATGTTGGCGTCATATGGCGAGTTTAACAGTGATGATATTCAGTTACTTTCTATGTTGAAAGATTTCAATATCAAGGTGAAGGCATATTCATTGCAGCCGTCTGTCGCATACTTTTTTGATAATAACCAGTCGATCGGGGCAAATTTTAAATATACACGAATGTATGCAGATCTTGCCGGTTTGACTTTTGACTTCAGCGATGATATGAATTTTTCATTGGCGAATATCAGTTATTATTCAAAAAGCTATTCGTCAGCTATAGCATACCGTAACTATATAGGTCTTGGTCGTGATCGACGGTTTGGAATATTTAATGAGGTAGAATTAGCTTTTGGTGCCGGATCATCACGTTTCATGAGATATTACAATGATGAACTGTTCGATACACGCACGAGCTCGGTTTCGGCTGCAATGAATTTCTCTCCCGGTATATGCGTGTTTATAATGGACTATATAAGTTTCAATGTCTCGTTCGGAGTATTTGGAGTGAATTTTCATCACGAAAAACAGAATACCAATGGAATTGACGAGGGTCGACGCTTTTCATCTGGAGCGAATTTCCGCTTTAATATATTCAATATTAACTTCGGAATGGCCGTGTATATCTGATCGGGGGAGAGTGTTATGAAAAAATGTAGCAAATATATCGTAGTGCGACCGATATTTGCGGTCGGTATGCTGATGATAACTGGTCTGGTAACCGGATGTCTTAAAAATGATATTCCATATCCGCGTATACAGCCGGATTTTACTGAGATAACTGCTGATGGCTTGATTAAAGATGCGGAGATAGATACCGATAACCGTATGGTAACCCTCTCCTTTGATGAAAATGTTGATATTCACAATGTTGAGATTACATCTTACGCTCTTACTCCGGGGGCGAGGATTGTATCGGGTAATCTTGACAAACCCATAGATCTTTCCAAATACTATATAACGACACTGCGTTTATATCAGGATTACGATTGGGTGATACAGGGGAAACAAGACATTACGCGATATTTTACAGTAGAGAATCAAGTCGGCGCCACGATAATTGATGTAATCGGTCATCGTGTGGTTGTTACAGTATCCGGTCGTGAGTCGCTGAAAACGGTAAAGGTTCTTACAATGAAACTCGGATCAGAGAATGCAGTGCAAATACCTGATTTAACCGGAGAAACAATCAGCCTGGAACGTCCGGTGGAAGTCACGGTAAGCGAATACGGAAGAGATGATATATGGACTATTTACGGCGAATTTGTTGATAGTTCCGTAGAGACGGTAAGTGCTGATGCATGGTCACAAGTATGCTGGGTATATGGCTCAGGGGTAGCTGGAAAAGATAATGGTGTAGAATACCGTATTGCAGGCAGCAATGATTGGGTGAAAGTGTCACAGAGTTGGATAACTCACACCGGAGGTACATTCTGCGCACGAATTATAAATCTTAATCCTCTTACTGAATACGAGGCCCGGGCATATTCCGATGCTGAATATGGAGAAATTATAAAATTTATAACAGGAGGAGTGGTACAGGTCCCAAATACAACACTTAGCGAATGGAGTAAAGACGGAAAAGTCTGGAATCCATGGGCTGAAGGTGATGAGCCATATTGGGGAACCGGTAATAAGGGAGCTACAACATTAGGAGAAAGTAACACTGTTCCCACTGAAGATACTTCTTCGGGAACTGGATTGGCGGCGAAGCTGGAAACGCGATTTGTCGGTATCGGTACTATCGGTAAGCTTGCTGCGGGAAATATTTTTGTAGGTTCGTATCTTAGAACGGAAGGTACTAATGGTGTGCTTAGTATGGGGCGACCTTTTACCGAGCGGCCAACAAAGCTACGTGGTTATTTAAAATATGAGAGTAAACCAATCAGTCATACCAATAATGAGTATACCCACCTGAAAGGGGAGCCGGATACATGTATAGTATGGTGCGCTCTCATTGACTCCGCTGAACCTTTGGAAATCCGTACAAATCCTGCAAACCGAAACCTTTTTGAACCGACAGCCGGTTATGTTGTAGCGTATGGAAAATTTCAGAGCGGGCAAACGATTCCTGAATATATCCCATTTGAATTCGATCTGGAGTATATGTCTACTTCACGTGTTCCGAAATATATTCTGATAACAGCCAGTGCCAGCAAATACGGCGACTTTTTTACTGGTGGCAACGGAAGTGTGTTATGCATTGATGATCTGGAACTCTTATACGATTATTGATAAAGACTATTTTATATATATAAACCCATAAAATTCTACAGTTCAGATTATGAGTCTGTTTAAGCGAATTATTCTTGGATGTGCCATCGGAGTTTGCGGAAACGCCATGGCTGAAACGAGTTATATGTTTGATAATCCGGAAAATAGAGTGTATTTTGGCGCACGCGTCGCCGTTGATATAACAACTGCTGCTAACGGTGGTGGCAATTATAGCAGTAATGCCGGTTTCTCAGCGGGAGCCATATATAATATTCCGTTATATATGAACCTATATTTTGAGCCGGGCCTTTCTTTCTTCTATAATACTTTCGGTACAAGTAAATGGAATTCTTTCGTTCCTGAAAATTCCATTAATCCTGAAACCGGTGAGGGTATAGAAGTTTTTTATCAGGTTAACGGTTCAATACGTAATTTCGGATTCCGTGTGCCCCTCCTGATAGGATATCACTTCGATTTTTCCGAGGATCTGAAGATTAGCGTTTTTACCGGTCCACAGCTTAACCTGAATCTTTATGCCCGATATTTCGTTACAGAAATGTATGGCAACGATAAAAATGCTCTTGACCATGACTGCTCCCTATTCGGTACAGAGGGTTTCAAACATATGGATCTGCAATGGAATTTTGGCGTAGGTGTAACCTATGAGAAATATTTTGCGTCTATAAACGGAGCATGGGGAATTTCTACGATGAAAAGTTCCACTCTGATGTTGCCCAGAAATCTGGATCGCAGTCTGTTTACAATATCTCTTGGCTATAATTTCTGACTCAAAGGCGTCCGTTGTCGCAATATGAATAATATCCTGTGGGACCAATAATCAGATGATCCTGCACCTTCACATCGATAATCTTGCATATATCTTTTATCCGTCGGGTCAGATTGTCATCCTGTCCCGACGGTTGCATATTACCGGATGGGTGATTGTGGATAAGTATGATTCCTGATGAAAGATGATCTATCGCGCTTTTTGCAATGAGCTTTATATCAACAGCAGTACCTGCTATGCCGCCTCTACTTATTAGTTCTTTGGTAAGTACCATATTGGCCCGGTTAAGATGTATTACCCAAAACTCTTCGTAGTTGAGGCGTTCAAGCGTAGAACGCATATAATTATAGACCTTAACGCTACTAACCATCTGCTCATCAATTACAGACAAACTTTTCTGCACACGGGCTCCGAATGTCATGGCTGCGGCTAAAAGGGTTGCTTTTGCGGTTCCTACCCCTTTGTATTTCTTTTTAAGTTCTGCAATTGACATACGCGATAGCCGACTGAGTTTATTATCATTGTCCTGCAGAATTTCACGTGCCAGATCAAGTACGGATTTACCGGACATACCGGACCCTAATAAAAGTGCAAGCAATTCAACGTCTGTCAAGGATTCAAGTCCTAATCTACCGGCCTTCTCACGTGGTTTCTCATCACTGTTAAGATCTCGTATAAGTATCGAGGTTTGGGATGAATGGGATATTGGCGTGTTGTCTTGATAAATATCTGTTTGGTTCATCATTATTATGTAAATTATTATTGAGGCATATGTTTGATTGAATCATACGCATAAAACAGGTAGTCATTTTCCTTGACGAATTCTTATTTCCTCCTGTTCATCACGACCCTTGCGCAACAATATTTTTCCTACAAAGGATTTTATAAAACCGCAACCATATCCTCCAAGCTGTATTATAGACGCAGGAATTGTGAGAAATGCGATTGGTAATGATTTTGTTGACAGTAAAGAACTTATGAATATTGCAATGAAATAAATACCAATAGGTAGCAACCACCATGGACTGATGAAAATTCCAAGGATTATCAATATAAATACACCGATTACGAATAAAGCTGGTAGGCAATGAACTAATTTTAAGCTATCCGGATATAAAAGTTTTAGTGTTATACGGGACATGCCAAATACGTAAACCTGTCGAAAGAATTTCCGGAAATTTACACGGCGCTTATGGTATACGAAGAGATCAGGATATAATCCTATAGAGAATCCTGCTATGCGTATACGCGTACTCATGTCTATATCCTCAGAAAACATTTCTCTGAATCCACCGACATATTCGTATACCTTTCGTGAGAATCCCATATTGAATGTACGCGGTATAAATTTTTCAAGTCTTATTTTGCCGCCACGTATACCTCCGGTGGTAAGAAATGAGGTCATGGAATGGTTTATTGCTTTCTGCACATTGGTAAATGATTCATCAGCAGCATCCGGTCCTCCAAAACAGTCGAACGGTTCTCGCTCCATTTCCATATTCAGTTTCTCGAAATAATCGGGAGGAATAACACAATCGGAATCAAAAAATATGAAATATGTTCCGCGGGCCTGTTTCATTCCAAAATTTCGTGCAATTGACCGCCCTTCATTTTGTTTGAAATAATATCTGAGATCAAGTGAAGATGAATATGTTCCCGCGATTTCTTCGCATCTGTCTGTAGAACCATCTTCCACAATAATAACTTCAAAGTTTGAAGCTGTCTGATGCGCAAGACTTTCAAGTAAATCGCGAATCTCTTCTATTCGGTTGTAAACAGGTATAATTACGGAAAAATGTTCCATATCCTCTTTGATTTGAATCTGGTGTGTGTGGCTCTTATGACATCCTGTGTTTGTAATCCTGATAATTGAATCTGCGGAGGAGAAGATAATCTCCATTAGAGTTCACAAAAGATATGTCAGGATGTTGGATTCCGTTGAACATGGTTGTCTTTACCGTTGTATAATGGTTCATGTCCTCGAATGTAATTCTGTCGCCTGGTTTGAGTGGGCGTTTAAAATGCCAATCGCCCATGTAATCACCGCTAAGACAGGAATTTCCACCTAAACGATATACATATGTACTTCCTTCCGGTACAGATTCTATCTCCTCGTCAGTCAATGCTTCTGCTACCGTAGGTTTGTATGGCATTTCAAGGCAGTCAGGCATATGACATGCAAATGAAACATCCAGAATCGCGGTTTTTATACCATCGTTTTCCACAATATCAATTACAGAAGAGTGAAGATCACCTGTTCGCCAGGTAAAAGCGCTCCCCGGTTCCAAAATGACTTCGATATGCGGATATTTCTCTTTGAATCCACGTATAATATCAATCAACAGGTCTATATCGTAACCTTCGCGGGTCATCAGATGTCCACCCCCCATATTGACCCATTTTACATATGGAAGCAGATGTCCGAACTGTGCTTCGAAAGCGTCAAGAACTTTTTTCAGATCGGCGCTTGACGACTCACATAAAGCGTGGAAGTGGAGACCCTCTAATCCTTCCGGAAGTCCATCTACAAGTTGATAGGATTCAGCTCCGAATCGGCTTCCTGGTAACGCAGGATTATATATATCGGTTTCAACAACAGAGCATCTGGGATTAACCCTCAGTCCGGGAGAGACGTGAATATCATTGTGTTGAGTGTTATATTCTTCAATATCACTTTTGAAACGTTCCCATTGGCTTATGGAATTAAATGTAATATGAGAGCTACCATCAAGATATTGTTTTATTGTGGTAGAAGTATATGCCGGACAATAGCTATGAACGCGAGTCTGCAGTTCCTCAACTCCGAGTTGAAGCTCATTAAGCGACGAAGCGGTGCATTGAATCCCATATTCTCTGAATATAGGAAATGTTCGCCATAATGCATTTGCCTTGAATGCCATTATAATTTTGGCTCCGGATCGGCGGCTAACCTCGGTAATAAGATTGAGATTATGACGTAGACGATCCTCGTATACAACATAACAGGGGGTATCTATCACAGTTCTATATTATTTTAATTCGTTTTGTAATCGTTTTTTGATAATCCGGAGATCAATTTGAGATTTTAAAGCGCGCATATTTCAGCATCAGCGTTCTTTGTGCTACATTTGGAAAAAGTACAGTAATCTTTTCGCCGGTAGCATCTGACAATAAACTGATGATTTTGCCTCTTCCGAATCTTTCATGGATGATTTCCATACCTTCGGATAGTTCGCTGAGCATATGCAGATTGAAGTCTGCTGTAGTTGATCTGACAGGTGAATTTCCCGGTTTTACTGAAGTCGCTATACCTGCAATGCTTCTCGCTTTATCATCCCAACGACTTGATGCTCCCGAGGGACTCGGCTTCTGAGATGTTTTCGGGTTTATGATAGATGAAAGAGCGGGGGAGCTGTGGAACGATGACCTGTAATTATCAATAGGGTTGACTGTCGAATAATTAGTGCCAATATCCGTGCCCTGTATCATTTTAAGATATTTTGGCTCTAGATCATGAAGGAATCTTGATGGTTGGCAGAGTTTGGTCTGTCCGTTACGGAAACGTGACGAAGCATATGAAATCATACAGAATTTTCTGGCTCTGGTGATAGCCACATACAGTAATCTCCGTTCCTCCTCTATTTCGCTAAGCGATGATGAAGCCATGGCAGAGGGGAACAACTCCTCTTCAACGCCAACAATAATTACATTATTGAATTCCAATCCTTTTGCCGCATGAACTGTCATTAATGTAACGCGCTGTTCGGATGTGTCTTTTTCGTCTTGATCTGTCGCGAGCGATACTTCTGCAAGAAAATTAACCATACCGATTCGATCAGTCTCTCCTGCTTCGTTGTGTTCATCTACAAAATCTTTAACGTTGCTAAGAATCTCCTGTAAGTTTTCCTGTTTGGAGATGCTTTCAGGGGTATTATCAGTAATGAGAGAAGAAAGTAACTTTGTGCGACCTATAATTAATGTTGCGAGCTCATAGGCATCGGTACCGGAGGCATTAGCATCTATAAAGCTTTTGATAAGCTCCTTGAATCCGCTTAATTTCTTTAGTGTACCGCTGTTTACCGGAAGTTGAAATTTATCCGGCTCACATATGACTTGCCACATACTTACATTGGCTTCAATAGCAGTATGTGCTATTTTATTAACTGTTGTGTCACCGATACCTCGTGCCGGATAATTTATTATACGTCTGATCGCTTCATCATCATCCGGATTGGTGGCCAGTCTGAAATAGGCAATTGCATCTTTTACTTCTTTTCGCTGATAGAAACTCAGACCACCATAAATGCGGTATGAGATATTTCGTTTTCTCAGCGACTCTTCTAGTCTTCGGCTTTGGGCATTTGTTCGGTATAGTACGGCAAACTCGTCAAGACTGTCGTGAGTGGAGCGGTGTAATTGAGCGATGCGGTTTGCAACTATATATGCTTCTTCAAAGTCAGTTGAACTATTGATCACTTCAATTTTAGCCCCGGGCTCATTCTCGGAAAATATTTCCTTTTTTATCTGTTCGCGATTCTTGGCAATAAGGGAGTTTGCCGCGTTGACTATATTACGTGTTGACCTATAGTTTTGTTCCAGTTTGAAAACCCGCAGAGTTGGATAGGCATTCTTTAAATTCAGTATATTCTTGATATTCGCCCCGCGAAAAGAGTAAATGCTTTGGGCATCGTCTCCTACCATTGTGAGATTGTTGCTGTCACGACATAATTCGCTTACGATACAGTGTTGAGCGAAATTTGTATCTTGGTACTCGTCAACAAGTACATATCTGAAGAATTCCTGCAAATGGTGGCGAACATCCGGATGATCTCTTAGAAGAATGTTTGTATAATATAGAAGATCATCAAAATCCATTGCTCCGGATACTTTGCATCGTCGGGTATATATCTGGTATATAGTTCCAGTCAAAGGGCGTTTGGCTCGTTTGTCGGCTTCTGCAAGATCTGTATCCGCACAGTAGCGATCCGGGCTTATCAATGCATTTTTTGCAGCGGAGATGACATTCTGAACCACTGCAGGTTTATAAATTTTATCATCCAGCTGGAGTTCGCGTATAATCTGTTTTATAAGATTCTTGGAGTCAGATGCATCATAGATAGTAAAAGATGCATTGAACCCGATACGATCCGCATATGTTCTTAAAAGTCTTGCGAAAATACTGTGAAATGTGCCCATCCACAACCGTTTTGCCGTAGCTTCACCTACCAGAGCTTCGATTCGCTCCCGCATTTCACGGGCGGCCTTGTTTGTAAATGTAAGAGCTATGATACGGTATGGCTCGAATCCATGTGCGAGTAGATGCACTATTTTATAGGTAAGTACACGGGTTTTTCCCGATCCGGCGCCGGCAATGACGAGCTGGGGGCCGTCCAGATAAGTCACAGCGTCTCGTTGCTGTTGATTAAGTAGAGACAGGTAATTCTGCATATTTCTGCGGCAACCGGTTCTTACACAAATTTATTTAGCGAAGAGTCATAGACATAACCAATTGCGGCCAAACGTGCCTGAATGTCTGATGGGGATACATTCAGATCGTCACATAAAGATTGGAGAGATGGGTAGATGTCACGTAACTTTGTGTTTATCACGCTTAAAAGTATAACCGGATCTTGCGGTAAATTATCGAATATCATGAAAATAACTCTTTGTTAAAAATCGAAAAAATCATATAGACCACTGCCGCAGGATCATGACATGGTATCATAAATCCGGGCGTGACAGTCGTAAATATGATAATATAGCGCAAATTTAGCCATAATTCGGGAAAGATGCGTAACTTTGCAGTAAATAAGTTTGTCGTGGTTTCATATAGCTACGACCAAGATATATTTTAAAGATGCATTCACCTGAATATTATTCCGACTTAATAGAAAACGCAATATCTTCTATAATATATCCGTCTTCACCTGACGGTCTGTATGCTCCCATAAAGTATACCCTGGAAGGGGGAGGTAAGAGAATCCGGCCGATGCTTTTACTTGCAACTGCAGATGCTTTTGGATATAACCCAGAAAAAGCAATCAACCAGGCTGCTGGACTTGAAATGTTCCATAACTTCACATTGTTGCATGACGATGTGATGGATAATGCTTTTGTAAGGCGTGGTCGTCCGACAGTACATAGGAGGTGGAATATGTGTACAGCAATCCTTTCAGGGGATGCAATGTTGACATTGGCCACACAATTAATGACAAAATGTTCTCCCGATATTCTTCCCGAAATTCTCGAGTTGTTTAATGCTACAGCGATGGAGATATATGAGGGACAGCAATACGATATGGATTTTGAGAATTCTACCGGAATCTCGGTAGATGAATATATGGAGATGATCAGATTGAAAACCTCTGTTCTTCTTGCTTGTGGATGTAAAATGGGCGCCATCCTTGCAGACGCTTCTGTAAAATCACAGGAAGCAATGTATAGATATGGTGAGCTTCTTGGGTTGGCCTTTCAGCTCCAGGATGATTATCTTGATACCTATGGTGATCCGGCTCTCTTTGGAAAAGAAATCGGTGGGGATATAATAAACGAGAAAAAAACGTGGTTGTGGATTACTGCGATGACAGAATGTCCGGAACAGATGACTGCTGTGATTGACGAAAAGCTAACCGATTATCTTAAGGTTAAGAATATTAAGGAGGTATATGATAGTCTGAATCTGGGAGACCGTACACATAAGCTTATCGAAAGATATGCTGAGATGGCGGTTGAGGCTCTTGCTGATGCAGAGCTTTCTGAGGAGGGTTTGCTCTTTTTTAAGAATCTTGCAGGAAAATTATCAAGTAGAAGCAATTAATCTGATATGACCTTTATAGATACGCATACGCATCTAAACGATGACGTATATTCTGATTACGGAATTGACATGGTTCAGAAAGCTATAGATGCCGGAGTTGAATTCATGATTTTACCAGGAACTTCTCTCACGGAATTGGAGTCAATGAAAGCGCTTGCCGCGCGCTATCCGGAGCATATAAGAATGTTCGCAGGTTTGCATCCTACAGAGCTTACCTCAGATGTAGATGGGGCGTTGGATGTAATACGCAAAGAGCTTGATACTCCAGATTTACCATATGTAGGAGTAGGAGAGATTGGAATCGACTTGCACGAGGCATCATTCTCGATAGAAAAACAGATGTATGCTTTCGATGCTCAGTGTCGTATGGCTATAGATAGGAAATTGCCAATAAATATCCATTGTCGTGATGGGCTGGAACAAACCCTTGAGGTATTACGAGGCTTACCGGAGATTCCGAATGGGGCTTTTCATTGTTTTGGTGGTACTCCTCGTGATGTTGAACGAATCCGTGAAGTCGGCGACTTTTATTTCGGTATAAATGGAATTGTCACTTTTAAGAATTCCGGATTGCGTGAAACTTTACCATCAATCGGACTTGATAGAATAATTCTGGAAACAGACTCCCCCTACTTATCGCCGGTTCCCTTCAGAGGAAAACTTAATGACAGCAGTTATATTCCACTGATAGCTCAGACAATAGCTCAAACATTAGGAGTGACATTAGAAACTGTTGCGCAGATTACAACATCCTCTGCCAGGAAATTGTACTCAATTTAAGTTTGTTAACATTTGACGGAAGGTTTTAATACCTATTCAAAAAATACCTTAAATTAAGTTGTTCAGCTGATTAAAATACTGTTTGGTATGCACTGATCATTATAGAGTGCCTGATGGCTAATTAAATTTATTTCACATATAAAGTCGTCTAAATTCCGTATCTTTGTAGTGTATATCTATACGTGTTAAAACAAGTGTACGACTACTCCTTCTCTCCAGAAATTTAAAGATTAGATTATTATCTCTTTATAAAACTTTAAAATCTATGAAGAAGAGCGCCTTGCAGAAAGCTCGTGCGGCATATCAGCCGAAATTACCTATTGTGCTTACCGGTGCAGTACGTGCAGTAGAGGGTCATGCTACTAACTCAGTGGCAGATCAGGAAGATATCAAGAGTCTTTTCCCAAACACTTATGGTCTTCCCGAACTTAAATTTGAGAAGAATTCAGCTCCAGCTCCAACCCAGCCAATTAACGTTGGTGTCATTCTTTCGGGTGGTCAGGCTCCCGGTGGACACAATGTTATCTGTGGTCTTTTCGATGGAATCAAAAAGATTCATCGCGATAGTAAACTCTATGGTTTCCTTATGGGGCCTGGTGGGTTCGTCGATCACAAGTATATGGAACTTACCACCGAATATATCAGCGACTACCGCAATACCGGTGGTTTCGACATTATTGGTTCGGGACGTACCAAACTAGAGACTAAAGAACAATTTGACAAGGGCCTTGAAATTCTCAAGGAGCTTAATATCCAGGCTCTGGTCATTATAGGTGGTGATGATTCAAATACCAATGCCGCAGTACTTGCTGAGTACTATAAGAGCATTGGTGCCGGTGTGCAGGTAATTGGCTGTCCCAAGACTATCGACGGCGACTTGAAGAATGATGTTATAGAAACTTCATTCGGTTTCGATACTGCAACGAAGGTATATTCCGAGGTGATCGGTAATATCCAGCGAGACTGCAACTCGGCTAAGAAATATTATCACTTTATAAAACTGATGGGACGCTCTGCCAGCCATATCGCTCTTGAATGTGCCCTTCAGTGTCAGCCCAATGTCTGCATCATATCCGAGGAAGTCGAGCATAAGGATATGACCCTTGATCAGGTCGTAGACTATATCGCCGGCATCGTTGCAGAACGTGCAAAACTGGGTATGAATTTCGGTACAGTTCTTATCCCGGAGGGTCTTATTGAATTTATTCCGGCAATGAAACGTCTGATTGCTGAGCTCAATGACCTTCTTGCTAAGAATGCTGACGAATTCGCTGCTGTTGCACCGGCTGATCAGCGTTCTTATATCATCGATCATCTTTCCTCAGAGAATGCAGCTGTATATGCTTCTCTTCCTGAGGGTGTAGCCCGTCAGCTTAGTCTTGATCGTGACCCGCATGGTAATGTTCAGGTATCGCTGATTGAAACAGAGAAGTTGTTATCTGAAATGGTTGCAAAGCGTCTTGAAGTTATGCGTAAAGAGGGTAACTACAATGGTAAATTCTCTCCTCTTCACCATTTCTTCGGATATGAAGGCCGCTGCGCGGATCCCTCTAATTTCGATGCCGACTATTGCTATGCACTTGGTTATAATGCAGCGTGTCTTATCCGTTGTGGTGTAACAGGTTATATGTCGTCGGTGCGCAATCTTACAAAGCCGGCAGTTCAATGGGTCGCTGGTGGAATTCCTATCACTATGATGATGAACATGGAACGTCGTCATGGCCAGATGAAGCCGGTTATTCAGAAAGCACTCGTAAAACTAGATGGCGCTCCATTCCAGAAGTTTGCATCAATGCGTGATGATTGGGCTTTCAATACATGCTATATATATCCAGGTCCCATTCAGTATTTCGGACCGTCGGAAGTATGCGATCAACCGACTCTGACTCTCAAATACGAGCATCAGGGGAAGTAATAGAATGACTTAACCGTCAGCTATATGCTGATATCGTACTGCAGGGGTATCCGCGTATGTGACAAAAAGATTAATCGTATATCATAGGAATACACGAATAATCTCTTTTTTACCATGCGTCGATATCCTTGCAGTACTTTAATAATTAATGTATTACTATAGATGCTTCATGAATATGAAGTAGAGGGGGGTATGAAACATAAATTTCCAAGTATCCTTAAACTGAGTTTTGCTGGAATAGCCTATTCGGCAGCAGCAGAAACAGCAGCTCCTCCAAGCCAATGGATGGGGCTGAGCGGAAACGATTTGTGTGTTGCTGTCGCAAGGACTAATTCTCCGACAAATTATGTTACTCAATACTCCGGTGATACAGGATTTTATGAGATATTTAAACTTACACATGGAGATGATGAAAGGGAATGTTATATCAACCAATTTTCGTCATCAATTATCCCTTATGGAATAGATGGAGGGGCACCCGATAATTTCGAGTTACTTACTATTATTCCACCGCATTGGTGGAATGCTGTAACAGTGAATTTCACATCTGTGTCGCGTGATTTGTATAATCTTATTCCATCGCCAGAAGGCTTTCCGACAATAAAGAGTGATGCACCTCCGGGAGTTGTAGAAAATGAAGAGACGTCATCAATCCCCGGTTTGAAATGTAGAATGGGTATTGGTAGCATCGGCACGTGTAAAGTCAGACTTTGGGAACCTCCGGACGAGATAAAAGGAGATGTGGCAAGATGCCTGATGTATATGGCAATTGTTTACCCAAATGGATTGAGACGTTTTGAATCAGGCAATGGTATAGTCTGGTCAGAGAATACAGATGAAATTTTTACTCCGGCTTATTCCAGACAATTGTTGGTATGGCACAGAACTGATTCTCCATCGATGGATGAGCGTAATCGGAATGATGTGTTTTTTCAGTTTCAGGGAAACCGAAATCCGTTTGTTGATTATCCTGAACTGGCAGAGCTTCTTTGGGGAAACAGGATGGGGGAGTGCTTATTAGAGAATAATGAAGATGATATCAACACGTCAACAGAAGGTTCTACTCCGCTCAAAGCTATTTATTCACTTAAAGATGACAATAGAATAAATCTATATTCATCCTATGTGCCGGAGGATGCTTCCTGGAGTGTAGACGGAGTGCCCGTAAAAGAAAATTATATATTGACACAGAGCTTGGGAGTAGGTCTGCATACTCTCCGCTTCAATTCCGAAACATGGTCCGGAATGCTTAATATTGAAATAAGATGATCAAGATCGGACATACTTTCAAACTGATTATAATTATCATTGCTTTAACTATGGGCATTATGTCTTGTGATAAAAAGCATGAATATCCGGTGGTTGTTCGTCCATATCTTTCACAATACCAGGTAGAGATTCCTCTTGGGCAAACAGTGGAAATTGAGGTATATGATGCCAATGTGCTGAATGTCGAAGGAACATCCCGATATGTAGATATTTCAGTAGATGGAAGTCGCATTCTTTTATATGGAAAGGCGATTGGCTCTGGTGAGATTGTGATCAGAGGCGATGGGACACCCTTGAGGTGTTCATATGAAGTATATGGAGGGATTGATGATAAAGAAGATTCCGGCAACTCCGATAACAATGGTGACTCTGGTGAAATTTTACGGGAAGTCGAAGATAGAACACCTCGTTTTACTTATGATAGTCAGAAGTTTACATTCGAAACACCGGGGAATTTATTTGCCTTGTCTAAAGATAAACGGATTCTACTTGTAACTTCATTGATTACAGGTATGGAAGCGAAAATTATTTCACAATTACCTCTGACAGAAATATCACTCTCGTCCGACATTTCCACTGATTGTGATATACAGATCAACGGCATTGAAATAGGAATTAAAGAAGTAAGATTAATCAATATTACAAGTGATCGGATATGGATACGTGCGGAAAGCACGGATCATTCAATCCTATGGTTTGTGATGGAGATATAATGACAGTAGATTGAAAAAGTGTAATTAATATATCTTTAATATGGATTTAGATGCATCGTGCGTGTTCAGATATTTCTCTGGATTGTCTGATATACAAAAGAACCGGATTTTAGAACTTGGAGAACTTTATCCTACTTGGAATGAAAAAATTAATGTCATCTCAAGAAAAGATATACAGAATCTATATCCGAATCATGTTCTGCATTCGCTTGCAATTGCAAAATTTTTAACAGGCCTACCTGAAGGAACATCGATACTTGACATGGGTACGGGTGGCGGTTTTCCCGGGATACCGCTTGCTATTGTCATGCCTCAATGTCGGTTCCATTTAATAGATCGAATCGGGAAAAAAATAAAGGTTGCCAGTGAGATCGCCTCCTCACTCGGATTGGATAACGTCACCTTTCAACATGGCGATATAGGGGAGTGTCGTGAAAAATATGATTTTGTTGTATCGCGTGCTGTTATGACTTTGGACAGCCTTATACCTCTTGTGAGGAAAAACATCAGGCATGTGAAAACAGATAAACCTTACGCTTTGCCTAACGGCCTGGTATGTCTGAAAGGTGGTGACCTTAAAGATGAGATTCGTGCATCTTTAAGACTCGCCTCCGAGCCTCTGGTCGATGATCTTGCGAACTATTTCCCGGAAGAACCGTTCTTCAAGACAAAGAAGCTGGTGTATCTGCCACTTTAAATTGTACGAATATTGTAATGTTCTGTTATGGAAATAAAGCATTTTGAATTCAATATTTTTGGAGAGAATACATATCTTATATGGGATAGTACGTCATTAGATGCTGCGGTTATAGATCCTGGTATGGCAGATGGGGTAGATGTGAGAACTTTTATGGATGTTGTTGAAGAGAAGTCGCTATCTCTTAGGTTTATACTTCTCACTCATATCCATATTGATCATACGTTTGGTGTAGATGCTCTTAAGGAGCAGTATCCGTTGCTTCCTGTATTGGCTCATAGAGGTGATTTGGGGCTGGCTGCGAGCAGATCTCAGCAGGCCCAGATGTTTCATCTTCCTTATAAGCTGAGGCCATTGGAAATAGACCGGTTTGTTGATGAAAAAACATCTCTGAATCTGGGTCCGGAGGAAATCAAAGTGATATGTACACCGGGGCATTCAGCGGGAGGCGTTTGTTATTATTTACCTTCATCCGGAATTTTGTTTAGCGGTGATACTCTTTTTGCCGGATCAATTGGTCGTGCTGATTTGCCTGGCGGTAATGGCCGGCAGTTGATCTTTTCCATACAGGAAAAGTTGATGAAACTGCCCGACAATACAATTGTTCTTCCGGGGCATGGGAGTCCGACATCGATATTACGTGAAAAGCAATCAAATCCATATCTGTTGTAATATGGTATTTACATTAGATATTGTATAATGATATCATGTTTAATGTGCATGATAGATCCATGATGATATCGAATCACGAAGAATTGTATCAGTCGGGGCGAGAAGCCATCCATGAAATTGATTGAATGAAATAGCTACTGATGCATCAAGTATCGGATATCGCTTTAGCAGTAGACGAGCCACATGTTCGCTTACAACTACTCTCTGTAGTTCTCCCAACGCAGTCAGAATGACCAGTTGCTCGGAGGAGTACTCGCTATCCTCTTCAATATATATAGTATCACCAATTTCTTTTGATAAGTTATGCAATCTTGAAATAAACGGGGAACCTGCAGGAACGGCGATCTGCTTTCCACCGAGTTCTAATTGAGATTTTATTTCAGCTTCCCCGGTTATGGAATCTCGTCGCTGTACAAGCACCTGCCGATCTATAAGTATAGGGTCTACGAAAAGATATTTCTCTTTAAGTTCTGCTGTAATGGGTATATCACTTACCACTAATTGATAACGTCCGTCGTTAAGGCCTGTCATTGCCGTAGATAGTAATGTAAACGGATGGAACAATACTGGTATGCCATGTTTCCGGGTAGCTTTGGAAAGCATATTATAATATACACCTCCAAGGCTATCACCAACCATCGTAACGCCCATCGGTGATATTTCAATTGCAATATTTAAAGTATCCCCACCGGCGACTCTTTCGGTTTTTAATGGCAGTTGTTTACCGGAACATTCTTTTAGAGAGATCATTGCAACAATTGTAAGAAATAACAGAATCAAGTAGATAGAGGTATTTCTCTTTTTTACCGGAGGTATATGTCGTATCATAGTTTGCAATGAATCAGTTTGCGAAATCAATACTTAGACCCATCTGAAGGCGGCGTGGGTTCATAGGGTAGTGTGGCATAGAAAAATACATGCTTCCTGTCATACCTTGATTGACGTGTGACATCATTATGTAGAAACGACACTTTGAAAGTTTACAGTTGGCATATACGCTTACAAAAGGATAGTCTCCAATATCGATAAGATTCTGGTTGTAGAATCCCATTGTAGCGGGCTGATAGTTTACTCCTTTGTACTTTGTGAAATAATCGCAATTTATACCCAATTGCACATGGAGAGTAGCTATGCGAAACAACAGATACATGTTAGAGTAGACAGTTAGTGCAGGAAGGGAGATTACCTCACTCTCACTTGACGTCTGATAGGTAATTATATTGTCCCAATTGAATGGACCGAATTTAAAATTCTGACGTAATGTAGCGCTTAATATCTGTGTGCTACCGCCATACTGTCGGGGTAAGCCATTATTGCCAAAGTATATGAGATTCTGCACATTCTCGACATTAAGTGAAAGAGATGTCCGAGTCCAAGGTATAATCAGTCCACCACCGAAACGTAGTGATCTGGTTTTTG
The DNA here is from genome assembly GCA_014800795.1 of Bacteroidales bacterium. Classification (GTDB taxonomy): domain Bacteria; phylum Bacteroidota; class Bacteroidia; order Bacteroidales; family Muribaculaceae; genus UBA7173. The sequence continues at coordinate 60,702 of JAAVFL010000011.1, read as the reverse complement.
AAAAATCGTTGTCCCATATGAAATGATTTGATTTCATATGTTGCATCAACCACGGCGCAGTCAGATTGGTGAAATGACCGTTTGCATTAACCTGAACCGTATCTCCGAAAAGGGGAATGTGAGTTGAGATGTCTCCATTTACTTTTATTTCTCCTGCGGCAGCTCCGAGAATTCCGATTTCTCCGGTTATATTATAGTTAAAAATTCGGCCTTGTTGTTTGGTGAGTTGGGCGCCGATCCATGCGAGATTTTGCGTTTCTGAAGTGGTCATATATGGATAGGGATCCGGTGATAACGCTTCTGCTTGCGCCTGATCCGGTTCATCATAGTCGGTATCCAGTTTATATGAGCGCACTTCATGTGTGATAAAGGCGGCTAAACCGGCTTTCGCATATTTGTTGAATCCCTCAAGAAGAGATAATCCGACAGTATTGCGAAGTTTCCAGAAATCTTGTGAGTCTTTCGTGAAATTCGGAGAAAAGTATGTGTTTTCCCAAAATGACATGTTCTGGCTGGCATTATTATTTACGAATCTGTGAGCCGCATCTGTATAATTTAGGGTCCAGATAACACTCGTAACCGGAACTAAAGTTCGGTTAACGGTCGTATCATTTATCTGCTCTTCTTTCCAGAATCCCATTTTATATCGGCCGTTAAGATACAAATCTGTTCCGCGTACGCGGTTAAATGCGCCGGTTAGGTTGACTGGAATATCCTTACAGTTTACTGAGGTATTACCTCCCTGCACAGATGCTGGATCACGTATATATGCATCATCTGTGATTCCACCGTTTTCCTTTTGGAGTAAGTTGTAGTGATAGAAGTTGCCTTGAAATTCGAATCGTTCTCCAATGTATGAACCGGATAGTCCCCATGTGAAATCTTTCGCGGCTTGATAATCATAGCTTCCTTTTGAATAGATGTAATCAATAAGGGCTCCTATCTGAACACGTTTGTTCGCATTTGCTGAGAATATAGTCTGGAAACGATCCTGACCATCCTGTTTCCCACCTCCGAAATTATAACTTAATAGGGTCATCGGGATGCGTGTATTGTACCATTTTATAGTTTGTGTAGATGGTAGCCAATGGCTCACAGCATCGCGGAAATAAAAATCACTCATTACAGGACGTTCCATAAAAATCATGTTTTGTCCGGAACCGCAATAATTGCCAGTGGTGGCATATGCGCGAGAAACCTCCTGAGGAATGAATTCCAGAGAGTAATTCTGATATAAGGTGTCTATAGTTGTAGCTTCACGTAGTCCAAGGGGAGGAACATCTGTCCATGCATACGATGGTTCAAGTACAGTTTTTCTTGCCACTGTAATAAATGACATACTGCAGACTACGGCTAATAATATTATGCGGGTAAGTTTTTGTATCATATTTCTAAGCCGCAAATTTAGCGAAAAAACCGATAACAGAAAAATAGTTGTGTATAACTAAATAGCAGCGATAGAATTCATACGGCAATGGAATAGGTTGACAGTCTCGCCAATAACTGTGACGGTTAGTTACTATGTCGGACGGTAACTTTCCAGCTGCTCTCTAAGATATTTGCGAAAATATCTTGTGCCGGCAGCCGTATCATCAAGTAGTGTGGTCAGATCCGACCAAACTTTATCTGCAACCAGATTTTTATCACTTATATTAACAAGTTCATTCAAAAGTGATCCGATACCACGAATCATGGTTTCAGAGAGGTTGAATACCCGCTCACTTTTTAATGAAACTCTGATTATGTGCATTAGCAATTCGATCTCTTTGTCAAATCCCGGATGATAACTTTTGAACTCCTTATAGAGCCTGCGAACATTTGTTATTCTTGCCTTTGAATATCCCCGTTTGCTACGACCGAACTCTTTGTTGATTTCCAATGTGTATCGCTCTGTAAGTTTATCCACATCCGGGTTAAGAAAGAAGTCAAAATATTGTTTGATTTCTTTACGGGCGTCATAAGCTTCGAGAATCATCTGTTCAAGCTGATCACGCGATATGTTTTTAATCTCTTTTTTAAGCTGTGTCTTGCTCATCGGGAGGTATGTATCAGAAATCTATACTCAGACGTACGTTGAACTGTCTACGGGTCAGATAGTTTGGAACCGCATATTGTATTTCGTTGACATCGGTTACCCAATAGTAGCTTGAAACATTTGATATATCGAGTAAATTGAATATATCTACCCCCAACCAGATACTTTTTAACCACTTGTGCATACCGGTTCTGCTTTCTCCGTCTTTTGATGGAGAAAGCAGGGCGTAGCTTAGACCTATATCTACGCGTTTATAGGCCGGAGCCCGGAAATACCCTTTGTCACGAGAGGAATGGGGCGCTGTAGTAGGTAATCCGTCAGAGAATATACCTCGCAAAGAGAATTTTAATTTCGGAAATTTCGGAAAGTAATCGGTAAAGAACAGAGCCAATGAATACCTCTGATCCGTAGGCCGGGGAACTACTACGCCGTTAAGATTCTCACCAGTCTTCATAAGGGAAAAACTTATCCATGAATCTGTTCCGGGCACGAATTGGCCGAAAAGCTTCATGTCAAGTCCCGCGGTGTATCCATCAGTCGTGTTTTCTCCTGAATATACGATTTTCAGATTATCGATCTCGTATGGAATGAGATTATTTAATTTCTTATAATATGCTTCACCGGACAATTTAAATGGCCGATCAAACATACGGAATGTATAATCTGCGCCAAGAATAAAATGTATGCTCTGTTGTGATTTAATGTCTGAATTGAGCCTTACAACTGTATTGCCATGCATATCCTCCAATGGTTGGCGAAATTCCTTATAGAATGGCTGTTGATAATATAAACCTGTAGCAAACCGGAATGTAAACGCATTATTCCGTTCGGGAACAAAGGCGACGTTAGCCCTTGGTGATACAAGAAACTCCCGGTTGTAATCCCAATATGAGAACCGAAGTCCGGCATTAATGGCAAAATAGCCGGTAGGTGTATTCAAACGGTATGAATCGGCAAGATATAGTGATATTCGGTTCGTGGAAATATCCTGATTTGATGTCAAATTATAAATCATACGGATATTCTGGCCGTCAGATGGAAGAGTGTAGCCGGCAGAATCGCGAAGTTCCCACTCGCGGGTACGCTCCATGATTGTCTGATGATTGAAGTTAAATCCATATGTCAGGTTGTGGCGGTTAATAGAAGTATGACCTTGTAAACCAAGTGAAAAAACTCCGATTTTCAGACGATTTCGCGCATGCTCATGATATCGTCCTACGCCAAGCTCACCTCCTATTGCATTATCAGGGTTACCTTCACCTGTGGTTCCTGCCTGATCAAGCCAATACTCACCACTGATATCATATGCAACAAGTTCGTTGGTCAGATATCCTGACGCCAATAGTGAGAATTGGGTATTCTTCGAGTGATTATATGTTAGGTTCAGGGCACCGAAATATGTTTCAAAACGATCCTTTTCTTGTCCGTCAAAATACACTTTAAATTGCTTGGCATCATTTGAGGTGCCGAAGTTGGTCTCACGATTTACGGGAGTGAACTTATAGTTGTTGACAGCTATATTTCCTAAAAAAGAGACTTTTATGCGATTGTTGATTTTTAGATTCAGATTTGTTTGATAATCAAAGAAGTTAGGGTCGTATTCCCCTTTAGTTTCCAAAGAGCTCAGAAGTGAGGAATTACGCTTGTAACGAATACCGTGCAGTTGTGAAAATTTCTTTGTACTTTGCCCGATGGAGAGAGAGGCTCCCATAAGACTTGCACTGACCGCTCCTTCAAATGCCTCAGGTTCACGATAAGTAATGTCAAGGGCAGAGGACATTTTATCTCCATATTCTACACCGAATCCGCCGGTAGAAAAGCTTACCGACCCAACTAAGTCCGGATTAATTACACTTAAACCTTCCTGTTGGCCTGAAGATATCAATTGTGGACGATATACTTCAATACCGTTGATATACACTGAATTTTCATCATATGTACCTCCACGGACAGAATACTGACTTGACATCTCATTATTGGAGTTGACCCCTGCGAGAGTAGAGAGCATAGATTCAATACTCCCCCCGGTCGCATCAGCTGCGAGTTTGTAGCTATCCGTGTCTATCGTCTGCATCTGATTGGTCTGTTTACGAAAATCAGTAACCTCAATTTCTTTCAGGTCGGTACTTTTCTGCCTCATGCGGACGTTAAGGGCTAAATCTCCTTTAGGATCGATAAGAGTTCGACGTAACTCGTCGTATCCTATGCATGAGAATACGACTGTTAGAGTATCATTAGCCGGAGGAGGGCAAGATAGCTGAAATGTTCCATCCAAGCCGGTATTAGTACCGATTGCGGTTCCATCAATTCGTACTGTAACGAATTCAAGGGGGGAATCGTCTGTCTCTACAACTTTACCATGAATTCTGACTTGAGCTACGGAATTAGCTCCAATAACAGATGATAGAATAAAAATATATAATATTTTAAGGAATGTTTTCATATTGTATATCCCGGGGGTTAGGAACGGTAGCTGGTATACTAATGCCTATCCGGATTAATATATTAACGTATTTTTGCGCCGGAAATTATGGGTTCCCTTGATTGAAGTTGTATTTTATTTATGCGAAGTATTTATAATATCCATGATAAGTAAAAGAAATACTCATTGACGAAGAACACTATTATGTAATATGGTGTTAAAATATATGAGTACCAACTCACCATATCCATTATGGGCTTTAATTCAAGCCGTTTAATTATGTAATTATGAAAGAGGGAATTACCGATATTCGTTTGAGAAAGAGAATTGTTGTGATAGGAGGCGGTTTTGCAGGTCTTAACTTCCTTAAACATATTGATGCGGACAAATATGATATCACGATTGTCGATAAGAATAATTATCATTGTTTCCCACCTTTATTTTATCAGGTGGCTTCGGCAGGTCTTGACCCGGCAAGTATTTGTTTTCCCCTCAGACGCGAACTGAGGAAGCGAAAAAAAAACAATATTACTTTCCATATGGGAATGGTAAGAAACATTGATACCGCTTCAAAGGAAATTCATACCGAAGTAGAAATCTTACAATATGACATTCTGTTGATATGCTGTGGTACAACGAATAATTTTTTCAATATGCCTGAGCTTGAAAAGACTGTCTATACTCTTAAATCTACAGCAGAGGCACTTAGGTGTAGGAATGATATTCTTGATGTTCTCGAACATGCATCTATTGAAACAGATTCCGAAAAACAGAAGAAACTACTTAATTTTGTGGTTGTCGGAGGTGGACCGACCGGAGTGGAAATGGCAGGAGCGATAGGTGAGATGAAACGTTACGTGATGCCACGTGAATATCCGTCTATACCTCAGGAAAACCTCACGGTAACTATTGTGGAAGGAAATACACGTCTACTCGGAACAATGAGTGAAAAATCATCAGAACGGGCTTTAACAGATTTGAAGTCACTTATGGTTGATGTTCGCCTCGGAGTTAATATGAATAAATATGAAGATGGGAAAGTAACGCTATCTGATGGCAGTGTTATGGATTGTTCGCTGCTTATATGGACAGCAGGAGTAACAGGCGTCAATCTCAAAGTGACAGGAGAGAATGGAACAGATCTGTCATCTGATATTCTCGGACGCGGACGTCGATGGAAAGTCGATGGGTTGTGTAAGGTTATCGGACTTGACGACGTGTATGCTTTGGGGGATGTGTCTATTATGGAAAATGTTGATCCGGAATTTCCCAAGGGGCACCCTCAGCTTGCTCAAGTCGCGATTCAACAGGGAAGGCTTGTCGCATCGAATTTAAACTCATCCGCTATATCGTCCACTCCAAAATTAAAGGAATTCAGATATAACGATAAGGGATCAATGGCGACAATAGGTAGGAACCGGGCAGTTGTAGACCTCAAGACCGGCCATATGAGTGGTGTACTGGCATGGTTCGTGTGGATGTTTATTCACCTGATATCCATTCTCGGAATGCGTAATAAACTCACAGTGTTGATCAATTGGATATGGGCGTATTTCAATTACAGCACTTCATTGCGTCTGTTGATTCATCCAGTCCGTTATCCTGTCAGGAAAAGATGGGAGAGAGATTAGAAAGGAGCATCGTTATCCGATCCAAGATCAGCAGTTCCTCCCGACAGTGGATTTTCAATTGCGAACGGGTCTGTCCCATCATTACTTTCTGAATTCAAACGTGATGGGACAACCGTATGTACCGATAATTCATTTTCATCCCAATTCTGAAATCTCGCGAATTGATTGACAAAACGCATTTTTACGTCATCAACTTTTCCGCTACGGTGTTTTGCTACTATAAAAAGTGCAAGTCCACGGATGTCATTTCCTTCCATATCTTGAGCCGAATGAAGATAATATTCAGGTCTATGGATAAAGCATACGATATCTGCATCTTGCTCAATGGCTCCGGATTCACGCAGGTCGCTTAGTTGCGGGCGTTTTGACTGGCTGTCTGTGCCGCGGCTTTCTACCGAACGATTGAGCTGAGATAGTGCGATGATCGGAATATTAAGTTCTTTGGCGAGTTGTTTCAGGTTTCGGGAAATCATGGATACCTCTTGCTCGCGTGAACCGAATTTCATTCCGGAAGCATTCATTAGCTGGAGGTAGTCAATCACGAGAATCCTAACCTGATGCTCACGCACAAGACGCCGTGCCTTTGTGCGGAGTTCAAATATCGATAGGGAAGGGGTGTCATCGACATAAAGTGGCGCATCATATAACTTTTTAACGCCTGCTTGCAGCTTTTCCCAGTCTCGTTGATCAAGACGTCCACTTTTGATCTTTTCACCTTCAAGTTCGCAGGCATTACTAATCAGACGGTTGACTAACTGTACATTACTCATCTCAAGAGAGAATATCGCAACCGGAGTATTGTTGTCGACTGCCATATTTTTCGCCATTGACAAAACGAATGCGGTTTTTCCCATCGCAGGGCGAGCTGCGATAATAATCAAGTCTGAATTTTGCCATCCGGATGTCAGTTTATCCAATTCATGAAAATTTGTGGCGAGACCTGAAAGTCCTGTTTCTCGGTTGGATGCTGCCTGTATCTGATCTATGGCTTGTTTGATGACAGGATTAATCTGGGTGACATCCTTTTTTACATTTCGTTGCGAAATCTCGAAAAGCTTTCCTTCTGCTTCCTGGAGCAGATCATCGACATCATTGCTCTCGTCATAAGCTTTCCCTTCTATAGCAGAAGAAAAGTTTATAAGTTCACGTGCAAGGTATTTTTGTGCAACAATTCGTGCATGGAATTCGATATGAGCTCCTGATGCGACCTTGGATGTGAGAGAGGATATATATACAGGACCACCTACCTCCTCAAGAGATTGGTTCGCACGGAGGCGTTCTGTTACAGTTAGCATGTCTATCGGCTGTTGGGATGCCCCGAGCTGCTGAACAGCTAAATAGATCAGTTGGTGACGTGGATCATAGAAGCTCTCTGGTTTAAGGAGATCACAAACTATGGTATACGCATCTTTCTCAAGCATCAATGCACCTAATACGGCTTCTTCAACCTCAATATCACGTGGAGGAATTCGTCCGGGAACTTCCATTCGGAGATTGGGATTTTTGGATGTGTTACGGGGGATGTTCCCGTTGCGTTGAAACCTGTTGTTGCTATTCTGTTCCATACTGCAAATTTACGAATTGTTCCTCAAAAAGATAGAAAATCTCATGATATAGTTTGGGATAACTCTATAAAATGAGAGTTATATAATGCGTGGTAAATCTTGACGGTCATATATTATGACTTATTTGAGGGGATGCCATACTTAATGCATGATTTAATAAAAAGAGCCATAACAATATTAAAAGCCAAGAGTCCGGTATTATACCGGACTCTTGGCTTTTAATATTGTTACTGTTTGATCCGTCAAACTTTTTAATGGCACGTTCAGGAATTACCTGAACGTGGTTCCTTTTATTGTGTATCGGTTAAATTACTCTGCCTGTAATCCATCGATGAAAGTACGGAGATCGTCAGAAGGATTCAACTGGTAGAACTTTTCGAAATACTCTTTCGCTTTCGAAATATCTTTACCGGCACCGTTGAGGTAATAGTTCCCGAGACGTCCGTAGATGCTGGTATAAATATTTTTTCTACGTTCGAGATTCTCTGGATCGGAATCAAGAACGCCGAGTGTTGCCTCATCAGCGAGGACCACTTCGGGTGTTACAATACCCATAGACTTAACACGGATAATATCACTCTTTGTATTTAAAACAAGTGGGTTGTCCGGAATACGGGCGATTACCTTATCGATAGTTGCGAGTGCCTTGTCTGCGGCAGTTTGCGATGCAACTGTATCTGTTTCCATATAAGAGATCGCAAGATTCTGATATCTACGTGCAAGAGCGAGTATGTCGTTCGGATTTGCTTCATCACCCTCTGAGTCTATGAATTTCGCCATTGTATCTGCGGCTTTATCATACATTTTTGCAGTAGAATACGCGCTACTTAGGTCTTTAAGAAGCGCTGTTTTTTCAGGTGTAATCTCAACCGCTTTTTCATACATTTCAACAGCGAGGGTATCTTGTCCGATAGTCTGAAGCAGTTCACCATACTGAATATAATCCTGAGAGTTTAATTCTGCCTTTGGATTAGAGAACAGTCGTTTTGCCGCTTCCTGTGCTGCATCGTTCTGATCAAGAGCCTTTTTGTTGTAGAACTGGAGGCGTTGCATATAAAAGTTCGACGGATCTTCTGCCAGAAGTTCTGATGCGAGATCATAGCTTTCATCATATCTTTTGGCAAAGAAGAGCAAACCTACCAGACGCTGCTTGTCTTTTTTGAAACTGTTGGGGTTGGTTATATATTTTTCGTATTGTTCCGCTGCCATTGTAAGCTGATTGTTGTCATAATATTTTTCAGCCAATTCGCGTTGAGCGAGTGCGGAGCTCGGTTGGAGTTTTAAAAGATCTTGAAGTTTCTGTATCGCATATTGTGGATTTACAGGGAAATACGTACGGGCGTATTTAACATAGGCTTCAGGATGCTCAAGGGCTGTGTCGAACTGTGCAGCCATTTCGTACATACCTGCAGCTTCTCCGACATTTGTTTTAGCAAGTCTGTCACCTTCAAGAATGAATGGTGCGGGAGCATTCTTTTTAGCCTTTTTGGCTTCTTCAAGAGCCTTGTCTATTTCGTTGGCGTAAGTTGTAGGATCAGCTACGAAATAGATCCTGGCAATTTCTGTCAGCACATCAGGATTCTTTTTTGCACGGCTTCTTGCGTTCTTAAGGTGCCCATTAGCTTCGGAAGTGGCTCCGTTTGCAAGTGCTAATGATGCGAGACCGATATAATTATAAGGATTCTCTGCATCTGCTGCAATACCTTTGTTGAAGAATTCCTGAGCGGCAGCCTTGTCACCACTCTTAAGAGAGATCTGACCGAGGTAGTAATATGCGGTGGCCTGATCTGTTTCGGGATCGTTCATTGTATTCGTGAGGATTATGGCTGCCTCTTCAGGTTGGTCTGCACGATAATATTCCACACCGTCTTTGAAGCCTTGGGCAGACATGCCCAAAGCCGATCCCAGAAGTAGGGATAATACAAATTTGATTTTCATGTATTTAAAATGTTTTAATTTATATTCTAAAATAAGAGGTATTTACTAATTTACTGATACCATACGGCGATGAACGGTTGCCGGTAAAACTCCGGTACTCATCATTAACTTTTGTCCGCGGAATGAAGTGACGAAAGTGAAGAAGCCATTGGCAAGTGTGCCGATGGATCCGGTATTTATCATATAAATGGATCGGTACAGGGGATAGCTGCCGTCAAATATATATGCCTGATATGGTTTATATGCAATGGGTGAATCATTTCGATTGATTCCTAAAACTTTAACATCATTTATAAATGTGGTAGCGGTAGTATCGTTCATTTCTAATGTCTTGATACGTTCGGCTGCCGGCATATCTGCTGTTTTAAGATCGGAAGAAATCCAGCTGACGCCAACGAATCCGATAGCATCCTTTCGTTCTTTTACGACATCAAACACGCCTTGCATGGTTTCAGCTGAGTATACATTTTCAGCAAATTGTCCTCCATTAAGAAGACTGTCTGTCATATATTTTACTACCGATGACCCATTATGATCGAACACAACCTGAATGTTACCAAGTTTTGTCGGATATAAATCATTCCATTTGGTGACTTTCCCAGTTAAGATTTCGGAAATATCATTCATGGAGAGATTGTTAATTGGATTTGCCTCATTTACAATAACAGCGATAGCATCAACTGCAATCTGCTGAGTTCTTACGGATCTTTGCTTTGAGGCGAGATATTTTTGCTGTTCTTTAGTAAGGTCATGGGAAACAACTGCCAGACGTGCCTTCCCGAACAGAAGAGAATCGATACAGGCTTTTTCATCAATATAATAAGACAGGACGTTCGCATCAGGATAGATATATTCGAAAACTTCAATTTCCTGTTCCATTATATTCTCGAATGACGCATCACAAGCCATCAGTACTATTCCTGAGGTTGATGTATTTGCCTTTTTTGTATCTTTCTCATCTTTATCTCCGCAACTGGAGAAAGCCGCAATCAAGATTAATGATATTAGTAGTAAGCCAAATTGTCTCATATTCAAACTTGTATGATATTATTTATATCTAAAGCGGGCAGATATAATGCAAAGATAGTCAATGTTAAATTATCATTGGCTAATTTGCCTTGTCAAAATTATAGTTTTTTTATTTTTTTTGCAATAGCAATAACGCCGCAGACTCTCTTTTTGAGTCAAGCGGCGTTTAATACACCCGTTGTATATTTGTCTGTTATATATTGCTGTCGATTCCCCAGAACTGACGGATAGCGCGCCATATACCATATATAATAAACATAATACCTGCGATCCATCTAAGCCAGAAAAGCACTTCTCCATGCCAATCGAAAAAGTTGATCAGTAGTAGAATGCCCATTCCTACATAAATAATAATCATAATGAGGCCAAACACAACCCTCATAGCCGAGGGTATCTGAACTCTATTGTTATTTTCCCGTGTCATATGATTAAAAGTTGAACGTTGTAATATTAAATTTATATGCTTGCGATATGCCAGGCTGTGAGTATTTTTATAATTAACGTTAGGGAATGCTATAATGTTCGTCACTCCCATGCGCGAATATGAGATTCGATGGTGCAAAGTTACAGTTTATGAATTATTTTTTTCTGGAGTAAACACAAAAAACGCTCTTTGACCCACCGGTATTTCTTAAATTTATGTTAACTTTGTACTCATTCTTATATCACGCAACTATAATAGTAATTTTATAATTATATGAATTTCATGAATTATGAAGTCTGTTGTAAAAAATGTGCTGCGTAATATATAAAACTTTCTCTCGATAATACCATAGCTGATAATTTTAATTTTAATTTTTAACGTTAATATCATGGAAAAAATGCTATTTTGGATTGTGCCCGCTGCATCCGTTTTAGCTCTTCTGCTTGCATGGTTTTTCTACAGGCAGATGATGCGCGAGAGTGAGGGCACTCCTACCATGCAGAAAATTGCTTCTTATGTGCGTCAGGGCGCAATGTCGTATCTGAGGCAGCAGTACAAAATTGTTGGACTCGTATTCCTCGGTCTGGTAATCCTATTCTCTATTATGGCTTATGGATTCCAGTTACAGAATCCTTGGGTGCCCGTAGCGTTTCTGACCGGTGGATTCTTCTCAGGACTTTCGGGTTTCCTCGGAATGAAAACTGCGACTTATGCATCGGCTCGTACAGCAAATGCAGCTCGTAAATCATTAAATTCCGGTTTGCGTGTAGCTTTCCGGAGCGGTGCGGTTATGGGACTTGTGGTTGTCGGTCTCGGTTTGCTTGACATCTCTTTCTGGTACCTGATTCTCGATTGGTTTGTGCCTGAAGATCCATATACGCCGACAGCGAAATTATGTATGATAACCACCACAATGCTGACTTTCGGTATGGGCGCGTCTACTCAGGCGCTTTTTGCCCGTGTTGGCGGAGGAATATATACAAAGGCTGCGGACGTTGGTGCTGACCTCGTAGGAAAGGTTGAAGCCGGTATTCCTGAAGACGATCCCCGTAATCCTGCTACTATTGCAGATAATGTAGGCGATAATGTAGGTGATGTTGCCGGTATGGGTGCCGATCTTTATGAATCATACTGCGGTTCTATTCTGGCTACCGCTGCATTGGGAGCGGCTGCATATATGACCAGTGGAGATACTGTGATGCAGTTTAAGGCGGTTCTCGCTCCTATGTTGATTGCGGCTGTAGGCATCGTCCTGTCCATCATCGGTATCTTCTCGGTAAAAACAAGTGAAAACGCGAAGATGAAGGATTTGCTTAATTCACTGTCGCTCGGTACAAATCTGAGCTCGCTGCTGATTGTGGGTGCAACATTCCTTATCTTATGGTTGCTTGGTCTGAATAATTGGGTCAATATATCACTATCTGTAGTCATCGGTCTGTTGGTCGGGATTATCATCGGTCGTTCCACCGAATATTATACCTCCCAGAGCTATGCACCTACCCGCAGATTGGCTGAAAGTGGTAAAACCGGTCCTGCAACAGTGATCATATCAGGTGTAGGTTTAGGCATGGTTTCTACAGCAATTCCTGTGCTTGCTGTAGTTGTTGGTATCATCTTGTCTTACTGGCTGGCCTCCGGTTTTGATTTTGCAAATGTAAGCATGGGTCTTTATGGTATCGGTATTGCGGCTGTCGGCATGTTGTCGACATTGGGTATTACTCTGGCAACAGATGCATATGGTCCTATTGCAGATAATGCCGGAGGAAATGCTGAGATGAGTGGTCTTGGAGAAGATGTGCGCCGCAGAACCGACGCGCTGGATTCTCTTGGAAATACTACCGCAGCAACTGGAAAAGGATTCGCTATTGGCTCTGCGGCTCTCACCGGATTAGCGCTTTTAGCATCTTATATCGAGGAAATCCGTATTGGCCTCTCACGTCTTGGTCAGACGGCCATAAATCTTGGAGGAATGGACAAACCCATTCATGAAGCTACCTTTACCGATTTTATGACATACTTTGATGTGAACCTCATGAATCCGAAAGTTTTGTCCGGCATGTTTATCGGCTCTATGATGGCATTCCTTTTCTGTGGCCTCACGATGAATGCTGTTGGTAGGGCTGCCGCCCATATGGTTGAGGAAGTTCGCCGTCAGTTCCGTGAAATAAAAGGTATTCTGACAGGAGAGTCTGAACCGGATTATGCCCGCTGCGTACAGATATCTACTCTCGGCGCTCAGAGAGAGATGGTATTCCCGTCACTTCTTGCGATTATAGCACCGATTCTTACAGGGCTTGTCTTTGGCGTTCCCGGTGTGATCGGTTTGTTAGTCGGAGGTCTTTCGGCAGGCTTTGTTCTCGCAATATTTATGGCTAATTCCGGTGGAGCATGGGATAATGCAAAGAAGTATATTGAAGAAGGGAATTTCGGCGGCAAAGGAAGCGAAGTGCACAAGGCAACTGTAGTGGGTGATACAGTAGGTGATCCCTTTAAGGATACATCCGGTCCGTCGCTCAACATCCTAATCAAATTGATGTCGATGGTTGCCATCGTCATGGCCGGACTCACCGTGTCATGGTCTCTGTTCTGATTTCTACATAATCAGTGCAATACGATAACGAGCTATAGAAACCTCTAAAATAAAAAGTAAACGTAAGGCTTCGTCCGGATAGATTCCGGACGAAGCCGTTTCTATAAGGGGAGATAGTTGCTATTAATGGTTAAAATTTAAGTTAATCCTGTAGAAACGGGTTAGAAAGGGTTGTACAACGGGAAGTTTTTTTGTAAATTTGTGCCGCTTTTAGTGGATATATATCCCTGTTTAAATTTATTTGTTTGATTGCCATGTTGTTGATGGCGATTTTTTGATAAACAAAATTAAAAATGATGATTAATATCACATTCCCGGACAATTCGGTTAAGCAGTATGAAGCCGGTGTTACTCCGCTTCAGATTGCTCAGAGCCTTTCATCTCAGTTGGCACGTGATGTTCTTGCCGCTTCTGTCAATGATCAAGAATGGGATTTAACCCGTCCGATCGAATCCGATGCAAGCATAAAATTATATAAGTGGGAAGATCCGGAAGGAAAACATGCTTTTTGGCATAGCTCAGCTCACCTGCTTGCGGAAGCACTTCAGGAACTATACCCCGGTGTGAAGTTCGGTATCGGGCCTGCCATAGAGAATGGCTTTTATTATGATATAGATCCTAATGGACATTCCATAACAGCTGCTGATTTCCCGGCTATAGAGGCAAAGATGCTGGAACTCGCGAAAAGAAACGAAGCGATAGTACGCGCAGATATATCGAAAGAAGATGCGCTTAAAGCATTCGGTGACCGCAATGAAGAATATAAGTGTGAACTTATTTCGGAACTTGAAGACGGACATATCACCACCTATACCCAAGGAGCTTTTACGGATCTTTGCAGAGGACCACATCTGCCATCCACCGGCTTAATCAAGGCGGTAAAGGTGATGTCATTGGCGGGTGCATACTGGCGAGGTGACGAGAAGAGAAATCAACTCGTTCGAGTTTATGGTATTACATTCCCCAAAAAGAAAATGCTGGATGAGTATTTGGCAATGCTTGAAGAAGCTAAGAAGCGAGACCATCGCAAGCTTGGCAAAGAAATGGAACTGTTCGCATTTTCGCAGAATGTCGGTGCCGGCTTGCCATTATGGCTTCCTAAAGGTGCAGCTCTTCGCGATCGTCTGGAGCAATTCCTTCGTAAAATTCAAAAACAATATGGTTATCAGCAGGTAATCACACCTCATATCGGCAATAAGCAACTTTACGTTACTTCCGGACATTACGCCAAGTATGGCAAAGACTCCTTCCAGCCTATCCATACACCTCAAGAAGGGGAGGAGTACATGCTCAAGCCGATGAACTGCCCTCACCACTGTGAAATATTCAAAACATCTCCACGTTCATATCGAGAACTGCCTCTTCGTCTTGCGGAGTTTGGAACCGTGTATCGTTATGAGCAGACCGGCGAGCTTCATGGCTTGACACGCGTGCGTGGTTTTACCCAGGATGATGCTCATATATTCTGCGCGCCCGATCAGATTAAGGATGAATTCCTGAAAGTAATGGATATCATCTTCTATATTTTCAAAGCTCTTGATTTTAATAATTTTGAGGCGCAGATTTCGCTTCGGGATCCGAATAATAAACAGAAATATATCGGCTCTGATGAGAATTGGCATCTCGCAGAAAATGCCATCATCGAAGCTTGTGAAGAAAAAGGTTTGAAAGCCCGAAAGGAACTCGGGGAGGCTGCTTTCTATGGACCAAAGCTTGACTTTATGGTGAAAGATGCCATCGGCCGCCGTTGGCAGCTCGGGACCATCCAGGTTGATTATAACCTCCCGGAACGATTCCAGCTTGAATATACTGGAGCAGACAACCAGAAGCATCGTCCCGTAATGATTCACCGCGCGCCTTTCGGTTCGCTTGAACGGTTTGTTGCAGTTCTTCTTGAACATACAGCAGGTAAGTTCCCATTATGGCTTGCGCCAGATCAGGCTATCGTTCTTCCTATCTCGGAAAAATACAATGATTATGCCTATGAGGTGGCTCGCCAACTCACATCTGCAGATGTCCGTGTTACGATTGATGATCGTAATGAGAAAATCGGCCGCAAAATTCGTGACAATGAGCTGCGAAGAATACCCTATATGCTCATCGTGGGCGAAAAAGAAGCAGAAAATGGAGAAGTTTCTGTAAGAAAACAGGGAGAAGGTGATAAAGGTACGATGAAAATTACTACCTTTGCCGAGGAAATTGCCCGTAAGGTGTCAAACCTTGAGTGACAATTCGTAAAAACAGGATACAACCAAACCCATTGAATGGATAAAAAACCACAACATTCGGGTGCGCCGCGCCCGACCCATAGCAACGGTGCGCCGCGTCCACAAACCGCGAGCGCTCCTCGTCCACAAGGCTCATCTTCCCCCCGTACGGCAGGGAATTCTCCACGTCCCGGCTCCTTTGCTGGTAGCCGTCCAGGTGGCTCACGTCCAGGAGCGCCACGACCTGTAGGTTCCCGTCCACCGATTCAAGGTCCTCGTCCTCCACGTAAAGAGGAACCATATGCGATAAATGACCGTATCCGTGCTCGAGAGGTCAGAGTAGTAGGGGATAATGTAGAAAATGGAGTTTATCCTATTCAGCAGGCCTTGAAAATGGCTGATGACTTGGAGCTTGATTTAGTGGAAATTTCCCCCACTGCCCAACCTCCGGTTTGTAAGATATTAGACTATTCAAAGTTCCTTTATCAACAGAAGAAACGCTTGAAGGAACAGAAAGCGAAAGCAACTAAGGTTGTAGTGAAAGAAATTCGTTTTGGTCCTCAGACGGATGATCATGACTATAACTTTAAGCTCAAGCATGCGCAGAGTTTCCTTCAGGAAGGATCGAAAGTAAAAGCATACGTGTTTTTTAAAGGACGCTCGATTCTGTTTAAGGAACAAGGCGAAGTCTTGCTTCTCCGTTTTGCCAACGATTTGGAAGATTTAGGCAAAGTAGAACAAATGCCGGTGCTTGAAGGGAAACGAATGATCATAATGATCTCTCCTAAAAAGAAGGTATGATATCTGCTATCGCAATGCGATAAAAGATGATCATGACCGCACAATATAGTATTATCTGTCGCCCTCTATGGCTGCGGCAATAATAATAAGTACAACTTAATATTTTTACAAAATGCCAAAGATGAAAACCAATTCCGGTGCTAAAAAAAGGTTCGCCCTTACCGGATCAGGAAAAATCAAAAGAAAGCATGCTTTCAAGAGCCACATCCTGACAAAGAAAACAAAGAAACAGAAACGCAACCTGACTCACTTCGGTACAGTATCTCGCGTAGACGAACATCAGGTAAAGGCGCTTCTCGGCCTTCGCTAATCAGATTGGCATCAGCCAGCAATGCAATCAGCGATTTAAGTTCAACAAATTATCATTAACCGAATGTGTAGCTTAAAGTGCGAAGTTAAACAAATATCAAAATAAGAAATCTTCGCCGCTCACAGTCAAAAAACGAACAAAAATGCCAAGATCAGTAAATCACGTAGCTTCAAGAGCTCGCAGAAAGAAAATCCTCAAACTCACCCGCGGTTACTACGGATGCCGCCGTAATGTGTGGACGGTAGCAAAAAACACATGGGAGAAGGGTCTTACCTACGCTTATCGTGATCGTAAAGATAAAAAGCGTAATTTCCGTGCGCTCTGGATTCAGCGAATCAATGCGGCCGCTCGTATGGAGGATCTTTCATACAGCAAACTTATGGGACTTATCCATAAGGCAGGTATTGAGATCAACCGTAAGGTTCTCGCAGACCTCGCTCTGAATAATCCTGCTGCTTTCAAAGCCGTAGTAGATAAAGTGAAGAACGCCTGATATAGGGGTTATCTTCCAAGGTTTAAATCGCGCCGTTCCATATAGGTCGGCGCGATTTTTTGTCTGACTATTTCTGATATATCTGCAATAATCGTTGCGCTTTCTTCAGTAGTATACGCTGCATCACATATAAATACGGCAATTGAATAAGGCATATTACCAGCACAATGAATATAGCCGACATCATTAAGCGCCATGAGACGTCCAGAAGGAAGAAGGAAACCGGTACCTGTTTTATGTATAATTGTACATTCTTCACTTAGAAAAGGTTTTGCCAATCTGTCGCTACCGGTGCTGCAGCTTGCCATAATTTGTTTTAGAGAGATAGAAAGAGAATCATCAAACTCTTTATTGAATCTATCTAAGAGTGATGCCATGGCTAACGGAGTTGATGAATTTAAATAGCTGTATCCTGGATTCATATGGAGTTCAGCTTCGGTATATCTAATACTTATATTTTCTATATCTAAAGAATGAATGTATCTGTCAGCTACCTCTGCTCCTCCAAGCCATTTCAACAGGATATCACTTGCATTGTTATCGCTTAGCTGAAGTGAATATTTAAGTAGTTCATTCAATGTAATTGTGAATGGTGATTCCATAGCATACTTTTCCATCATCGGACTATAAGTATCATTATGCATATCAGAAGGATTAACTTCACACGATTGCGAAAAGTCCATGCCGTTATTTCTGCATTTTTCAGCAACAGCCATTGCGATGGGGAATTTATATACACTCATCATTGGAAAGGGCATTTCTCCGTTTACAATAACGGTATCATTTGCCATGATTACAGCAATCCCGATAGTGGCATCCTTGTCTGCAATATATCTATCCAGAAGATCTTTAAGTTGAATATCGGATGGAGCCGAACATCCTCCTATAATTACACTGATTATTAAAAGGTTGATTAAATATATCTTATTCATTGGATATTACAGTATATGTGAAAGATAAGCGTTTATACCGTGTTGGTTTCATATATAGATATGATCATAGTCTGCCGGTACATAAATTTCTCCTGAAAAATATTTTTGGGCCTCTTTAATATAAGCATTCGTTTTGTCCGGGCTTGTATCTTCAGAATGATATAATATAAGAGTTCTTACATTTACACTTTCAGCGGTTTCTGCAACATCTTTAACAGTAAGATGATGTTTTTCATATGGATGGTATATATGCCTGTCCGTGTATTTACAAAAGGCTCCGCACATCACACATTCCGCATTTTCAGCTATGTATGCATTCTGTTGATTGAGAGCCTCATCTCCTAATGATATAAGGCTTTTACCCGACGGGAAATCCATGCGGAAGCCGGTTTGTCGCACATTTTCCGAGCATGTATCGATAAAGGTGATTTTCACATTCTCCAGTAAAATACGTTCCTCTGAATTGATTATACGAAGTTCAATTACATTTTTGAAATCATCAAAATATGATTTTAAAAATGTCAGTCGACAAATTTCCCTAATTGCGTATACAGTTTCTCGATTCGCATAAACATTTACTTTCTCATGGAATTTGTTTTCTTTAAAAAGGTTGATAAATCGACGAAGTATCCATATTATACCTAAAATATGATCAGTATGGGAATGGGTGACAAATATATGCCTGATATCAATAAGGTCAACATCGGCATTATGTAGGGTTGTGAAAATTCCATTGCCTCCACCGCCATCAGTTAACCATAAAAATTTTTCTGTTCTGACAAGAAAACATGTATTATAACTATGTGAGGGAAATGCACTTCCCGTGCCAAGCATTATAATCTCTACTTTGTTGTCACTATGATCTGATTGATCTGTTATCAAGTTCATATGGGATATGATTACATTAATCAATATTGCAAAGTTATATAAAATCGATGAAATAAAATGTATCTGAATATAAATTGCTATATTTGCAAATATGAATGTAGAAGTAATTCGAGAATATTGTCTGAGCCTTCCTCATGTCACAGAAGACATGGCTTTCGGTGATGATCATTTGTTATTTCGTGTATTCGACAAGATTTTTGCATGTCTAAGTCTCGATGGGGATGATTATCTCGCATTGAAAAGTGATCCGGATAATGCAATTGATCTTCGTGAACGGTACGCTGACATAACAGTAGCCCCGCATTGGAATAAAAAGTATTGGAATCAATTGTGTTTACATGGCTCGTTGAGTGATGAATTGATCAAACGCTTGGTTCGTCATAGTTACGCTGAGTCGTCAAGAAACTCCCTGTTAATGTCAGAAGATCAAATCCTGAGATTACCGCCATATAAATTGTGGTAATTTTTAATCTTTTAAGCTACACCACAACGAAAGTCATATCCCAACCCTTCAAACCGGAGGCGGCTTATGATGTAGGTTAACAAACCAAATATCACCACTATATACTGAAGTTATAATACGGGGAATAAATAGAGTAAAGTCTCGGACCAACCTTATCGTCAGAGACTTTACTCTATATTTTAACGCAATGAACTAAAATTAGTATTTAAGTGTCAGAAGAAGTCTGATAGTAAATAATGGAGACCATATGAATACATTTTTGTACACTTAAAATATTGGCGACATCTGTGTCCGAAGCCTTAAATATTCAATACGCGCTTCATCTGATGAGGGAAGATGATGGTGAACAGCAGACAATGTTTTGCACAAAATTATTGTTTTTTGCGCCATTCATTATAATAGGACCGGAATACAATGGATAATTTTGTGATATAGGCTGATCATAATACCTCAACGTATACAATATGTATCTTAGTAATTATCGAATCAAAAATCTCAGTATTGCCGGTTTGATGATAGCGGCATCACTAACCGGATTCAGTACGGATGCAGCAGTAAACGGTAGTAGCGTGTCGACTGGCATTCGTCCTGACAAAGCGCCCGATGAGACGCAACGTCTACTCCAGGAACGCGGATACGGTATGTTCATCCACTTCGGTATGAACACATTCATTGAACGGGAATGGAGTGAGGGTGTCGAACCGGCCTCGACATACAATCCTACGGAACTCGACTGTGATCAATGGGTGCGCGTTGCCCGTGATGCAGGATTCCGCTATGTACTTCTTGTTACCAAACATCATGACGGATTCTGTCTTTGGAACAGTGGGCTCACTGACTATGACGTCGCCTCTTCCGGTAACACAACGGATGTGGTCGGGGCTGTGGCTGAGGCTTGCCGTAAATATGGGCTGAAATTCGGCGTTTATTACTCTCTATGGGATCGTCATGAACCGACATACACCGGAAAAAACTTCAATAGTTATGTCGATTTCATGTGTGGCCAACTCACCGAGCTACTCACCAATTACGGGGATGTGTGCGAGCTATGGCTCGATGGCGCATGGGATAAACCGGCTTCCGATTGGGACATACCCAGACTTTACAATCTTGTCAAGAAGTATCAGCCAAATTGTGCTTTTGCTGTCAACGGCACTATCGGTACTTCTGAGGATGATAAGGGTGGATTTGTGGAGGTGCTTCCGGACCGTATGACAGATGACGATATCTTCCATATGCGTTATTTCCCCGGTGATGTCCGTCTCTGGGATCCGAAGATTGCGAGCCGCTATGATCATAAGCAATATCTTTACGGTGGAAATTCTTATTATCTCCCCTTTGAGCATACCATATGTATCAGCAAGGAGTGGAATTGGTTCCAGAAGAAGCAACCCCGTAGTGTGCGCGACATTGATGAATTGGAGGAACTGTTCTATTGGACTACATCCAACGGAAACACTCTTGTGATAAATATCCCTCCCGATCGCCGTGGAAAAATAATGGAGCATGAGGCGCAATGTGCCATCGCATTGCGGCAGCGCCTCGGTATCGAGTCCGGAAAGCCATTGCCAACTGGTGGTAAATACCTTGATCTTGAGGCTACAGCCACATCTCAATGGGATAGTAGCGGAGAATATTCCCCTCAAAGGGCATGTGACGGCGGAATGCAGACACGATGGGCGGCAAAGGAGCTTACACCCTCAATTGAATTCACTCTTAATCCGGACGAGTCGTTTGACAAGATAACGATATTCGAATATTGCGACGTAGAACAGTTGGGTGATTTCTCCAATCGCCGTATTAATCGTATTCAGAAATTCAACATCGAATGTGAGAAAGATGGAAGTTGGGAGACAATCTACGTTTCTGATACTCCGATAGGAGATTGCCTGACGATACGTCTGCCTTATAGTATGAGTGTCGACAAAATACGTATGAATGTTACCTCCTCTACTGCTCCTCCATCTCTTTATGAATTCAGTGTCATCGACACCAGGAGCGAACCGGTATATCCTGTAGTTAGAAAACCATCGTTACGTTCCGCCGAAGGTGTGAGTCTCTCAATGCCTTACTCGGATATGGCTTTGTCGGGAAGCTTCGTAGGAGCTGCTGTCTCAGATAAGGACTGGTATATATGGTGCTTCTCACCGTTGATGTGTCCCGATGGAAAAGTGCATGCCTTTTGCAGTCGCTGGCCGGCAGCAGAAGGTATGGAAGGATGGATAGGGTAGAACGCTGAGATCGCCCATTATGTTTCCGCCTCCCCGGAGGGGCCGTTCGGATATGTCTCTACCGTCATGAAGAGTTCTATGTTTCCCGATCTCAAGACAATGTCAGCGCCGCATAATCCCCGTTTGGAAATGGTAAATATGTATTACTGTATATATGTCAGGATCCCACACCAGGTGGACACAGACAACGTACAGGTATGATGATTGCCGATTCCATAGATGGCCCATGGCATTTTGCCGGCGAAAACGGTGGTATTATGGTAGAGGCTCAGGATGATGATCCGTCGCATTGGACATATCAGGCAGCTATCGGTGCGGATAATCCGGCATTTCTTAAGATCGGTGACAAATATTACATCTATTATAAATGCGGAACTCCATCGCATATGGATGCGAAATACGGATATGCAGTATCCGATCAGTTGGAGGGTACATATCGTATGTGCGATGCTCCAATCACCGACAATATCTCTTACCTTGAAGATGCGCAAGCTTTCGAAGCTGATGGTAAATACTATCTGCTGACCACTGACAATCTTGGTGGAAACAGTGGTGGATGGGGATATTTGATTCTTTAGGAATCTGAAGACGGAAAACAGTTCAGACGTGCGGATGCGCGTATTGCAATGGGTACTATCTTTGATTATTGGGGCACACCATCCGACAAGGAGCAGCTCTTGAAGACGCCGGGTCTTTTTGTAAGGTGTACATCAGGTAAACTTGAGCGTCCTGCTATCCTGAAAATCAACGGACACCCGGCTTACTTGTATGCCGCCGGTGACGTTAATGTTAACGGTGGCTCTGTCTCGGAACCTTACATATTCCGAATCGATTGGAATAAATAGCAGAATAGTTCATCTCATTAGAACGATATTTACAAAATGAAGTATATATCGGTTATCTGTGGCATATCACCCTGATGTGGCTGATGCTCTCAGACCGGAACACGCCTGTCGGATTGTGTAAACCCAATTATCGGCGCTTCAACTAACACGACAAATGCTCATGTTGAGCATGAATTGAGTAAAACATTCCCCGATGCCGCTAGTTAGATATATAGCCACCGGATTGACATCATATGTCGTTCCGGTGGCTATATATATGTCTACATTCTATATTTATCTAAGTATCTCAACAACCTATTTTCTCGATGAAGCTACGGAGTGCCTTGATACCTTGATGATTTCTATCGCTTTCTTCTGCCTCTTTCAGATAACGTTCGGAGTGACGTGTATCGCCTAAACCGGTGTAGCCGAGTGCGAGCATGTAGAGGCAGTGAATACGGTTCATCTCATCGAGCGAGCCATCCCAAACCTGAAGATCGGGAAGGCTGACTGCGAAGTAATCCATAACGACCTTGTCATGTAAATGCTGCTTGCCATAATCTACCAGGCGGTTGAAATAGCTTCGTGCTTTCTGCTCGTCGCCCAGCGCCCGGAATGCCATACCTGCATAGAAAATTTTGTCTGGTTTGGCATCGTTGTAGTACATCGCAGCCGCAGGTTCAGTCGGCCCGTCTGTGGCCTTATGGAAGCATACTTCCGCCTCGGTTTCATTGCCGATCCGACGGTAGCACATACCGAGCAGATAATAAAAGTCATTCTCCTGAGCCCCGTAGAGTTTGCCTTCTCCGAGATGATTAGGGTATTCGAGGCATTCTTTAAGCAGATGGATGGCGTCCTCATACTTGTCTTGTTCCATGAACAGCTTAGCTTGTTCTACGCGTGCCGTCTGATATTGCATGGGAACTTTCCCCTCACCACCTTCCCATGGATGGAATATACGATTGTCAAGTCTTTTGCTGGCAGTTTCGTATTCTCCCGTTTGATTGAGAAGTGTAATCTCCTCCAGTACAAGATCGTCACGGCTATCCACAAGTGCAGGAAATCTTTGGAGCATGGCGAGTCGCTCGGCATGCGGACGGTGTAGTTTTTTGTAAAGTTGGTCAAGTTCCATAAGTATGCGTGCATCAGTCGGATCAAGATTAAACGCTTTTTCCATTGCCGCGATAGCACGTGCTGAATCGTTGCGTTTGTTGTAATATACAAGGCCTAAGTTGCGCCATGTGGTAGGGAAGTCGGGAAGAAGCTCTGCAGCGCGCTCCCAATATTCCTGAGCCAGATCGTATTGCCGTTTGTCATAATAAAGATTACCGAGATAGTGGTTGGCTCTGGCATCATCGGGGTTGATTTTGATGGCAGTCTGCAATGCAAGGATTGCCTCGAGACGGTTGGGGAATACCATATCCGGATCAGAAGCCTGACCAGCTGTGAATGCCTTTACAGCCTCTTCACTGTTCCCGGCATGCAGAAGTGCATATCCTTTATAGTAATAGGTCATAGCTGTAACGGCTCCTATATTTTCTGCCAGACTCCACACTTTGAGAGCCTCGTTCCAAAGCCCTGATTCGCAGAAATCAAGCGCGAGTTCATCGTAGTTATGAGGGTTGGCATGCATCATTGTCTCCATGATATCAGTACGTCCGAGGAGGAGCATACAGCCGTAGTTGAAAGGATCAGTTACGAGTGATTCCTCACATAGCCTGCGTGCCTCCTCGTTGCGTCCGAGGTGAATGAGGATAGCTGCTTTCAATACCCTTGCCTTGGGATTGTGCCAGTTACGTAATAGTGATCTGTCAACCTCATATAATGCATCTTCAAGATTGCCTAAGCGAGTGCTTATGCATGCGCATGCAAAGTATCCGGCATCTTGCCATGCGCCGTTCCATGTGGATTTGTAAAATCTATTATATGCCTCCCCGAAGCGTCCCTGATATTTCAGTGCAAGACCGAGATTGTAGATTGGTTCGCCATCGTAGGGATTGGGGGTTCTTTTCTGAAGAATCCTAACAGCTTTCTCCAGATATTTTTCGGCAATATCGAAACGTCCTTTTCTGATATACCAAAGTCCGAGGGCATTATTACAGCGTACATCATCAGGATCGCGTCGAAGTCCTTCCTTGTAATAATCGACAGGGGAGTATGTAGCGTGGCGGTACTGTTCGAGATGCAGCCCGGTGAGGTACAGCTGTTCTACAGTCTTAATCTCGAGGGGTAAAAGTGCAGCTTCGGCGGCTTCGGGAATCGGTCGTATTTCGTCCGGTTCAGGTTGCCAATCGAGTACTGTGCGCCCGTTTTGGGATATATCGACACTAAGTTCTTCAAATTCGTTTGCGTGAAGATCTATGTCATGGGCCCATACCTCTTCGGGCGAAATAGTGATATTTTTGCAAAATAACTCCTGGTTATCTCTGCCATATACTACGACGTTCAAATTTTGCCGACTGGTGGCGAAAAGCATCAGATGCGCCTTGTCGGCACCCAACGGTTCGATGTTCAAAAGGATATCTTTGGATGCGTTCTTCACCATTCCCAGCTCGCGGTATGGGAGGAAATATTGTGTGAATTCTTTCTCCTCATAGGGCATCAGCCACGTAAAATCGGGCTGGTTTTCAGTATATACTCCGGCCATAAGCTCTATATAAGGACCATCTTCGTCCGTCAGGCATCTATCCCATGCACGACCGAAATCACCGTTTCCCCATGTCCACTGCTTCTTTCCCGGCGATACATGATGGGAGGCTACATGCAGCATTCCGGCCTGTGTATCGCATTCATAGCCACCCTCGAAGTTGTATTTCGAGTTGACTCCCATGTATGAGGTCGGTACGAATATATTTTTATAGTTGGAAATATCAACTCCTGAGGAATAGTCCATCTTATAATATGTTCCGGTGGCAATGGGAAATGAGGATACCGCCCGCTTGCCGTGGTCGAATACGGCGTTGATATCAGGTGGGAATACCGAACGATAATGGTCGTTGACAGCGACTGCAGGATTGGCCCACCAGAGAAATGTCTGAGGCATGTCTGTACGGTTGTAAAGTATCCCCTTGATCTCAAGATAAGCGTATCCAGGTCGAAGTGTGAATCCCGCCATGCCTTTCTGATGGAACATTCGCTCCATCTCGCTAACCCATACCGTGACTGCACCGTCATCGTGCTCCTCGATGGTGCAATCTACCGGCATATATGTAGATGGGCGATGGTGTTGTGGCCAGTTGAATTCAATGCCCCCTGATATCCATGGACCGGTAAGGCCAACAAGCGCAGGTTTTATCACATGGTTGTAATATACGAAATGACGTTTACGTATCTTGTCGTAGGCCATCTGAACTCGTCCTCCCAACTCCGGGAGTATCATGATCTTGATATATTCGTTCTCGATGAAAACTGCATTCCATTCATGATCCGTCTTTACATCGGATATTGACTCAATAACAGGGTAGGGGTATACAACACCGCTTGATCCTTGATACACGCGCTTCTCAAGAAATATAGGATTCTTTTCCGGAATTCCAACCTCATAGGTAGGGATAACTACCGTTTCTTTCCATGCTTTTACCATTGTGTTATTTTGTATAAATTTTATTCTACTATATACGTTGTGTGTGAATGAAATCGGGTAGATGCTCAGAAATCAGTGGATATAATTTCATCATCTCCTGTCTGAATGAGTTCCTTCTCAAGTTCTTCGAGTCTCTTTCCTTTCGTTTCGGGGAGATGAAATGTGAAGAAGAGACCTCCAGCCGCACAGATTATTGCATATATCCAAAATGTGCCGTAGCTTCCGAGCAACGAGTTAAGGAAAGGGAAAGTGTATGTCAGTGTGAACGATCCCGTCCAGAGGGCAAATGTACAAGTGGCCACTGCTATGGCGCGAATACGATTCGGGAAAAGTTCAGCAATGAGGACCCATGTCACAGGACCGAGTGTCATGGCGTAGCAAGCTATAGCTGCAACTACAAGAATTATCATGAAGAAACCGGTGACGTGTATCTTATAGCATGTGCCGAGTATGAAGTAGATTACGGCAAGTCCGGCGGCCCCGGAGAGTACAAGTTTCTTACGTCCGATGCGGTCTACCGCATATATTGCTAAAATGGTGAATATGAGGTTAGTTATACCTGTCAGCACTATATTGAACAACATGCCACTCAGGTCGTAACCAGCATTTGAAAATATCTCCTGAGCGTAGTTGAAAATGACGTTGGTGCCACACCATTGCTGGAATACCGCGATCACAATGCCAATTGTAAGGATATTACGGTAACGGTGACTTACAAGAGCCGACATGCTTGCTTGGGGAAGATTGCGGACTCGCTGTTCGCTTTCAAGAAAAGCACTCAGTTCATCTGAGGCGTATGTGTCACCACCGATTTCAGAAAGTATTTTCACAGCCTCTGTAGTTCGCCCATTCATAGCGAGCCAACGAGGACTCTCGGGAATAAAAAAGGCTAGGAAAAGGAAGGCAATCGCGGGGAATGCCTCCGCCCAGAACATCCACCGCCATCCCATCTGTACGTTCCATGAGTCCGGTGATGGAAGCAGCGTTCCGGCAGGCATTGGCTCGGCTATCAGCATGTTGACAATCTGTGCGCCCAATATGCCTAATACAATTGTGAGCTGGTTGAGTGATACGAGTTTACCACGCACATGGCTTGGGGAAATCTCTGCTATGTACATGGGGGAGAGGCCCGACGCGATGCCTATAGCGATTCCGCCGACAAAACGCATCGCAAGGAAAGGATTGAATGTGTCGAATGCTCCTGTGCCATAAGCCGATATCAGGAAGATTGCAGCAGAGATTATTAGCAGTGGCTTTCGGCCGAGAGCGTCAGCCAATTTCCCTGCCACCATCGCGCCGATAAGACACCCCACGAGTGCGATACTCATTGCAATTCCTTGAGAAGCGGGCGAGTCTGTTATACCGAAAAAGACCTCATAGAATGGTTTGGCTCCTCCGATCACGACCCAGTCATAACCGAAAAGTAGCCCTCCCATAGCGGACACGAGACTGATAAAATAGATGAATTTCTGATTAAACTTTATCATAATTAGTTCTTTCTGGTTAGATTGTCTGGTTATTTAAAGGTAAACATCTTATGTTTATGAATACAAAATTAGTCATAAACAGGTGGTGGAAAAATGATAAAACAGATAACTTTGATGGACAATATTACGATTTAACGCATTTTATTGGAACTGGTAAACCTGAATTGTCTAAATTTGCAAAATAACTACCCGGAAGAGTTGTGGCTTAAAACAATAGTTATACGTATGAAACTGAAAGATGGATTTAAGGGGGAGCAATCGCTTGTACTACCGAAAGCTCTTATCGATTGTATTGAGAGCGATCCACTTGCCTCCTCGATATATATTACTGATATCGGGTATTATCCCCATGCCAAGCACCATTACCGCCGCCGTGTAACGCCTATATCTCAATATGTGTTTATATATTGTGTGAACGGAAAGGGTTGGTACCGTGTTAACGAAACGAAATATAGCGTGGTAACCAACCAATATTTCATACTCCCGGCTTCAACAGTACATGAATATGCAGCTGATGAAGTTGATCCATGGACAATCTATTGGATACACTTCTCAGGAACTCTTGCTCCTTATTATGCGGCAGACTGTATCGTTCCGCACGATGTCACTCCTTCGATAGCCTCAAGAATAAATGTGCGCAATAACCTCTTCGAAGAGATATTTCGTACACTTAATTCATCATTTGCCATTGAGAGCATACGATATGCCATGGCTTCGTTCCATCATTATCTTGCATCTCTGCGATATATCGAACAGTTTCGTAATGCTGCGGTGTCGTCAGGCACGTTGTATTCCAGCAACAATATCGAACGACCTGTAGTACATTATTTTTCAGAAAATATTGGTCGAACCATATCCCTTGCGGAAGTCGCCGATTACGTAGGACTCTCGGCATCGCATTTCTCAACTCTTTTCAAAAAGGCAACGGGACGCAGTCCGCTTCATTATTTCAATCTAATGAAAATCCGACGAGCATGTGAATTGCTCGACACGACAGACATGACTATAGCGCAGATAAGTATGAAACTTGGGTTAGAGGATCCCTATTATTTTTCACGTCTTTTCTCAAAAACAATGGGGCTTTCACCCCGTGCCTATCGCACACGTATGCGTCCGTAGCATTAGTTCGATTCAATCGAAAGATGTATATCGACAACAATCAGATACCGAAGCTGTCCTTTGTTTATTAATTGACAGTTGTTAGATTTCAATAATAGGTTAAGCTGCAGAAATCCCTTATCTCACAATGCCAATATCTGGCATGAGTTCATATCCGTTCGGATACGGACTTTCCTACACGACATTCCGCTACACCAACGGCTGTATTGATTTCGACGGGAAAAACTATATTGTTAAGGTAGATGTATCAAACAGTGGAACGGTCGCCGGAAAAGAGGTCGTGCAGCTATATGTCGCGTTATCGGATGCTAAGAAACTGAATCAGCCGAAAAAGATCTTGAAAGCATTCTCAACGACAAAACTCCTGAATCCGGGTGAAAGCGAAACCGTAACTATAAAAGTAGCGGCTGAAGATTTGGCATTCTTTGATGAAGAGTCTTCAGCATGGGTAGTAAGCCCGGGCGAATACAGGTTTGAAATCGGAGCATCCTCACAAGATATCCGCGCGACCCTTAAAGCCGACGTAAAGGGTTCAGAAAGGAAAGTAAATGATCTCCTCCGCCCTCAGCAATCCATCAACATTCTAAAAAATAAGTGATATTTAAAGGAAGAACCTATAGATAATATCACAGTACCGGCCTGACTGGTTACGGAGAACCTGTCGAGCCGGTATCACCATTGTGGAGGCGTGGATAAACAGAACGGAGATGAGGGCATTCTACATTGGAAAAGTTCTGCAAAAAAAGTGATCCAATCAGGTACCTCACCGAATTGCACTATAATTTGGTTCAATTTATGGAAATGCTTTACTGTATTGTATGGATGTGGAGGTACATGAGCCTTAGAAATATTGCTTAACCGATTTAAGGCTGATAATTCTGTTAATATTTGAAAGATTCTTGTCGATATTTAAATTTATTGGTATCTTTGCAGTATCAATCGCTGTAGAGCGATTTTAATTGACATCATACATTTAAAGATATTCGGAGTAGCGACCCAACATTTTTGGTGAAAGCCAGCGATGAGGTTGCTATTCCCTCTTTTATATTACTACATGGACATCATGAGCTACAATGTCATGGCAAAAACAGGTAAATGGAAGCTCTCTGCATTCGCTTTTCTTGTAACTGCAAATGTAGGATGGGATTGCTCTGCGGTTAACATGCCGCAGCAAATGGTTCAACCCCCGCAGGAAACGGCTGATACCTTGTTGTCTCAAAATTTGAAAGAAATCGTTATCACTCCCAAGAAACATGGTGCCGTAAAATCATATAGCGTTGAGAACAAATACATACTAAATCAGACAGAGCTGTACAGGGCAGCCTGTTGCAACCTCGGAGAAAGTTTTACAACTTCTCCATCGGTTGATGTCAGCTATTCCGATGCGGCTACCGGTGCCCGTCAGATTAAACTCCTCGGACTGAGCGGCACGTATGTGCAGATGCTGACCGAATCGATGCCTGTGTATCGTGGGGCTGCATCCCCCTACGCATTCAGATATGTTCCCGGACAGTGGATGAAAAGCATTTCTGTTTCAAAGGGTTGTAGCACTGTAAAGAACGGCTATGAATCCATGACAGGACAGATAAACATAGAATATCTCAAGCCACAGGATGAGCCCGGATTCACTGCCAATGCATATTTTGATTCCGACATGAAACTTGAACTGAATGCGGAGGGTAATATCCATATAAAGGATGGTCTGAGTACCGAGATTCTTACTCATTTCGAAGACCGCTACGGAATACATGATGGAAATAATGATGGCTTTGCAGACATGCCGGATATAAGACAGATAAACCTCAATAACCGTTGGCAATGGCGCACGGGACGCTACATTTTCCATGGAGGGCTCTCTATGATTGATGAGAAAAGCACCGCCGGACAAACCTCGACCCACAACCATGCCGGTTCGCATATTGACGACCCCTTCTTAATTGACCTATATACCCGTCGCTACGAGGGATATATGAAACATGCCTATGTCACCGACCCTGAAAGAAACGGTAACATAGCATTTATCGGAACCGTAAACATGCACAGGCTTGACGCCTCATTCGGCAGAAAGGCCTACTCGGTCAATGAGAAAGGTGCCTACGCGCAGTTGATGTATGAGACGGATTTGGGCGAGTTGCATAAACTATCCACCGGGCTAAGTTTCAATTATGATTATCTCGGCCAGATGGTGAAGACTACTCACAACCAGGATACCGGTCCTGACAATATCCGGGAGCGCGAAAGTGTGGTCGGTGCTTACTTCCAGTACACTTTTACCTACAGCGACAAGCTGATCCTTATGGCCGGACTGCGTGGCGACTATAGCAGCTGCTATAAGTTGTTCGCAACTCCGAGGTTCAACATTAAATATACCCCAGTAGATGGACTTAACCTCCGCGCCTCGGTGGGAAAAGGATACCGCACGGTGCATCCATGGGCGGAGTACAACAACCTGCTTGCTTCCGGGCGAACGATGGTGGTGGAACAGTTGAACCAGGAAGAGGCCTGGAACTACGGAATATCCGCCGACTATACTCTAAGCCTCGGCAGTCAGAAGTTTGTCCTTAATGCAGAATATTTCTTCACCGACTTCAAATCGCAGGCGGTGGTTGATTATGACAGTGCGCCTGGCTACCTCACCATCTCTCAACTCGATGGCAAATCATACTCCCATACTTTCCAGGTAGACCTGACATGGGAGTCACCTTTCGGGCTCTCCCTCACAGGTGCTTACCGATTCAATGATGTGAAATCCACTTATGGAGGCGTACTCCTTGAAAAGCCACTTACCAGCCGCTACAAGGCTCTGCTCACAGTTTCATATTCCACACCTCTCGAACTGTGGCAGTTCGATGTAACTTTCCAGATGAACGGCGGTGGCAGATTACCTGCTCCATATATGTTACCTGACGGCAACATGAGCTGGGGACAGAGATTCAAAGCTTTTCCACAACTGAATATGCAGGTGACCCGTTGGTTCCGTCATTTTTCGATATATGCCGGAGGTGAGAATTTAACAAATTTCAAACAGAAGAATCCCGTGGTATGGAGCAGCGATCCATGGAGTAGCTATTTTGATCCGACTACTGTTTGGGGACCTATTCATGGTGCGATGGCATACATCGGGGTCCGCTTCAATTTTGGCAGACTTTAGACTATTAATCAATATTCATAAAGGCTATTTACCGGCCTTTGAATATAACTATTGATATACAATGATTTCAAAATTAACAGGTCGCGCTGTAAACGAGGGTTTACCCGCAACGGTAGAGGAAGCGCTCGAGCTTCACCAGCTCTATTCCACTACAGAACTCAGCAAAGCTGCTGATGCTATACGGTTGAAGTGGTGCGGAGATAAAATACACACATGCTCTATTGTCAACGCACGTTCGGGTCGTTGCAGCGAAAACTGCAAGTGGTGCGCACAGTCAGCCTGTCATAAACCGGAATACAGGAATACGAACGCATACCCAAAGGAGAAGCTCTGAAAGCATTTACTGTCAACAAGAACAGAGGTGCATCATGCTTCTCTATGGTAACCAGCGGCCGTAAAGTGCTTTCAAAAATATTGAATACTTCTGCGGAATCTATAAGGATATGTCGGAGCAAGGTGGTGTTGAATTGTGCGAGTCCATGGGGCTATTGTCACGTGAACAACTCCGGCAACTATGGGGTTCCGGCGTACGCAAGTATCACTGCAACCTTGAACGTTCACCATCTTATTTCGCTACACTGTGCACCACCCACACCATTCAGGATAAACTTGCTACTATCAGG
The DNA here is from genome assembly GCA_014800795.1 of Bacteroidales bacterium. Lineage (GTDB taxonomy): Bacteria > Bacteroidota > Bacteroidia > Bacteroidales > Muribaculaceae > UBA7173. Next base: position 27,956 of record JAAVFL010000011.1, on the reverse strand, counting down.
ACTGCAAAAGAGATGGGGTTCACTATATGCTGCGGAGGAATTATCGGTATGGGTGAAACCATGCGCGACAGACTGGAATTGGCTGCAATGGCGCGCGAAGCAGGGGCATCATCGATACCTGTCAATATCCTGCAACCGATCAAGGGAACACCTTTGCAGAATGTGAAAAAAATAAGCGAAGATGAAATAGAACGCTCTGTGGCACTGATGCGTTTCATCGCCCCCAAGTGTACTCTCCACTTCGCCGGCGGTCGTGCTCGCCTGTCACGACAGGCCACAGCCCGCATACTGCGTGGGGGCATGAACGGCGCCCTGGTAGGTGATATGCTCACCACTGTCGGAAATAATGTAGACGATGATTTCAAATTATTCAAAAGTATCGGCTACGAAAAATAATACTCCCGAGACATTGCACGAAATCCGGATATACACTATACATTTGCAATCACATATAAATATAACAAAATAAATCTCTGTAAATGAAGAAACAGATTTTACTTGCACTGATGTGCACCGTTGCCATGTTAGGCGTAGCTAAAGACCTTAAGACACTTCGTGTCACCACCCAGCCTCAGATGTCGTGCAGCAACTGTGAGAACAAAATCAAAAAGAACATCCGCTTTGAGAAGGGTATTCATCAGATTTCCACAGATCTCAAGGGTCAGGTTGTGACCATCGAATATGATGCTGACAAGACTGATGAGAGGAAAATCATGAAGGCATTCGGTAAAATCAGATATAAAGCAATCAAGCTGGAGGATGGCTGTACAAAAGCTACCAATGAAGCCGGTGCAGATTGCTGCGATACCAAAAAGTGAAAGCTGTAAAAATATCGCACTGACATACCTGCTCAGGCAGAAATATCAAATACGCATTACTGATACGATATTCACGGAACGACACAATCCATGCCTGCATGATTGTGTCGTTCCGTGTAAACGCCATGATCTGCATCGGATACATTAGCTGTTTTAAAACAAGTAAATGTGTCACCAAAGATGATATGCCGGAAATAGTAGGGAAGATATACGATGCGGATGTTGTCGTTCTGGCTACCCTGTTTACTATTAGGTATTATTGGTCAGGTGAATACGCTAATTGACCGTGCGAATCCGCTCTATCATGGAGATTACAGGAGTCGCCTACGGATAATCAGGCTGTGCCGAACAATCCTATGCCGTTGATATTTCGATTAATTTTTTCGACTTAATGGCGGTATTTTCGAGTTCTGATTTCTGTGCCATAGTTTTAATAGTTTATCTCATGAGGTAAAAAAATAGCAGGTTCTGTCATAGCTGGTCGTTGGCATTGATGATGTCCCTGAGCGTGACATAGCTGTTACGGTATCTGGCGTGGGGATTCGCCTCGCCTGCGGTGAGGGAAATAGCATTGTGCGGACAGTTCTGCACGCAGGCGAAGCAGTGATCACTGCCATCGGACGTCTGTGTAAGTCCAGTCACTATAGTATAATTGCCACAAGGACAGACACGTGTGCATATGCCACATCCAACACAGTCGTCTGTGATGGTGAATTGGTCACGTGCCTCAACAAGGAATGCGGAACCATGCTAGAAATTGTGTACTGAGCGGCGTATAAACTGATATAACGCGCCACATCGTCGACCAGTCAGGCTATCTGCTCTTGATGTGCTATGACTGGTCACGGTCTTCGGGGTGACTTCTTTTTTCTGTCTGATGATGGTCCTGAGTCGGCATTTTTAGGCACGAAAAAACCGCAGAACTAATTGATAGTCTGCGGTTTGTCTTAATTTGTCTTGCGTGGTCCGGAAGTTCTTTGCGTAGGCAAAGCGCCAAAGGCGATAAGTCCGACCCGCCAAGTGGAGATGGGGAGATTCGAACTCCCGTCCAAACGCGGAACTAATGAGCTTTCTACATGCTTAGTCTAGACTTGATTTTCGTGACGCCGCAGGCTCAAGACTACCAACTTCGTCCTTATTCGCATAAACTTTCGGAAACTTCGCGCGACTCTCTGTTTCCTATTCCCGATTTACCTGCACCGCCTTGTCGATTAGTCTAGGGACCTGGACAATCGGGCGATGTCTTGTCTCTGCAACTGTTGCGGAGATTAAGCGTGATCTACTGTACTTCGATCAGGCAGCAAGAGCGTAATTATTTTCGCCATTTAAACTTGCGATGCCTCAGATTAAAGAGCGTAGACATCATTGCTCTGCATGCTTACACACCACCTCTACGCGCTGTCAAAACCGGTCATCCCCGTATTTGAAGCATATGCTGATATGTATTACAAAGTTAATACTCCTCGGGATAATATACAATTCCCGAGGAGTATTTTAACTATAATTAGCGTTGGCTTGGCGGTGCCTATATAATCTATGATTTTTTTGTTGAATTCACAGAAGTCAGTTGTTCTGCAAATTTATCAGGGAATGTCAGTTTTACCGGTGGGCGAGAATATGCATATATTACGAATGCCACTCCCATAAGGATAAACGGAATCGACAGCAGTTGTCCCAGATTCAGTATCATGCCAATTTCGAACTCTTCCTGGGGATTTTTTACGAATTCGATCAAGAAACGGCTTGTAAATAGTACAATGAAAAATACTCCGAATATTAATCCGGGACGTTCCTCGGCATTACGTTTCCAGTACATCCACATCAGGAGTGCGAAAAGGGCGAGATAGCATGCTGCTTCGTATAACTGTGTTGGATGCGAGGGTAGCGAGTAGATCGGTTGGGCGCCATTAATCCAATTATGAATATTAGTTATAAAGCGGAAGCCCCATGGGAGATCGGTCGGATGACCATAAATCTCATGGTTCATAAGATTTCCGATCCTGATAAGTGCTCCAACAAGAGCAATCGGTATAACGAGGCGATCAAATGTCCAAAAAGGACTTCGCTTTGTAACAAATATAGAAAACAGTATAACGGCAATCATGATTCCAATGGTTCCACCATGGCTCGCAAGCCCTCCTTCCCATGTATAGAGAATTTCCACCGGGTGAACAGAATAATAATCCCATGCATAGAAGAACACATGTCCGAGGCGAGCTCCTACAATAGTGGCAACCACTACATAAACAAGCAATGTCCCCAACCATTTTTCAGGGGCACCTTCATGGCGGAAAATCCGTGCCATTATCAGATATCCGAGATAAAAACCTATGACAAACATAAGTCCGTACCAACGGATGGTGAGGGGACTACCGATCAGAATCGGATTCGCATTCCAGGTTATGAAGTCAAGCATCTATGATGTAGTAGTTTATCGAATAAGACACTGCTGAAAATTCAGATATATAACGTTTTAAGTTATAGCATTATATGATTGTGATTACACAAGTTTGCCTGTTACAATAGCTTCTGTATCGCGTGCAATCATCAGTTCCTCATCCGTTGGTACGACAACGACCTTTACTTTGGAATCTGAAGCGGAAATAACTGTTTCCGTTCCACGTGTGATGCTGTTCAGTTGCTGATCAAGTTTCACCCCGATGAAATTGAGAGGAGCGCATACTTCCGCTCTGAGGCCGGTCTGATTTTCACCGACGCCTCCGGTAAATACGATAATGTCGACTCCACCCATTTCTGCGGCATAGGCTCCGATGTATTTGATAATACGCTGTACGTACATATCAAGACCGAGACGAGCTCGCTCGTTCCCTGCGTTGTCTGCCTGCTCTATTTCGCGCATATCGGAAGAAAGTTCGCTAACTCCCAGCATTCCACTCTCTTTGTTGATGATTTTTTGAAGTTCATCAACCGACATGTTATGTTTTTTCATTATATAGGTAAGCGCCCCGGGATCCACATCTCCTACGCGTGTTCCCATCATGAGTCCCTCCGTAGGTGTTAGTCCCATGGAGGTATCTATACTTTTACCATCAACAATAGCTGTTATAGAGCCGCCGTTCCCAATGTGACATGTAATTATTTTTTGAGTCTTGATATCGACATTCAATATTTCGCAAACTCTCGTAGAGACATATCTATGGCTTGTACCGTGAAATCCATAACGGCGTACTCCGTCTTCTTTGTAAAAGCGGTAGGGAAGAGCATACATGTATGATTTTGCGGGCATTGTCTGATGAAAAGCTGTGTCAAAAACGCCAACCTGTTTTACACCCGGAAGAATTTCTTCTACAGCCTCAATACCTGTGACATTAGCGGGATTATGAAGCGGAGCAAGATCATAACAGGCTTTTACCTGTTCCAGAACATCTTTTGTCAGAAGAACGCTTTTGCTGAATTTTTCAGCGCCATGAACCACACGATGACCGACTGCATCAATTTCGTTGTATGATTTAATACAGCCAAGCTCCGGATCAGTGAGAATATCGAGAACTGCCTTGACAGCTCCCTTATGATCGATAAGACCTAATTCCTTAATGGCTTTGCTACCATCAACAAGCTTATATTTAAGGAATCCATCGTTCAATCCTATTTTTTCTACACCTCCTTCAGCAAGAACGCTCTCATCGGAGGTATCAATCAGCTTGTATTTAACAGAACTGCTTCCGCAGTTAAGCACCAGTATTTTCATTGATATAATGTTTTTTATATAGAATTATCAGGTTGTATTAATGTATTGCCTGATTAGCTGTCATTATAATAGTCTTGTAAATATCATCGGCCACGCACCCGCGAGACAGATCGCTCACCGGAGCAGCAAGACCTTGAAGGAGCGGGCCTACGGCTTCTGCTCCTGATATACGTTGAACTAATTTGTAAGCTATATTTCCGACTTCAAGAGAGGGAAATATAAGAACATTAGCGTGGCCTGCCACACTACTGCCAGGCGCTTTTAGAGCGGCTACGACCGGTACGATGGCGGCATCTGTCTGAAGTTCTCCATCGATAGGTATTTCCGGAGCTAATTCCTGAGCGATGCGGGTCGCTTCTATAACTTTATCGACGCGTTCATGGTGAGCGCTACCTTTAGTAGAAAATGATAATAGCGCCACATTCGGATTTATTCCGGCAACCTCTTTGGCGGTTTTTGCAGAGCAAACTGCAATTTCTGCAAGTTGTCTTGCATCGGGATCAGGAACGACCGCACAATCTGCAAAGACCATAAGTCCATCGGTACCGTATTTGGATCCATCAGGTAGCAACATGATGAAAGCTCCGGATACAGTGGTAATTCCTGGAGCTGTCTTTATGACCTGAAATGCTGCGCGAAGAACATCGCCCGTAGTATGTATCGCTCCAGATACAAGTCCGTCTGCATCTCCGGATTTTACCATCAGACAACCGAAATATAATTCATCCGAGGTGAATTTACGTGCATCCTCCATGCTGATGCCCTTTTTCTTGCGCAATTCAAAGAAAAGAGGTGCATAGCGGTCAACACTGCCGTTATCTTTGGGGTCGATTATCGTGGCTCCGGAAATATGTTTCAAATCAAGTTCTTTTGCTTTGGCTTCCACTTCTGCTCTGTTGCCGAGCAGAATGATATCAGCCAGTTCGTCGGCAATAATTCTGTCGGCGGCGATGAGGTTCCTTTCTTCTGTTCCCTCAGGGAGCACTATGCGTCGGCGGTTAGCTTTCGCACGGAGTGTCAGACGTTTAAAAAGTTCCATTCTGTGATCCGGTTTATGTCATTAAATTGTTGATCATGGAGAGGGGGGAAGTTGATGCAAAATTAACAAAAAGTTTTGACGAAAAGCACTATCTTTGCAGAAAAGATTTTTCAGATTATGCCATTCATTACGGATTCCGTCCATCCCCAAATAATAGAGCTTCTTTCCCCTGCAAAAAATTTATCGACTGCAATCATCGCAATAAACAGTGGTGCTGATGCCGTATATATGGGCGCATCTGATTTCGGGGCACGAAAAATGGCGTCTAATTCGATTGAAGATATTGAACGAGCTGTAGAATTCGCACACAAGTTTAATGCACGTGTATACGTTACAGTGAATACAATTATTTATGAGAATGAACTTGAAAAAGTTCGGAACTTAATATGGGATTTGTGGCGTATCGGGGTAGATGCATTAATTGTACAAGATTTAGGATTACTCGAGATGGATCTTCCTCCAATAGCCCTACATGCATCCACTCAATGTGACATACGCACTGTCGATAAGGCCCGGTTTCTGGAGAAATGTGGTTTTTCGCAGTTGGTATTACCGCGTGAGCTCTCGACGAGGGAAATAAAAGAGTTCCGTGATGCGACTTCTATTCCACTTGAGGCCTTTGTCCATGGTGCTTTGTGTGTAAGTTATAGTGGCGACTGTCAGGCCAGCTATGTACTTACAGGACGAAGTGCCAACAGGGGAGAGTGCGCACAAATATGCAGATATAAATTTGATCTTGAGGATGAGATAGGAAATAAATTGATCTCAGGAAGGTATCTTTTATCTCTCAAAGATCTAAATCGTCTTGAGTATCTGGAAAATATGCTTGATGCAGGGATAACTTCGTTCAAGATAGAAGGACGACTTAAAGACGAAGCATATGTTAAAAATGTTGTTGCCGCCTACTCTCAAGCTCTGGACGCCATTATATGTAAGTCAGAGGGCCGCTTCAAAAGGCGTGCCAGAGGTTCGGCATCAGTTGATTTTAACCCGGATGTTACTAAAAGTTTTAATCGAGGCTTTACTTCTTATTTTTTTAATGAAGCTCTTCCTGATAAGGACACCCTTTTATCCCATACACCGAAATGGATTGGCCAGCCTGTAGCAACTGTTGAAAAAGATATGGGTGAACGTAGTCTAAAAGTTCGATTAATCAAACGCTTGAATAATGGTGATGGGCTTGGATATTTTAATGATATGGGAGAATTCTGCGGATTCCGATTAAATCGTGTAGAAAAAAATATCATCTATTCCAATGCAGCATTAAAAGTATCTGCCGGTACCATTCTTTACAGAAATTTTGATAAAGAATGGAATGATATAATAGAGATGTCAAAGGTTAAACGTCGGGTTAAAGTTGATATGTATCTTCGTCTCTGTGGTGAGACTTTGATTCTGGATGCAGTAGATACGGATGGCATATCTGTTAGTAGCTCATGCGAAGTTTCTCCACTTCAAGTTGCAAAAACGCCACAAGAAGATGGCCGTTTAAGAACCTTGAAAAAATTAGGTGATACCATTTTTGAATTGAGAAATTTAATTGACTATTGCGGGGCTTTTTTTATTCCATTATCGGTATTAACCAATTTAAAAAGAGATGCCGTGTCTGCTCTTGAAGGTGCATATAACATGCGTCATCCTTTGGATATCAGAAATATAAATAAAAATGAGTGTCAGGAAAATTCTAATAGGATAAGATTGTCGAGGCACGATAACGTGTCCAATTCATTTGCCAAAAGATTCTATGAAACAAAAGCTTCCGCAGAATGTCGTGCGGAAGCTTTGGAAGTTGATTTTACCGGAATTAATTATGATCCTCGTATCATGCAGACAAGATATTGCTTGCGGCGTGAACTTGGTGCCTGTCTTAAAACTTCCGGTAGAGCATTATTGCCGGATAAACTTTTTATCACATCTGGCAAGAACCGATTCAGATTAGAGTTTGATTGCTCAAAATGTAGAATGAATGTTCTACTTGACAGATAGTTCTATTAAATCACTTAACAACAACTTTCAGGTGAGCCGAACCATAGCTGGCAATGTACATACCTCGACCAAAACGGTCAAGAGATAACTCATTTGAGCATGGCTTTGACTTATAAAGCACATGTCCCTGAATATCTGTGATTACCAGAAAATCAGCGGGATCGTTATCTCCATTGATTCTTAATATATTACCATCCAGATTAAGTGAAACTCCATTCGTATCAGAATCAAATGTTCCATTTATAGAAGTGATTATAGGGGCTGGAGCAATGCGAAGTGCCGCGATGCCACTGCCGGGGCTACATACAAATACATCACTTATGGGTTCATCATTATTATCTGAGCGGGAGAATGTGGCCGGATCTGTTTCCACGGTAACCGGACGGGATATGGCTAACTGGCGATAAGTGTCCTGTTCAATCTGTTCTGGATAAGAGAAGGGTAGCGTTGGAAACATTACAATGTTTGATGAGAGAGATGAGAATGTTGACGGATTAGTCCATTCTGTAATTGCAAACTGGGAGCCATTTTCGGTATCCATACACAATGGATATACTGCCATAATATGATTCCCATGTTTGAAAGTATAGAATTTCTTAGCTATCTTTCCTTGTGCTTCCGGGAGGCCCGGCATAGTTTCAAAGGATGCTTTTTCCGAGAATTCAAACTGATTGTTGTTACGCTTCATAAGTATCGGAGCTCCGGTGCCATCATTGTCATAATCCGCTCGTATGCTGATAACTGCATAATCGTCATTATCTGCAACAACGTGCATCTCCGGACGCCTTATTTCATCAGTACGGATAGATTCAATAGTTGACATATTGACACGTTGATACGGAATTGTATTGATGGACGCTGTTAACTCTCCGGATTCAGATGCCGTTACGTCGGCTGTAACATATATGAAATTCTCGATTGGCTGGCCGACTGTTCTACAAGGTAGAAATGCCACAGAGTAGTTTCCCGACTGGATATCACCGGTAATACGGTCAATACGTGTAAGGGCACAAAGGTCTTTGCCAGAAGATGTATTATAACAGTCGTCGGCAAGTTCTGCCGTTTCACATGTCACGGCCTGCTCGGTAACGAGTTCGCCATCGTCGGAAAGAGGGATAAGTGTCACATTCGGTATCCCCTTGTGTACACTCTGATTATGTGCGTTCAGAGAGAGTAATAGCAGATTTCCGTAATTATCGTTGGCGATCGAGAAATTCACATATTTAGAAGGGGAGTACACTGCATTCCCTCCACTGCCGGAACGCTGTAGCATCCGATACTGTTCGGGACATTCAATAATCCAAGATGTGAGCTCTTCACCATTATCAGTATTGAAGCGACGAATAAATATATGAGATTGATCTTCTCCTGTCTCTATCGGATCATACTGACGTACACATAAGTACAGTGTATTTCCTGACACAGCCATTGAACAACCGTCTTGAAATCCATCGGCATTCTTCAAATCAGTTTCCCACAAAGATGTGAAAAGAACGGCCTTATTATCTCCTTTCAATGTGAATTTCATCTGTGGAGATAGGTCTGTGCGAGGGATACCGACTGTAGATCCTCCATACATCGGGGATGCATTTAAGAAACTAACACTTGCCAGCATTATGAGCGGTTTGATCACTGGGATTGGAAATCTGTTCATAAATTCAATGTTTTTAATGTATTATATCGGCAACCGTATAATACTGTATAAATCAATAGCAGAAAGATTTCTCTTTCTGCTACAAAGATAATCAATATTTGATAATACGCACTACTCTAAAACATTTTTTTTTAAAATTCGCTCGCAAAATGAAATTCTATTTTAGGAAAATCGTTGCGTGCCATCTGCAATACGTAATTAGAATCAGCTAGAAACACATCACGTCCCTGAGTATCGGTGGCCATAAACTGGTGTTTACGCTTTTTAAATGCTTCAAGTGCTTCAGCGTCCTCACTTTCTATCCAACAGGCTTTATATAATGAAACTGGTTCCCAACGGCATTGAGCTCCATATTCGTGTAATAAACGATATTGTATTACTTCGAACTGCAGTTGTCCCACAGTACCAACTATTTTCCGGCCGTTGAACTGATTCGTGAATAGCTGAGCAACCCCCTCATCCATAAGTTGTTTCAGACCTTTATCCAGCTGTTTAGCTTTCATGGGATCTGTATTCTCAATGTATTTGAACATTTCAGGTGAGAATGAGGGAAGGCCTTTGAAATGTAATGTTTCTCCTGAGGTAAGTGTATCACCGATTTTAAAATTTCCGGTATCAGGGATGCCTACAATGTCGCCTGGATATGCTTCATCTACGATACTCTTTTTTTGAGCCATAAATGCAGTAGGAGCAGCAAATCTCATCATCTTGCCGGAACGGACATGTTTGTAGTTGACATTACGCTCAAATTTTCCGGAACAGATTTTAACGAATGCGATACATGAACGGTGATTTGCATCCATATTCGCATGAATTTTAAATACGAAACCGGAGAAGGAGTTCTCTTCCGGGAGTATAAGTCGCTCTTCGGTCATAACCGGTTTGGGAGATGGAGCGATCTTTACAAAACAGTCGAGTAGTTCTTTGACACCGAATGTATTAAGGGCAGATCCGAAAAATACCGGTGCGAGTTTACCTTCAAGGTAAGGTTTGACGTCAAATTCAGGATATACTCCGTTGATCAATTCAAGATCCTCCCGAAGCTTTGATGCATCATTTTGTCCGATTATTTCATCGACTCTCGGGTCGTTAACGTCGTTTATTTCGACACGTTCGGTAACTTTTTGCTTATCTGGCTGAAATAGATCAAGAGTCTTTTCGTAGATGTTATATACCCCCTTGAAACGCTCTCCGATATTAATAGGCCAGGATAATGGGCGAACGGAAATTTTAAGTTCTGTTTCAAGCTCGTCAAGGATGTCAAAGGGATCCCGTCCTTCTCTGTCAAGCTTGTTTACGAATATGATGACGGGGGTATTACGCATTCTGCAAACTTCCATTAGTTTGCGTGTTTGCATCTCAACACCTTTTGCTACGTCTACTACTATTATGACAGAGTCTACGGCTGTTAGTGTCCGATATGTATCTTCAGCAAAATCCTGATGTCCAGGTGTATCCAGAATGTTGATTTTATAATCACCATAATTGAAACCCATTACTGAGGTCGCGACAGATATACCACGCTGTTTCTCAATTTCCATCCAGTCGGAGGTCGCTGTTTTCTTTATTTTGTTTGACTTAACAGCTCCGGCAATATGAATCGCTCCGCCAAAAAGCAGTAGCTTTTCAGTTAAGGTCGTTTTACCGGCATCCGGATGTGAAATAATTGCGAAAGTACGCCGGCGTTGAATTTCTTCGTTAAGAGTAGCCAATGTAAAAAACTGTTGGTTTATTAATTAGTTGTTTTATGATCCCCCAAGGCTATTGCTGATTATGCTTTGCGATTTCCCGCATACATACTTGCAGACTTTCTTCCCAATATGGGATGCGGACTCCATATGTCGCTTTTATCCGAGTTTTATCTAGTAAAGAATAACTTGGACGTTTCGCAGCTGTTGGATAATCGTCAGTTGATATGGGTGTGATTTTTGTATTTTTACCTGCAATACGGATTATTGCTTTTGCAAAATCATACCAGGACGCGACTCCTTCATCTGTAAAATGATATATACCAGGTACCCACTGATGACTTTTCAGAATCGTGACGATAGCTTCAGCCAAATCCCGGGCATATGTGGGAGTTCCAATCTGATCGCTTACAACTTTGAGTTCGGATTTATCACAGCTTTCCTTCAGTATTGTTTTTACAAAATTTTTACCAAAGGAAGAATATAGCCATGCGGTACGAATAATAATAGCTTCAGGTGAAATTGCCAGAAGAGCGGTCTCGCCTTTTCGTTTAGATGTTCCATATTGAGAAATTGGATTAACCTTATCGGATTCCATATATGGACGATGATTTGTGCCATCGAATACATAATCTGTGGAGATATGTATAATTTTGGCTCCAGTAATATCGGATGCGACAGCGATATTTTTAACCGCATCGGTGTTTACATGAGAGCATGTCATTTTTTCTTCTTCAGCTTTATCTACAGCTGTATAGGCTGCGCAATTAATGACATGGGAAATCTCATGATTGCGAAAGAAAACTTCCACCGCTTTTGCATCAGTCAAATCCAACTCATCGATATCTGTAAAGAGTGTCATTGACGGAAATGCATCTTCCAGAAGAGGTTTCAATTCATTTCCAAGCTGCCCATTAGATCCTGTTACTAAAATTTTCATACTTATTGGTTTTCAAGTACCAAACTTAAGTGATATACGGCGTCTGATGCCTCTCACTGACCGACGAGCCGATTATATGATGCAAAGATAGTGATTTTTGACCGAATAACAATTATTACAGTTGTCGGGGGAGTTGTACACAAATATACTTCAAGGCAATATAAATCCGGTTTGTAGAATATATACAAATTCCACAAACCGGATTATGATGAGAGATAACGTAGGTTATCAATCTATTTCTATAATAAGAAAGTTGGAGGTATTCCAAAATCTTGCCGGAGCAAGAATCTTTAACATTTTGCTACCATTGGGAGTATCAACAATTTCATATGAATCTTTAGGTTGATTCGTCAGCACATTCGCCTTCTTAGAATGTAAATCGATATTCAGGAGCGTTCGCTTGTCAGCTCTCGTGAAATATCCCTCTTCAAAATCCTGAGGCATTATTTTCGTCTTACGTAAGAAGCCGGTTTCAATTAGCTTATGCTCCTTCAGTTCCTTCTTACTTCCTAATGCATAGTAACATGTATTGAGTTCAGACGTAAGAGTGGCGGCTTCTTCCTCTATTTCATTTTTGGCAGCTGTAATACTTGCAACTTCCGTATTAAGGGAGTCTACATTAGCTGTAAGTTTTTGTATGCTGGCATTTGCAGTCGCAAGATCGGACCTTAAAGTTTCAATTGTGTTCTCCTGATCAGTAATCTGTTGTTTGAGAGTTTGAATAGATTTCTGCAATGTGGTATTATCGCCCGTACTTTTCTTAAGCTTGGTTTCAAGTTCGTTTAGGCGGTCCCTACGCATTTGTAGCGCTTGGTGAATTATCAGAATATCGTTACGCAATTGTTTTCTTTTATCCTGGGATTCAAGAGACATATCAGTTGTCGTCGACAGGATATTCTCCATCTGCTTGATTTGTGCCATTCCATCTGCTACGTCATTCATAAGAGTGAGAAGGCTGTCCTGATTAGCAAGAGCAATCCTGAGTGAATCCGACACAGATGCAACTTCCATAGATTCTGCGTCCGACACCTTTTGCTGGCATGATACGAGCGTCAGCATTCCGGCTGCCGCTATCAGAAATATTTTCCTCATAATCAATCGTTTAACGTTAATATATTTTTTGTCTTAATTTATATCAGGATGGCAGCTCGTCTTATTTATTCAGGGTCACAATCTTTATATTTATTGCGATGAATCTTAGCGACAGAGCGGTCTGCGCGTTTACCTGCCACTACTATAACAATCTCTCCACGTGGTTGGTTCGCGGAGAAATATTCGACCAGTTGTGAAATTGTGCCATTGTGTGTGGCATTATGCAGTTTTGATATTTCACGCGAAACTGATGCGTCTCTATCGGGGCCCATGTATTCTTTAAATTCTTCAAGAGTTTTCAAGAGGCGTAATGGTGATTCATAAAATATCATAGTTCTCTCTTCTGAAGATAATTCTTTTAAACGGGTGCTTCTCCCTTTTTTTACTGGGAGAAAACCTTCAAATGAAAATCTGTCACAGGGTAAGCCGGAATTTACAAGTGCCGGCACAAATGCCGTGGGACCCGGTATGGTTTCCACTTCAATACCTTCACGTCTGCATTCGCGCACCAGATAAAATCCGGGATCAGAGATTGCCGGGGTACCGGCATCTGAAATAAGTGCAATGATTTCACCGGCCTTTATTCGTTCTATCATCTGGGCCGTTGTTGAATGTTCATTAAATTTATGATGCGAGTACATCGGTGTTGTAATACCGAAATGACGGGTTACGACACTACTTGTGCGGGTATCTTCAGCAAGAATCAAATTGCAACTCTTAAGTATGTCAATTGACCTTGGTGCCATATCTGATAGGTTCCCGACCGGAGTGGGGACCACGAATAGTTTTCCGGTTGTCATAAACAGACGTATTTATAATAGGATATAAGATGGACCGACTGCTATCAGAAGAATGTCTTGACTATATTTATGAAATCTTCAGCTTCTGGAGACGATAAGTCTACTCCGTGGGCTGATACAAGATATTCTTCAAGTTCTCTGCTATCTGATAGCGATGCTATTTCTTCCAATGCTTGTTTGAATTCTATGGACGAACCATGAAATAACGTTCTCTGAAAGAGGAATACATCATTGAGAGTAAAAGCATTGCGAAGTTCTCTCGCTGAAAAATGCTGTTTCCGCGAGACGTAAGGCTCTTGAGGGTTAGATATGTTATGATCAGAAAGCGCCTCTTCCGGTTCAGGAGTTACATCTTTTTTGTCGTGAAGCTCTTCCGAATCAGGACAACTTTCTGCTTTTACGTCCGAGGTCTGATTTAGAATAAGATCAGTTTCGGTTTCATCCTGAGAATAAGAGATGTGATCGGTTTTATTTGACAAAATTATTTCTCCCTCCTCTACGACAACAGACTCTCTATCAGCATCTTCTGCGCAAAATACTGTCGTTGGACCTGTAACTGAGTGTGGTTCATCGGCAACCGGCTCTGTCGGTAGTTCAGGATTATTTATTATTGGCTGCTCAACTGCAGGAGTTGCCATGACCGTGGAAATCTCATCCGTTGCATCTGCTCTGCAACTGATTGCCAATTCTGCCAGTCTGGCTATCTTTTCAGTTGTAACATCACTGAGTTCATTCCCTGTATCTTTTAATGTGAGAAGTTCTTCTGCAATATCCGCAGTCAAATGCAACATCTCATTTAGGTATTCCTGACTATGCATGATTATGTATATTTAAGAACTTATTAATATATTCAAATATCAACTGAATTGTTTAAGTAGAAAATCACATATAGCTTTTCTGACGGTGGGTGTGCTACACGTGAATCCGTTGACCATCACTACTACAGCATGAGTTGGTTGGCCATTATCATTAATTTTATATCCGGAGTAACACAATACCCCCCGCATACTACCGCTCTTAAGAATGAATTTTCCGGATAACGGGGTGTTCTGAAGCACTTTTTTTACAGTGCCTTCCTCGCCGGCTTTAGGGAATAAACTGATGAATCTATCGCTTTTTTCACCGACATACATGGCGAGGAGTAAATCTGCCATAAAGCGTGGAGTGAGAAGATTGTCTCTGGTAAGTCCGCTGCCATCAAAGGGGTATATCTCATTACAGTCAAGACCTATCTGCTGAAGTATATTCTGTTCACGTTCAATAGCAGCCGCCATTGAATTTTCCGGTTCCAGTGTCCTGAGCATACTTTCTGCATATAGGTTGTTACTGACTTCAATCATAGCACGCATAATTTCCGAGAATGAGGGGGAGTGGTGCGAGTAAAGTGGTGTCAGTTTTATTTCTCCGAATCCAACCTCAGTTTCCTCAACACTGATACCACCGGCCTTAAGTTTTGACTTCAGGTCCCGTATAAAATGTGATGCAGGATCACGCATCGCACAATCGCCAGCCAAAGTATTCTCCTTGTAATTAATCGGGAATAAGCCTGCTCCGTAATACCATTTCAAATCCTCTGATTCCCATTTTCGACAGGGACCTTGTTCAATAAAACCGATGGAATCAATTTCTATACATCCAGCGATACGTGTGATTCCTTTTCTCTTTATATTTGATACAATTGAATCCATAAATCCTACATACTCAGGGAACCGCTTGCTCTCCAAAGTGGGATCACCAACGCCACGTATCATAATATCCCCTAAAAGAATGGTGTCACTGGTCACATCGCCGGTAATGAATACATCGGTGGTGAAACAGTCATTTTCTTTGTCTGCAAGAATTACCGAGGCAGCTGTCACACATTTCATTATACTGGCCGGAGTCAACATCTTATCGGAATTTTCACTTACGAGATCTTCGCCGGTTGATAAATCACGCACAACAATTCCAATATCGGCAGATCGACTCTGAGGAATGTTTATCAACGATTTACGTGAAGTCTGAGCGAAAATCCACTGTGGAGAGAAAATAAGTGTAAAAAACACGATAGGGAGTAATAATACCTTTCGAGGTATATATATAGTTGTGATGATATGGTGCGACATAATGAGATTAATGATTTTCCGTGAAGGCCGCATCTACGACCTAATTCTATGCGAAGTTAAGAAATACTTGGGAGTTAAGAAAAATTCTATCCTCTGTTTTCGTGCTTTTTTGTAGGTTTTAGAAATTTAAGAATATATTTTCTCCAAAATTTTGCTAAATTTGCAGAATGAAATGAGATCTCCTTCGTAGAGATGTATCATAGTGGACTATAAATTTGTTGCATAATCACCGCATGGTAAGTAAGACACGCGAACGGCTAATTGAAGTTGCCAGGCAACTATTCGCACGCAATGGTGTGGAACACACCACTATGCTTGATATTGCAAATGCTTCTGAGAAGGGAAGACGAACTTTATATACTTATTTCAAGAATAAACGTGAGATTCATCAGGCTGTCATTGAACATGAGAGTGAACAGATTGTAGCACAAGAACGTCAGATTCAAAACAGTGCGATAAGTGCTACAAATAAACTTGAGGGAATTCTCCGTGCCCGTCTCGGTGTTATGCTCACCACACGACCTCACCGGCTCTCAGAACCTCTATCCTTGATTCATTTTCTTGACGGGAATCGCTCGGGCAAAACCAAACGACTGGCTGCCGAAAAAGAACTCGATATCCTGCAAAATGTTCTCAGGGAAGGTATAGAGGGTGGAGAGTTTGATTTTGAACAGACAAACCGCCTGGCTCCGCTTATTATCCTCTTACTACATTCACTGGATAATCCCGTTGCAAAAGATAATCTCGAGATTCTTGGATATACGGGGGAAACAGCATATGATCGGATAACGGCATTTATAATGAATGCTGTAAAATACAGACCGACAGCCGGAACAGAGAGTGAGATCAGAAATCAGAAATCAACCATAGACTAATATATTTTCAATCATGAAACTACTTGAAGGAAAAACAGCAATTGTTACCGGAGCTGCCCGCGGTATCGGCAAGGAAATAGCTCTCCGTTTTGCCAAAGAGGGAGCAAACATCGCATTCACGGATTTGGTGATTGACGAAAACGGAAAGAAAACTGAGGAAGAAATAGCTGCACTTGGAGTGAAAGTGAAAGGATATGCTTCAAACGCTGCAGATTTCGCTCAGACAGAAGAAGTAGTAAAAGAAATCCATAAAGATTTCGGCAGCATTGATATTCTTGTAAATAACGCAGGTATAACTAAAGATGGTCTGATGATGCGTATGACAGAAGCGCAGTGGGACGCCGTTATAGCCGTTAATCTTAAAAGCGCATTTAACTTCATTCATGCGATTCTTCCCATAATGCTTCGCCAACGCAGCGGGTCAATTATCAATATGGCATCTGTAGTAGGTGTCCACGGTAATGCAGGTCAAAGCAATTATGCTGCATCCAAGGCTGGTCTGATAGCTCTTGCTAAAAGTGTGGCGCAAGAAGTCGGAAGTCGTGGGATTCGTGCGAATGCTATAGCCCCGGGCTTCATCGAGACAGCTATGACCGCAGCTCTTCCAGATGCAGTCCGTGCAGAATGGTGCCAGAAGATACCTCTTCGTCGTGGTGGAAAAGTTGAGGATATTGCCAATGTTGCAACTTTCCTCGCTTCTGATATGTCAAGCTACGTTACCGGCCAGGTTATCCAGGTGGATGGCGGTATGAATATGTAATATCTAACATTTAGCACGGTGCGCGACCTGAACCAAGGTGATGCGCACCGTGTTTTTAAGAATGGAACTCATAAGTTAACTCAAATGCTTACGTATAATACACGGCTATCACAATTGACACTTCCAGAATATGGACGTAATATTCAACGGATGGTAGATCATTGTCTTACAATAGAAGATCGCTCTGAACGGACGGATTGTGCATACTCTATTATCCGTTCCATGGGAAATCTCTTCCCCGAGTTACGCGCTCCTGAAAATGAACATAAACTGTGGGATCACCTTGCTATTATGTCCGGATTCAGACTTGACATAGATTATCCGTGTGAAGTAATCAAAGAAGCCGATTTGCAGACATTACCTCAAAGGGTACAGTATTCTCGTTCCCCTTTGCGTTATCGGCATTACGGACGCCTCACTCAACAGCTAGTTGACACAGTCGCTTCCATGGAGGAAGGTGAAGAACGTAATGAGGCTATTCTTCTGTTAGCCAACCATATGAAGAAACAGATGCTTGCTGTTAACGCTGACGGGGTTGATGACATGAAGATATTCAAGGATTTACTGGAATTATCGCATGGAGCAATCACGTTAGAGAACAGTAACGTCCATCTTCATGAGTTCAAGGCAGTCGTACAGCAGACGAGTAGTAAGAAAAAGAAGAAAAAGAACCAAAGTCAGTTGCTATAATCTTCAAATTTCGCTAATCGGAGTTTCATTCAACTATGATTCAAAACAACGAACTTAATGAAATCGGAAAATTCCTGAAACCACATGGAATCTGTGGTGAGATTGTTCTACTTCTTGACAAAGAGGTTGATCTTTCTGATTTATCTTGTTTGATATTAAATATTGACGGAATCAATGTGCCATTTTACCTAAATGCTGTTAGAGCAAAAAGTCGCGAGACAGATTTAGTCTTAATTGATGGTATTACAAATGAGATCGATGCGATGAAATTATGTGGTCATAACGTATTTGCACTTCAATCAGAATTACCTTCCATTGTTTACGATCCCTCAGAAGGGATGTATGCGGCTGATCTTATTGGATATTTGGTAACAGCCAATGGCAAGGAATTAGGAAAGATCACTGATATAGATGATACGACCG
This sequence comes from Bacteroidales bacterium, assembly GCA_014800795.1. Classification (GTDB taxonomy): domain Bacteria; phylum Bacteroidota; class Bacteroidia; order Bacteroidales; family Muribaculaceae; genus UBA7173. The sequence goes on along the minus strand of JAAVFL010000011.1, from coordinate 9,377 downwards.
CCAATTATCTGTTTGTTATAGAAAAGAATGATGGGACTACATGTCTGATTCCTATTTCGGATGAATTTATTGATGAAATCGATCCAGATATGCGAACCATAGATATTACGGTTCCGGATGCATTACTCGAATTATAAATAAAATTTTCCTGATAAAAATGGAATTTGATGAATTCAAGGCTGTAGAAGCAATCAATAACCGTCTGAAAGATGCCGGACGCGCGCAATATGAGAGTGATGAAGTACTGAATATCATAGATATGATATGGGACTTCTATGAAGAAAACGGATTGCTTGATATCGAGTCGGATCCTGATGATGATCCTGATGATATAGAGCAGGATGTTGTGGATTACGTGAAACGTATGCTGAAAAAAGATAAGAACGCATGTGTGGATGAGGCAGATGTCGAGCTTATGGTAAAGGCGGAAATGGAATATGAAGACACTATAATATAAACTCTATAATATAAATAGAATAGTCAATCATAACGTAGCCGATTATATAGATAAATAATGTTTCAAAAATGCTTCTGTAGACAATTTCCGGTTATGGCAGTTTTATTTTTATTACTTGCTGTAGGAAATTTACATGCCCAGAATAAGGATTCCTCCAATGAACAGATGGTTGATCTATCGGAACTTACTTTGGAGGAAACGCTATTGCTTCCTGATGTTCCGAACAAATATGCCGGATATATAAAGGATTATATGAAACGTGAGGCCCAAGCTTTGCAAAAGCTCGGTTACAAAGTGGAAACTACCCGACAGGGCGAAGTGGTAATCGCAACGATTCCTGCCGATCAACTTTTTGCCCCTAATGATACATTACTACTTCCAACAGCTCCGGAAGTATTAAAATCATTTCTACCTTATTTCCGTTCACATGGACGTTTCAAAGTTATTCTTGTGATGCATTCTGATGATACAGGCTCAAACGATTACCTGTATTCCCTTACAGAGAAAAGAATCGTATCACTTTATGATTATTTTGATGAACATGCCGCCCAGACCGATATGCTTCAGGGATATCCCATGGCGGACAGCGATCCGTTGGATGGTGTACGTAATACATCTCGCGAGGGCAGAAAAGCAAACCGCAGACTGGAAATATTCATTGTTCCCGGACCAGTGCTTATTGTTGATGCCAAGAATAAGAAACTATGATTGATGTGAGAAAAATATTTTGTATTTTTGCACCTCATAAAATCCATGAGTTCCTTTCAATTGTACAATGAGCAGGAACATGTTATAAAATAGAAATATAATTACACAATATTTGCAATGGCAAAAGAATTGAAGGACCTGACCAAACGTAGCGATAACTACTCGCAGTGGTATGATGATTTGGTTATTAAAGCAGACCTGGCCGAGCGTTCGGCTGTACGTGGTTGTATGGTGATAAAACCTTACGGCTATGCTATCTGGGAAAAAATGCAGCATGAGTTGGATCGTATGTTCAAGGAAACCGGGCATCAAAATGCTTATTTCCCTCTCTTGATACCCAAATCGTTTCTCAGCAAAGAGGCTGAACATGTGGAAGGATTTGCGAAAGAATGTGCGGTTGTCACACATCATCGCCTGATGAATAATCCGGATGGAAGCGGGGTAGTTGTTGATCCGGAAGCAAAACTTGAAGAGGAATTGATAATTCGTCCTACATCGGAGACTATAATCTGGAATACATACAGAAACTGGATTAATTCGTACAGAGATCTTCCGATTCTCATAAACCAATGGGCAAATGTAATGCGTTGGGAAATGAGAACACGTCTGTTCCTTCGTACAGCAGAATTTCTGTGGCAGGAAGGACATACAGCTCATGCTACCAGAGAGGAAGCCGAAGCTGAGGCAATGAAAATGCTTAATGTATACAATGATTTTGCCCATAACTTTATGGCAGTGCCAGTTATCAAGGGAGTAAAATCGGCCAACGAGCGATTTGCAGGTGCTTTGGAAACATATACGATAGAAGCTATGATGCAGGATGGGAAGGCTCTTCAGTCTGGTACCAGTCACTTCCTTGGCCAGAATTTTGCAAAGGCCTTTGATGTTACTTTTATTAATAAGGAGAACAAGCCAGAACTTGTATGGGCTACATCATGGGGGGTATCGACCCGCTTGATGGGAGCATTGATAATGTCGCACTCGGATGATAACGGATTGGTATTACCTCCACATCTTGCTCCAATTCAGTGTGTCATAGTTCCTATATATAAAAATGCAGATCAACTTGCAGAAATCAGCAAACACGTTGATCCCATAGTAAAAGAACTGCGGGAGCTTGGTGTAAGTGTAAAATATGACGATGCAGAGAATCGTCGTCCGGGATTTAAATTCGCTGACTACGAACTGAAGGGAGTTCCGGTTCGTCTGGCTATCGGAGCACGTGATATTGAGAATGGAACTGTAGAACTCATGCGCCGCGACACTCTCGAAAAACAGGTTGAACCTCTTGAAGGCATAGCTAAGTTTGTAAAGGATCTCCTGGAAGATATTCAGGCGAATATTTATAAGAAAGCACTACGTCACCGTGAGGAAATGACCCGTGAAGTGAATTCATATGATGAATTTAAAGAGGAAATAGAAAAAGGTGGTTTCCTGTTATGCCATTGGGATGGGACTCCGGAGACTGAAGAAAAAATCAAAGCTGAGACAAAAGCGACGATTCGTTGCATTCCACTTGAGGGAGACAAGACCCCGGGAGTATGTATGGTAACCGGGAAACCTTCAAAACAGAGAGTTATTTTTGCCCGCAGCTATTGATACGGGTATCGCATAACTAACCCTTATAATACACAGATGCGGGAAAGACCTATAACAAGGTTGTCTTGTATCTGTGTATTTTTATATATTTACATTATATGACGGCTGAGAATAATATTATAGCCATTGTCGTCCCGTGCTACAACGAAGGTGATGCATTGCCCATTTCAGTGCCTAAAATGCTGGATGTTCTTGACCGGCTGTCGGTACTTAAACTGGCCTCGAAGGATAGTTATGTATTGCTGTGTAATGACGGCAGTACAGACTGTACGTGGGAACTTATTGAGAAGATGCACATTGTTGATAAACGTGTGAAAGGGATATCACTCGCACATAACAGAGGACATCAGAATGTATTGCTTGCCGGTCTTATGACGGTTATGAATCGGTGTGATGCTGCTGTTTCTATTGATGCGGATTTACAAGACGATCCGGAAGCTATCATAGAGATGGTTAAGAAATTCAATGAGGGTACTGAAATTGTATTCGGAGTGCGATCTTCCAGAGAAAAGGATTCCTGGTTTAAGCGTACTACAGCACATGCATTTTATTCCTTTCAAAAATCCATGGGTTTGGAAACAATATACGACCATGCGGATTATCGTCTGTTAAGCAACCGTGCTTTGCAGTTACTATCCCAATACAGTGAGTCTAATCTATTTCTTCGTGGGATAATTCCTCAGATCGGGTTGAAGTCCGATATTGTTACATATGCACGCGATGAACGTGTGGCAGGGGAGTCGAAATATCCTCTTACCAAGATGTTGGGATTTTCAATAGATGGAATAACATCTTTTTCAGCACGGCCAATGAGATGGATATTTATGACGGGACTTATCCTGTTGTTAATTGATCTGGTCGTGGGTATATATGTATTTGTATCGTATTTTTTCAGCGATCATATAAGTGCGGGATGGACCTCTATAATGCTTTCCATATGGGCGCTCGGAAGTTTGATTCTTATGTCGATTGGAATTGTAGGAGAGTATATCGGTAAAATCTTTGTAGAGGTAAAACACCGGCCAAGATATGCAGTTTCCGATAAGTTATGGGATTAAGCACAGTGTACAAAAAAAGAGGAACTCAAGTCTGGTTCCTCTTTTTTGTACACTATTAAGTGAATTTAGCGTTTAGTCTTTGCTCCGAAGTTTACACTCATGCCAAGTGTAAGGTTCGCATTCGCTTTGCCGACAGGGGCGAACTGAGGGGTAATATTGAAGAATTGATGATCTGATCCGATAAAGAATGTGAATCCTTTAGGATGGAAGTTAACAAGCCAACCAAAAGAAGAGCCGAATGATCCAGCACCGTAATTTATCGAACAATCAAACCAATCAGTTGGCTTCACATTTGCATAGAAACGCCCTTCTGTCCAGGAAAAGCATCCGCCCATTCTCTGAGAGAAGAGGAAGCCTCCTGTAAGACCTTTGTAGAACGGCATTTGGTATTCCGCACCGATTGCAAGAGTAGTCGCCAGTGCAGTTGTACGTGAAGATCCACCATCTGATACACGCTCGAAATTGGTACAATCCTTAAGGTCATCAAATATATTGTCGAACTGTTCATCAAGTTTGTTCTGTTCGTAATCTGGTTGGTCGGAATCAAGAGCAATATTGCTAAATCCATTGAAAGTCCATTGTGTGGCGGGGGTTACAGCCTTATGGTTGTTATTCCATGAGATGAATCCAATATCTGTAAGAGCGGCAGATAATGTCAGCCCCTCAACAAACTGATGCATATCGTAGGTGGCGCCGAGGTCAAATCCCAGACCGAAACCTGCAAGACCGAAATTGTTGTACTCAATGCCATCATAGTCGATCTGGTTATACATGTCTGGCTTATCCAGATCCTTACCACTTTCTTTGTTTGTCGGCACATATAGACCTGAGCCTGCCGCTATATTCATCTCACCTTTGGCACGAACGGACCAGAGGTTATCGCTCATATGAACATCCATCGTATTGATTCGAGCATCGAGATGTCCGAGGCCGAAAAGGAATTTGACCTTAGCGCCGGCGGACAACTCATTGGTTATTTTACGTTGGTGACCAAGAGCTAATTCGGCATATGCATTCGCACGGACTCTGACATTTTCAAAATTATAGGATGTACTCGGCCCAGTCATTCCAACCTTCATGAACGTGAATAGATCCTTTGGTAAATTAGCGCCAAGTTCTGCACGGGTAGAGATGGTTACTGTGTTATAACCATTGAAAGCTCTAAAGCCGCAAGACAGAAGCGTCATGTTTATATTCGCTGTCAGATGGTTGTTTTTATGAAGTTTGTTCAGAAACTCATCACTGCTGACAGAACTGTTCATGAATGTTGTCAACTGGCCATCCGGTTTCTTGTATATGAATGTATTAACTCCAATGTTGCTTGCGGCTCCAACACCGAAATTACCTAAGGCCGGTATGGATACGTAGTTGTTTTCCGGAGCGAAAGCGGGGTTTAGTTGGTGACGGAAGTTATATCCTTCCAGGAAATATCCCGAACGGCTTGCTTCCTGTGCGGTTGCTGACTGAAGTACTCCAACAAGAGCTACAGCTATTATATATTTATTTATATGTTTCATTGTTATGCTGATGAAGATATGTAAAATCAATCATTAAGGTCAATTGTGACGCCGCCTTTAATCGTGATTTTGATGTTTTCGAATTTCAGATTCTGATTCTCGTTTAGAACGACACCAGTGGTATTCTGACCAGACTTAGCTGTAAATATATATTTAATACCATTAAGTCCTGCAAGATTTTCTCCTTTGCTTCGTGCAATGATAGTAAGACCGGAGGTAGACGGAGATGAAATAGAACCAGCGGCCACTTCGCCATCGATGTCAATCACTAGATTTTCCAATACAGATCCGTCAGCTCTGGTCATTTCTACGTCGGGAACGAGTGTGAGGGGCACTGTATTCAGAACATCAAGTTTTATCTCGACTGTATTGAAATTATATTTTTCAAACTCTTCATCCCAGCCATTATCACTGTCTTCATACACCAGCTTCATGTTATTACTGAATGAAAGGGGAACTACCGCAGCATATTTAGCATCGAAAGCATAGCCGGATTCACCGGGAGCTGACAGTACAAAAGTGACAGGTTGCTGAATTACTTTCATGTCAATATCTGAAATAACAATCTCGCTGGGAATGGTAGTGAGCAAATCACCAATATTGGGAACTTTTACCTCTACAATTCCTGTTCCGTGATTTTCTCCGGTGCGTGAAAGGCAGATCTTATTTAACCCGGGCTTGACGATGATCGCTTCAGTTCCATTTTGATTCGCCCATTCGCCTATATACAGATTCACGGGAGCTTTATCCTGACTGTATATACCAGTTAACTTGGCTGTTACTGTTACAGATACTGGCGATTGATTGTCTACAGTAAAATAAATCTGCGGATCTGACAGATCAAGATAATTATCATCACTACTGAGGAAATCGGGTATATCATTGATTCTGACGAGAGTGTCATCAATAGTAATTTCAGGATCAACAACACCTGTGATTGCAAGTATTAGTGCTTTAGTGATGTATATGTCAGCATCAATATCCACATCTCCTATCTGATGGTCGGCTGTCGAATCATCAATTGACACGTCACCGGCAAAAGCGATAGTGGAATTCAGCATAAAATGTCCCGGTTCATAAAGCCCCTCACCTTTTTCCGATCCGAGGATGAAGCGATTGACCTTCACCCGTATTGCAAAGGGCGTTTCGTATCCGACTTTCACGTCAGATGTAAAAACCAGTTTATGATCATTATCCATTCTGGCAAATGTAGCTGTGGTCGGATCTTCTATTGAGACAATCCAATCTTCGCTAAAATCGATTGAATAACCCTTGTTTATAGTGATGTCACCACGATATAGTTCAGATGAATATCTGATATTGAACAGAAGCTCAAGATCGGTCTCGGCTTGTTCGGCAGATTTTACACATGGATCCACATTGTTTTCTGACAATGAAATGTCTGATGTGAAATCTGCGGGCATGGTATATGATAGTCCAGCCGCGAAAGGAACTGTAATACCTTCGGAGTTGACATCGGTATCATTAATGGTAATCTGTTCAATATTGACAGAAGAATGTGTATCCGCCGCATCTTGAACGAGAACATAATCGCCTAAGGCGAGGCCGTAATTTTCTTTGTTGTCAATGTCCTGTTGAGATATTGCACGAATTGAACTCCCGGCGCTGAGGTCAAGAATGTTATCGACAGTAAGATAACCGGTCGAGCTAGCCGGGAGGTAAACAGACTCGCCACCCACAGTGACATTCAGATCCATGTCCTTACTTAAATCGTAGTCATGGTCTACACATCCGGTAAATGCCAAAGATCCCAGCATTATACCCGTGATTCGAAGAGTATCCCTCTTCCTTAAAGTGAAATTTTGCATAAATTAAACAAAGTGTTTATTTGTGTGTAAATTATTTCATAACAACTAAATGACGAATGGCTCGTATACATAGATAGTGTATGTGGGAGAATGAGCTGTATTAATGGATGCAAAATTAACAAAATTATTCCATAACGCAAACTCTCCTGTACAATAATATAGATGTGTAACTATGTGAAGATTAAATTTAGCCATCACTACACGCTGCAATATTAAATATTGTCATTCTGGATTAACATGCGTTAACATTAAATGGTTAATTTATATTCTTTGTTCAGATTTTGGGAATCGGAATATAATTACTATTTTTGTTGCAAAATAAACTGCCTCCATCGTGGAGCGATAAGTCAGAATAGTTTTATAAACACAAAAGTAATGTTAAAACGTTATTTTATATCCCTATTAGGCTCTTTGACGGCAATTTGGGTGTCATTTATGCTCATAATCGTTTTAGGTATGACATTTGCCATAGGGTCAGTGATAAGTTCAGTTAGTTCTGCCAATGTAAAACGCTCTCTTGATAAGAAGTCTATTCTAACCTTAGATTTATCAGGCGCAATTGATGAAACCAATACAGCTCCGGACATATATTCGATATTGAATAATCAACCCCTACCGACATCTCTCGGTGATATAGTATGCGCAATAAAAGCTGCCGCTACCGATAAGAAGATCGAAGGTATCTATATCAATTGCAATGGAGCGACAGCCGGGATTGCCACACGTGAAGCTATCAGAGATGCACTGAATGACTTTTCCAACAGTGGAAAATGGATAATTGCATATGGAAATACATATTCGCAAGGGGACTATTATGTAGCGTCTGCCGCTGATGAAATATATCTCAATCCTGTAGGGGGAATCGATTTGCGAGGTCTGGCGAGTGGAATTCCCTTTTTTAAAGGCCTATTGGATAAAGTTGGTATTGAAATGCAGGTGGTGAAGGTCGGCACGTTTAAAAGTGCTGTCGAACCATATATTCTAACCCACATGAGTGAAGCCAATAAATTACAGACCCATGTGTATTTAGATAATATCTGGAATCGCATATGTTCGGATATCAGCGAGTCGCGTGGTATATCTACCGAAGAAATCAATCAGTTGGCAGATAATATGGCATCCCTTATGCCTGCAGAAGACATTGTTGAACATAAGCTTGTGGATGGTCTGAAATATCTGAACGAAATTGAAGATTTTCTGAAGGAAAAAACCGGTATAGATAAGGAGAATGAACTTCAGACAGTCTCCATACGGGAATATCTTTCAACTGAACCAGAAATTCCGCATACAAAGAATAGCCAAAATAAGATTGCTGTTTATTATGCTTGTGGTGATATAACAGAAAGCGGTAAGGATGGCATTGCATCAGAGCGTGTAGTGCCGGATATCCTGAAACTTGCGGAAGATAATGATATAAATGCATTGGTAGTTCGTGTGAATTCCGGTGGTGGATCTGCATTTGCATCCGAACAAATATGGCATGCCTTGGAGGTTTTTAAAGATAAAGGTAAAACCGTGTTTGTGTCAATGGGTGATGTAGCTGCATCAGGAGGTTATTATATTTCATGCGGAGCAAAAAAGATTTATGCAGAGCCAATGACGCTAACCGGATCAATCGGGATATTCGGTATGATACCATGCGCTAAGACTTTGCTAAATGACAAACTGGGAGTTAATATAGATTTTGTCGAGACTAATCTTAATTCAGCCGGTCCAAATATAGTTGAACCTATGGATACATTCCAAATGGCAAGAATGCAGGCTATGGTAGAACGTGGATATGACCTGTTTACAAAAAGATGTGCGGATGGACGCCATATGCCCCAGGATTCAATTAAGGCAATTGCTGAAGGCCGTGTATGGGATGGCATTACTGCTCTGAAAATTGGATTAGTAGATGAACTTGGATCGCTTGACAATGCAATAGAAGCACTCGCAAAGGATATGGGATTTGCGAAATATGAAGTGGTGGAATATCCCAAAGAGGAAAACGATTTCTTCGGAATGCTCATGCAATTGAATAATCAGATGAAGACGAATGCCTTGAAAGAAGAACTGGGCATTTATTATCCGGCTTATGTGCATATGAAGAATCTAAAGGATCTTGATCCTGTGCAGGCTAGAATGGAGGTGTCAATAATCAATTGATAACGATATACTGATAAGTGGCCAGGAACAAAATAATATCAACATTGATCTTACTGCCTCT
>JAAVFL010000010.1 GCA_014800795.1 Bacteroidales bacterium | reverse complement strand
TTCTTCTCCATTACCGGGACGATTACGGAAACCAAACATCTCCCTACGACGCTGTATGAACTCACGACGCTCCTCGTCACTCATCTTGTGCCAGTGATCCCGCCAATCTCCGCGACTATGATGGATTGCATGAAGGCTTCCGAACCCAAGGAATAACGGGATAATGAATCCACAGCTCAGAAGTTGTCCAAGAAAAAACAGACCGGCTCCCTGAAGGAATGTGATGGCTGCAAAACCACAGATTGTAGTAACAACACCGTTCCATAATGCCATTATGCCAAGCCCTGCCAATGCCGGTACGGCAATCAGGACAAGAAGAATTGCAAATATTTTAAAAGTTCTTTTCATCTTTAAAAGTTTTTAGGTTTTCAAGAGCTGCTCTATCTCTTAAGACACACTACGCCAAAAAATATTTTAGATGATTTGAAAAAAAAGTATCTCACAGGCCTTTTTCGGCGGGTCATACGGGCGATCCGCAGTATCAGACATGCCTCATAAAATCAGTCGGAATATCCGGGATACGGCTGAATCGTTGCATTTAATGATACAAACGAGCCTGTTTAAGCAGATGTGATTTGATAAATTTGCGTCAAAATACTTTTAAACCTATTATGAAGCAACTACTGATATTATTTGCAGGTGTCGCAGGATTGTTCACGTCTGTGGCACAAACTCCGACAGCATTCGTAAAAGTAGGCGACGGAGATGATAAAGTGCAGGAATTCTTTCCGGGAGAACACCGCGCCCGCCCTGTACTGGGCGACTATACCAACGCCGGGAAAATGGGACTTTTCTCCGGAGGTCAGGACCTGGGAGGCTCTACAGGATGGTACGCCGATCCACGCTGGGGAGATCTCGGCGACGGAACTTTCGCCAACCCGGTGCTCAACGCCGATTATTCCGATCCGGATGTTATCCGTGTGGGCGACAAATATTATATGACCTGCTCTGAATTCCACTTCATGGGGATGCCGGTTCTGGAATCGGACGATATGGTAAACTGGCGTATTATAGCACGCGTTCACGACAGCATCAACTTTCCCGGCTTCTCCGACATGCAGAAATACGGCGGAGGCACCTGGGCACCGGCGCTCCGGTATCATGATGGTGAATTCAGGATATATGTATGTATGCCTCACGAGGGATTATTCGTCACAACGGCTACAGACCCTGCCGGCGAATGGAGCGAGCTTTATCAGATAAAAGATATATACGGATGGGAAGATCCATGTCCGCTATGGGACGACAACGGCGACGCGTATCTCGGGCGCAGCCAGCTCGGCGGAGGACCGATATACATACACAAGATGAGCCCCGACGGGAAAACACTTCTCGACGATGGACAGAAGATCTATGAAGGACCTACAGCTGAGGGAACAAAATTATTCAAGAAAGACGGATATTACTATCTTTCGATTCCCGAAGGAGGTGTCGGCACAGGATGGCAGACAGTTCTGCGATCCAAAAACATCTACGGTCCGTATGAAGGCAAAAGGGTTCTTGAGACCGGCTCGACAAAAATCAACGGCCCGCATCAGGGCGCGTTGGTCGACACCCCCGACGGCGAATGGTGGTTCTACCATTTCCAGTCCACTCCCGTTCTTGGGCGTGTAGTCCATCTCCAGCCCGTAAAGTGGGAAGATGGTTTTCCTGTAATCGGCGAGGATTATGATCTCAACGGCGTGGGGGAACCGATGAAAATATGCAGAAAACCGTCAACCGGAGTCAGCGCTCCCCCCTCGGCACCCCGCACCTCCGACAGTTTTGACGACAATACCCTCGGAATACAATGGCAGTTCAACCATAACCCCGTTATGGAAAATATCACATTCAGCGACGGACGGCTGAATCTCGTATCCATGAAGGCCGACAAACTGAAAAACGCCAGAAATCAGCTTACCCAGAAACTGATGGGATTCAGCGGGTCGGTTGTCACCCTGCTCGACTGCAACGGAATGTCGGCAGGCGACTGCGCCGGAATAGAATCAGCCGGATCACGTCATCTCGGCATAGGAGTGACTGTCACAAATGTCGGTGGCACACCGGTGAAATACCTGTATATCGACAATAACGGATCCATCGGAAATAAAAAGCTGCTTCCTACAGCAGCCGATGGCCGTGTATATCTGATGTATGAATATGATACCGACAGCAACAGGCACACATTCTCTTACAGTACCGACGGCGAGAATTTTCATACGCTTGGCGACACATTCGAAAACAGCGAGGGAGACTGGAAGGGGGTTCGTACCGGACTTTTCCACTACAACGTCTATGACGACGAGAAATACCCCTGCGGAACAGCCTCCTTTGATTTCTTTGAATATCTTACAGACGGTCCGGCCACCGTAGCATCACAGACAGATATCAGATAAGCGATGAAAAGATATATTTTTCTGGCCGCGGTGGTTACGGCCACTGCCGGATATGCCCACGTATGGGATGAACTTGCCATTCTCGCACGGCCGACCGGCGATGGAACGTTCGATCTTGAGAAATACACTTTCCTACAGGCTTCTGCTTACACGAACGGCGTATTTTTCGATTATAACAATGTTACTCATCGCCTCTCAGAGTATACTGCAACTCACCGGAAGCTGCCGGAATTGCGGGAAACACTTCTCCCGATGCACCGGAAACAGTAGAGGTCACCGGTGATAACGACGGACAACTTACCATATATTTTATTCATTCCGAAGCCTTGCCTGCACGCCGACATAGCCTGCATGCGAGGCTTCCTTTTGTCAATGCACCGGAAGAAACTACAGACAGAGGATTAAAAACCGTAAAAAATCTGTAATTTTGCGACATAAGTATCTAAACAGAACCGTTCATGAGCGCAAAGGAGTTTTTCACCGCCACCGGTACGAAAATCAAGGGATGGCTCGCGCGATTGTCTTTCCGCACAGGAGTGACAGTTGTGGCCATGTGCATCCCCTTCTACATCATATCGTTTGCACAGATGGCACTCCCCATCTCCGCCTCGGCGAAGGGTGTGCTGTGGGTTATATTTTTCGGACTTGCAAAGACAGCCCAGTATGGCGGCCTCACCATCCTCGGCGCCGAAGGTATCAAGCGCATGAAAGCCTATTGGCAAAGAGACAGAAGTTGCTGACCCCCTCACATCAGGCGAAACGCTTCGGGAGCGGTATGAGGCAGCTGCAAAAATCCATTCATGCCGGTAGATTTTCCCCGGGATGTTCAGGATATGGCTATTTTTGCTATATTTGCAGTACCGTTTACATGCAACTATTTGAGGTCGCATAATACATAATATCATGATCATAACATTCAGAACCATCGCTATGGCGCTGTTGCTGTCGGCGATCCCCGCTGTAGCCGGAGCATCGGAACCGGTAGAAGTACCCGCCTCACATATAACGAAAGGGACCCAATGGGAAGGTAAAAAAGTCGGAATTCTGGGCGACTCCATGAGCGACCCGAGGCTCGGTGTCACCACAAAACGGTTCTACGATTATCTGGCGGACCTGATCGGGATCGAACCTTATTCCTATGCCATCAACGGATATCAATGGAAAGACCTTCTCGGCAAGGCCACCGCGATGAAGCAGGAACACCCCGACGATCTCGATGCCATCTTCATATGGGCCGGTACGAACGACTTCAATTCGTCGCGTCCCATAGGCGGATTCTTCACCGAGACCATAGAAGAGGTCAACGTGAACGGCCGTATGGAGAAACGGAACAAACGCACCCATATTCTCGATGAAGCCACATTATCAGGAAGTATCAACCGCCTTCTCTCCTATCTCAAGAGCAACTTCCCCACAAGCCAGATCATAATCCTCACCCCCATACACCGGGCGTTCGCCAAGTTCGGCGACACCAACGTACAGCCCTCCGAAGAATATGCCAACGGCGCCGGACTATATCTCGACGATTACATAAAGGCAATAAGGAAAGCCGGAGAGATATGGAGCGTTCCGGTTATCGATCTATACTCGATAAGCGGCCTTTATCCACTCGATAAAAGTAACGACAGGTACATAGCCGATCCCGATACAGACCGGCTCCACCCCGGCGACGAAGGCCATTACCGCCTTGCCCGAACCCTTCAGTTCCAGCTGCAGACCCTGCCGCCATCATTCAGAGTTCCCTGAATTTACTGACTTTACAAACATCTATACTACAGCATGGAAAAACAAAAGTGGACTATCCTTGATTCGCGTTATATAATCCGCCGACCCTGGCTTACGGCACGCTGCGACACCGTGCAGCTTCCCGACGGAAGGATAAACGATGAATATTACATACTTGAATATCCCGGCTGGGTGAATGTCATCGCCATTACGGAAGATGGCAGATATCTGATGGTGGAACAGTATCGCCACGGTCTTAAGGATTATTTTACCGAACTTGTGGCAGGAGTGATAGAAGCGGGTGAAGAACCTCTGGATGCCGCCAGGCGCGAATTGCGTGAGGAAACGGGATATGCCGGAGGCGAATGGGAACTGTTGAGCGTCCTGTCGCAGAATCCCTCCACGACCAACAACCTCACCTATTGCTTCGTTGCCAAAGGTGTGCGCAAGGTCAGCGGTCAGTCGCTCGACGCAACTGAAGATATCGCAGTAAAGATACTGACAGAAAACGAACTGAAAGAGTTGCTGGTTGCCGACAGCTTCAAACAATCTCTGATGGCGGCTCCGCTATGGAAATATTTCGCCCTTAAAAACTCCGGTTTCTGACATTTCAGCCATTCCCCCATCCCTACGGCCCCCCTCTCCCCGATATGAACCTAAGAGAAATCCTGACACAGCGAATCACTATGCGCGACATTCATATGATATGCCGCGCATGTGAGACACCCGACGGGGAAAGGATGAAAACCGAACTTTACAACCTCATAACCGACCATGACAACCGCGTGGGCTATCAAGCCTTATGGATAATGACCCACTTCAACGACGAGGAAATAATACGGCTGCTTCCGAAAAGAGAGATGCTCACCGATATTCTCCTCACTACAGACCATACCGGTAAAAAACGGCTTATACTCACTTTGCTCGAACGGATGCCGGCAGACAAAGGGAGTATCCGCACCGACTACCTTGACTTCTGCCTCTCCCGCATCAACTCTACCGAACCCTACGGAATCCGGGCACTGTGTATGAAGCAAGCCTTCACCCTATGCCGCTTCTACCCCGAACTGACCGGCGAACTGGCCGCACAACTGGAACTGCTCGGCTATGGCGAGCTTTCTCCGGGGCTGCTCACCGCCAGAAGAAACATACTCCGCCGCATATCGAAGTTGAAAGACACCCCACAAAAGCCGGAAGGGAGCGACAGATAAAAACTACCGCTTACGGCATTCCGGCGCGCATACGTCGTTTATTATCTTATAGAACAGCCGTATAAGATAAGTAAGTCGTGAAAATTATTTTATATTATCTGCGGGCATCCTATCAGCCGGCTTTTACCCGAAGATCAGGGAGTGTGGCAAGCTACACGTTATCGCCTGCGTTTCTGAGCCTGTCGGGAAAAAAACGAAGACGAGAGTAACAGCCAGCTAAAGGATGCCGCAGATTATATAAAGTCCATGAATGTACATTATACGTTATAATTTGCACGACTTACTTATGACCTCGATTAAAGTAAAGTTCCGCCCATCGTCGGTACCCGACCACGAGGGCACCATCTATTACCAGATTATCCACGAAAGAAAGGTTCGCCAGATTGTCACGGACTACCATGTATTTTCCTACGAATGGGATGCCCAGCGCTCTATACTCCTGCTATGCCACGACACCAGGCGCTATACGCTCCTGCTATCGGTGCGGGAACATATCCGACGGGATATGGAACGCATAAACCGCATCTGTAGAAAACTCGAATCAGCACGCCTCCCCTATTCCGCCGACTATATAATATCGGAATTCAACCGCTACGCTTCCGAGTACACACTGTTCGGTTTCATGGAGACCATAATAGCCAACCTGAGAATAAACGGCAACATCCGCACTTCCGAAACATATCGGGCAGCCCTCAACAGCTTCCGCACATTCATTAAATACCGTGTGGCCTTCGGCCCGGTGTTCAGCCCGAACGAAGACATAATGCTCGACAGTCTTAATTCCGAACTGATGGAAGCATACGAAGCCTGGCTACGCCAAAAGAAGTTATCACCTAATACAATCTCGTTTTACACGCGTATTCTACGGGCCGTATACAACCGCGCCGTAGAGCAGGACATAATAGAAAACCGCTTCCCATTCCGGCATGTGTACACCGGGGTCGGCAAAACCGTAAAACGCGCCTTGCCGCTCACGGTAATCAAACAGATAAAGGCTACCGACCTGTCGATGAACCCCTCGCTCGATTTCGCCCGCGATATGTTCATTATGAGCTTCTATCTGCGGGGCATGAGTTTCGTTGACATGACATATCTGCGTAAATCAGACCTCAGAAACGGGTATGTAACATACCGCCGTCGGAAAACAGGTCAGCTCCTCGCCATAAAATGGACAACCGACATGCAGTCGATTCTCGACAAATACCCCGAAAACGAAAGCGACTACCTGCTGCCTATCATAACATCGCCGGGACTGAACGAGCGATGTACTTACCGCAACATGAGCTATAACATCAACCGCAATCTCAACAAATTTGCCAAGCTACTGAATCTCGGAATGCGGCTTACGATGTATGTAGCACGCCACAGCTGGGCATCAGCCGCAAAAGAAAAAGGGATTCCGGTCACGGTAATCAGCGAAGGGCTCGGTCACGACAACGAAGCCACTACCCGCATCTATCTGTCGAGCCTCGATACCTCCGTCATAGACCACGCCAACTCCCTTATCCTCAAAAGCCTTGAATAGCCCCCTCCCTTACTGATATCACCAGCACATACGGTCGAAAAAAAGGGTGGCCATGCCGCTCGACATAGCCACTCTTTTTTTATTCCGTATGTGTGTATTATCCGTTTACTTCACGAGAAGCTTTACTGCGGTAGTGTCTACACGCACGATATAAGTTGCAGGAGCTACAGCCACGGTGCAGTCGCCTGTGCCGGAGTAGACTACGCGACCCGCGGTATCTGCTACCGTGACAACTTCGCCGGCCGACGCACCAGTCACAACAATGCTACCGTTGACAGAAGCCACCATCACACCCTGAACAGGAGTTACCTGCGCAACACCCGATCCGTCGCCGTCAACGCGGATATTGTCGATGGCAACGCTGCACGAATACGCTGCCTTATGAGCGTGGAAACGGATCTGGAGCTTCTCCGCATCGGCAGGTTTGTTGATGGGAAGCACAATGTTGTGCCATCCTTCTTCATCGAAGTCAATGTAGTAAATGAATTTCTGTATGCTGGTGAAATCATCACCGTCGAACGAAGCCTCCACGTCAAGCGAATGTCCGTAGCCCGGCACACCGTAAACATTAAATGTAAGCTGCGGAGCTGTTGCCCCGGTAACATCGATATTGCCCGAAGTCAGATAATCGTCGCGCTCGGTTGAAGAATAGTGTCCATAGTAAGCATATGCCAGACCGTTGCCTCCGTCAACCGGGAGAACCTGCCCCTCGTTGATGAAATATGCCATCTCAGCGAACGCCCATACACCCGATTCCTCGCTGCTGGTGATAGTCCATGACGAGTGATCGGCCTGAATGTAATCGCCAACCACATTATCGAAGTTTTCGATAAACGGCAGCTCCGATGGACGGCCTACAACCAATGTGTTCGATATAGCTGAATATCCTGCCATACCGTTGCTTACCGCTTTTACGAAATATTTCACTATCTCTTCCTCGTCGAACTCGGTGGGATCGGTGAAAGTGGTGCCCTTATGCCCGCTCACGAGCAAAGTGGCATCGTAATCGCTGTAGCCGTTGCCGCGCTGTATGATGTATGTAAGATGGTCGGTGTCGATGTATCCGCCGTTAAGTCCTTCGGTAGGAGCATCCCAGCTTACAACCACCTTGCCGTCCTCCCCTACACTGGCTTTGAGGTTGGAGGGCGAGAGCGGCTGATCGTTGCCCACATAAACCTGACATGTGACACCATAGGAATTGCCTGCAGTTCCTTCCACAGTCACGCGGTATTCGTAGGTAGTGGCTGATGCTACATTGGCATCGGTCAGAGAATACTCCTCGCCGGGCAGAAGGTTATCGGTCAGACGGCCGATCTCCTCCCATTCGAAAGTCTCGTTGTTGCATCGGGTTGCCACAATAGCATTGATAGCGTTGAGCTTATTGCCATCAATATCGGTTGCGGGAGCGCGGAATGTAAGAACAACAGGAGCCGCGCCCTGAGTTGAGGAGGCCTTCAGGTCGGTAACCTCCGAGGGTTTCTGCCCCACGGTGATCGGATCATCGGTATAGTTTCCGTAGTCGCAGAGATCACCTACGTAAACCACGGCACGGTAGCGGTATTCTCCCCCCTGAGTCAGATCGGTGTCCTTATATGTAAGTGTCGCACCAGGAGCTGGATTGTCGAACGTATGTACGAGCATATAGTCGTTGGCATAGCCTATCTGACGGAACAGTTTGATACAGCTTATGCGGGCAAGAGGCTCGTTGTTAACGTCGCCCAGCGACGGATGCGATTTTTCGGGAGCCGTGAGTGTAACGTCAATACAAACGTTGTCCTTATCCATCACCGCGCTGAAATCTGTAACCGATGCAGGATAAACCTCTGCCGGCGCTTCAGCACTGCGGAGAGAAATCTCATCGACCACCACACATACAGCGTATGCCGGATCGTTGTTGGCAACAATCCTTATGATTGCATTCTCTGCAGATGAAGGCACGGCGACCAC
This sequence comes from Bacteroidales bacterium, assembly GCA_014800795.1. Taxonomy (GTDB): domain Bacteria; phylum Bacteroidota; class Bacteroidia; order Bacteroidales; family Muribaculaceae; genus UBA7173. The sequence continues at coordinate 15,496 of JAAVFL010000010.1, read as the reverse complement.
ACCCGAAAGTTTATTCCATCCCTTCTGAGGAGCCTCATCAAGAACCGCATGACAAACGGGAGTATATGTAGCACCGTTGTCGAAACTGATTTCAGCTCCTACACCGGTCTTGCCGGCAGCCGTCTCGGGAGCGTAATAACAGAAGCCAAGCTCTACGGCAGCCTCACCGGCTACGTTGATCTTCGACGACACGAGCCAGAAATCAGATACTGGAGTATATGTGTATGAATCGAGTTTGGCCAAACCGCCCTCACCCGATTCTGGTTTCACCTGTACATTTCCGACATAGGTATATGTTTCGAATTTCCATTCGGGAGAGTAACTTCCCGGACAGTTGGTTGCCGTTCCCCAGAGATGATCGGAGCTTGCGGTGTATCCCGAGACGGAGTTGAATCCTTCGGTGAAGGGGAATTCCAGAGCCGGACCTAAAATAATATAACCGGAATTGGTTTCTACGCCCGCCCCTGCTTGAGAGGTTGCCTTTACTGCGAAACGTAGTTTGGTAGGCTCTGAAACATTATATTCATGCAGATATGAGCATTCGGTCAGATTCTGGATGAGTACGGTGCTGTTCTCGCTCCATGAAGTTTCTCCTGGAATTTTTTGAATCACCGTATATGTAATGTTCGAGGCATCGAAATATCCGTTGTTAGCTCCTGCCGTAGGAGCGTCCCATGTGAGCAATACATTTCCGTCGGCCTGTTCAACAGCCTTGAAATTTCCCACTTCGCCGGGGGTGTCCTCACCGATAAAGATCTTTACATCGGTGGTTTCGGAAACACCTGATTCATTATAGGCGGCCAATTTCCATGTCTGACTACCTTTCACTCCGCTGAGGTTGATGGTCAACGAATGTCTTTCGCCGGGTGCTATATCTGTTACGGTTTCCAGCACTACGTCCGGGTCCCAGTACGAGGCTCCGGGAGCCGTGAGTTCAATCTTGTCGAGCAACTCCAGCGCCACGTCAGAACCTGCGTAGGTTGCTGGGGCCGTGAAGCTTACTGTTACTGGCATCTGTCCCTTGTCGGTAGAGACAGCCACATCGGTTACGCGACCGGGAACCGCTCCGGCCAGAACATCAACGCATGTAGCGCCATAAGATTCCTCGCCGTTTGCGAACACTTTCACCTGAAAATCATATTTTTTCCCTTTTTCCAGCGATGTCTCACGATATGATATTTTCTCTCCGAGACCGGGGTTATCGAATGTATGGAGCAATATCGCCGATTCATTGTAGCCCATGTAACGGTAAACCTCAATTTTTTCAATCGAGGTGAGATCGCCCGTTACATTACTCCAGTTATTATAATCGTAATATGATCCGGTTTTAGGAGTTGTGAAAGAGATGTCGAATCCCCCTTCGAGGATGTTCCATTTGATAGTAAGATCTGTAACCTCATCGGGCTCGAGAGGCTGTTCCGACTCGGAGGCTGTAACCACCGGAAGGGGATGCGCAGTCTGCCCCTGAGTCAGGGCAATTGCCGGAACTACGCCGCAGGCGAGAAGTCCGGCAAGCGTATAAGGTAGATATTTTCTCATAGAGTGAGTATTGTGATTAATGATTAATTGCTGCGTTATTTCCTTTACGAGCGACAAAAAGTTTGCAATTCGTCCGTATTAAAGTGCAAAGATACTCAAATTTCCTATCTTCACAAGCAATTTGCGACCCAAAACATGACAATCGCATCAAAATAGTGTTAAACAAGAATAGAAATGGCTGTATCGTTGAATCCGATACAGCCATTCGACTGGTATGTTTGTCACACGGAATGCCGGCGATCAGTCGCGGCGGGGGCGGTCGCCACCTTCGCGGCGCGGTCCGCGGTCGCCGTCACGGCGGGGACGACGGTCACCACCTTCGCGACGGGGACGGTCGTTACCCTCGCGGCGCGGTGCGCGCTGGCGGGGTTCCGGCTCTACGTAGCCTTCCGGTTTGGGCTGGAGGGCACGCATGCTGAGGCGGTATTTTCCGGTTTTCTTGTCGATTTCGATGAGTTTCACAGTCACCTGATCACCCTCTTTCAGGCCGGAGGACTCCATGTCGGGCAGGCGTTCCCATGAGATCTCTGAAATATGGAGCAGGCCGTCGCGGTTGGGCATGAACTCTACGAATGCGCCGAAGTCCTGGATTGTCTGAACCTTTCCGGTATAGGTCTTGCCCTCTTCGGGAAGTTCCACGATGGCGTTGATCATCTCCAGAGCCTTGTCGATTGAAGCCTTGTCGGGAGCGGCAACCTCGATGTAACCGCCTTCGGGAATCTCGTCGATGCTGACAGTAGCGCCCGATGCCTCCTGAATACCCTGGATAATCTTTCCGCCCGGGCCGATAACGGCGCCGATAAGCTCTTTGGGGATTACCATGGTGACGATGCGGGGAACGTGGGGCTTGTAGTCCTCGCGCGGTGCGGGGATTGTCTGCTCGATGATGTCGAGTATGTGGAGACGTCCGTCACGGGCCTGGTTGAGCGCACGCTCAAGCACTTCGTAGCTCAGGCCGTCGCACTTGATATCCATCTGAGTGGCAGTGATACCTTCGCGTGTACCGGTCACCTTGAAGTCCATGTCGCCGAGGTGATCCTCGTCGCCGAGAATATCGGAAAGGATGGCATACTGGCCGGTGGCGTTGTCGGTGATAAGCCCCATGGCGATACCGCTGACGGGACGGCGCATCTTCACACCTGCGTCGAGCAGGGCGAGCGTACCGGCGCAGACGGTGGCCATCGACGACGAGCCGTTCGACTCGAGGATATCGCTCACCACGCGGCATACATAGGGGAAGTTATCGGGGAACATGCGTTTGAGGGCGCGGTGTGCCAGATTACCATGGCCGATCTCGCGGCGTCCTACGCCACGGGTGGGACGTGCCTCGCCGGTAGAGAAGGGCGGGAAGTTGTAGTGGAGGAGGAAGCGCTCGCGACCCTGGTTGAGCACATCGTCGAGAATCTTCTCGTCGAGCTTGGTGCCGAGGGTGACGGTTGAGAGGCTCTGGGTCTCGCCGCGGGTGAACACTGCCGATCCGTGAGGGCCGGGAACATAGTCTGTCTCACACCAGATGGGGCGGATCTCGGTGGTCTTGCGGCCGTCGAGACGGATACCCTCGTCGAGGATACAGCGGCGCACGGCTTCGCGCTCCACATCGTGGTAGTAGCGTTTTACCAGCGGAGTTTTTTCGTCGCGTGTCTCCTCGGGGAGCGATGCGATATATTCGTCGCAGATGGCATCGAACGAATCCTGACGCCAGTGCTTGTCGGCGCATCCGGCTTTGGCAACGGCATAAGCCTTGTCGTAGCACTTGTCGTGAACATCCTTGCGGAGTTCCTCGTCGTTGACTTCGTGGTTGTATTCGCGCTTCACGGTCTTGCCTGCGGCCTCAGCCAGTTCGAGCTGAACGGCGCAGTGCTTCTTGATCTCTTCGTGAGCGAATTTGAGAGCTTCGAGAAGTTCGGTTTCGGAAACCTCGTTCATCTCGCCTTCCACCATCATGATGTTTTCTGCTGTCGCACCTACCATAAGTTCCATGTCGGCGCGCTCAAGCTGTTCGAAGGTGGGGTTGATCACGAACTTACCGTCGACGCGTGCCACACGTACTTCAGAAATAGGTCCGTTGAAAGGGATGTCGCTGCATGTAATGGCAGCCGAGGCAGCCAGACCTGCCAGTGAATCGGGCATCTCCACACCGTCGGCCGAGAACATGGTGATGTTCACGAACGTTTCGGCGTGATAATTATCGGGGAACAGCGGGCGCATCACGCGGTCTACAAGGCGCGAAGTCAGGATTTCATAGTCTGAAGCACGGCCTTCACGCTTGAGGAAACCACCGGGGAAGCGGCCTGCCGATGAAAATTTCTCTTTGTAATCTACAGTCAGGGGCATGAAATCGACCCCTTCGCCAGCCTCCTTTGCGGAAACTATAGTGGCGAGAAGCATGGTGTTGCCCATGCGCAGCTCCACAGCTCCATCAGCCTGCTTGGCAAGCTTGCCGGTCTCGAGAGTGATCTCTCTTCCGTCGGGCAGGGTGATGGTCTTTTTGATTGGGTTCATTCTATCTAATTTTTTTAATCGTCATAAATCGCGCAAAGATACGAAATTTCCGCGAAATAACCAAAACCGCTCGCCGAAACTACAGAAACAACCCGTCGCAGATCAAACAGGAAAGTGCCGGAAGGTTCAACAGGAAAGTGCCAAATCATCCGACAATTCACTTACGGCGCGTATTCACGGTTGTCGGACGGGTGCATCAGAGCAGCTCGATTCCTGCGCGGCGGCAGGCTTCGATCTGCTCCTGAGGCCAGATGGAGGCCTGCACCTCACCGATATGGGCTTTCTGGAGCATGAACATACAGAGGCGGCTCTGCCCTATGCCCCCACCTATGGAATCGGGCAGTTCGCCGGCGAGCAGTCTGCGGTGAAATTCAAGCGTAGCGCGCTCCTCACAGCAGCGAATCCTGAGCTGACGCATAAGCGCCTCCCGGTCAACACGGATACCCATCGATGATATCTCCACCGACCTGCCGAGTACGGAATCCCACAGCAGGATATCGCCGTTGAGACCGCGATACCCATCCTCGTTTTCCGAACTCCAGTCGTCATAGTCGGGGGCACGTCCGTCGTGAGGCTCGCCGTCGGACAGCGGGTTACCGATCCCTATCAGGAACACAGCTCCATACCGACGTGCTGCCTCGTTTTCGCGCTGCCCGCGGCTCATGCCGGGATACTTTTCAAGAAGCTCTTGGCTGTGAATGAAAGTAATCTCCTCGGGAAGGCGTGGCGTGATGTGAGGGAACTGTTCATACACCATCCTTTCGGTGGCCTTCAGGGCTCCGTATATCTTACGGACTGTGGTCTTTAGATAATCAAGATTTCGATCGGCCGGGTTGATTGTCTGCTCCCAGTCCCACTGGTCAACGTAGAGTGAGTGGAGATTGTCAAGCTCCTCGTCGGCGCGGATTGCATTCATGTCGGTGTACAACCCGTAACGGGGAGCTATACCGTAAGCTCCGAGTTTCACCCGCTTCCATTTTGCGAGCGAATGTACTACTTCAGCCCTCCGGTCGCCAAGTGCCTTTACGGGGAAAGATACCGCGCGCTCCACCCCGTTGAGATCGTCGTTAAGCCCGGTGCCGGACAGCACGAACAGCGGCGCGGTGACACGCCGCAGGTCCAGAGCCTCCGAGAGTGCTTTCTGAAAGTATTGTTTGATCAGCTTTATGGCCACCTCGGTGGTTTCGGGCGTAAGTTTCTGCCTGTAATTTTTCGGGAGTATCAATGCCATGTATCTACCGTATATTTTGCGTCAAAGTTAAAACTATTTTTTCGGAAATTCAATCACAATTGCAAAAACTACAGAATCGGGCGAACTCTGCCGGCAGAGTTCACCCGATTTCAGATAAAACAAAGAAACCTGATTGATTAATTGGGCGCGCTGAATGGCTCTCGATGATTCCCGGAGCTTCAGCCGGCTGATAATCAGCCTGAGAATCCGCGTGCGCGGATCATTTTCCGTAGGCTTGCGGACGGCGGGGAATGAGTGTGAGGAAACGGTCGAGAACCCGGGCGGCCCTGCCGGAATCGACCGTCAGATAGCGGCGGTTGCCATCGGCGGACGGACGGAAAGATGTAGCTCCGATACTGTCGACCAGAATCTCGCCCGGCTCTGATACCGTGAAGTAATCTCCATCACCTTCCACAGCGTAAAGCACAGAGGTAAGATCCCATGTGGGCCGGTCATAAGGCATGGGCAGGTAGGCCTTGTATGCCTCCACAACGGGATGGGCATCTGTCCAGTTAAAGTCGTTCTCGATGCTTGATGCGGGATATTCGATTGCGGCGCCTACCTCATGGGGAGAGGTCACTACGGGTGTGGGCCATTCGGCGAACACCTTGCGGGCAGCGTCGATATCGCGGATCACATTGTACTCGCCCACACCGGGATGGGCCATGTCCCCCGCCATGGTCACGAGGCGTGCCACCTTGCGTGCCACAAGATCCTTGCCGGTAAGAGGAGACGCGGCATCCGGCCCGGAAGCAAGCAGCTGAGCGAGGTTCGTGGAGAAGCCGACAGATATTATTGTCACAGAGCTGTCGGGCTGCTGCGCCAGAAGCGAACGGTACATCGTCACACTGGGTTGCATATGGGAGTCGGAAGCATGCGAACGGCCGAACAGCGGGGTGCCGTCTGAAGCCTTCATCGAGTAGACGGCGTTGGCGTAATTCACCGCATCTTCGCAGGGAACGCCGTTCTCAACATATCCCAGAGGTATGTCGGGTTGTCCGTACCATGTGGTGAGTATGTCGAGATATTCCATAGATCCCTCGTCGCGCTTGTTGCTCGAGATACCGAGCAGTTCTATATCTCCCTGCTCAACATATTTGAACAGCATATCGAGCGCCAGAGCATCGTCGACATCGTTGCCCATATCGGTCTCGAAAATCACTTTCATAGGTGTGGTGGCGTCATCTGCCGATGTGGCGTTGCCATTACCGCACGAAGCGAATATGCATCCGCAGATACCTGCCGACATGGTAAGTTTTGCTATATTATTCATGATTGAGATAGTTGGATTATCAGTGGCTGTCGCGATTTACTTATCAGCTGTTGCCGGAGGCTATGATGCTGCCCAGACCGGCGATGAAGAGGATGAACATGAGGGTTAGCAGCAGGTCGGTACGCTTGTCCGCGCCCCTGAATTCTTTCCAGATGAACACGCCCCAGATAGCGGCTATCATCGGCGCGCCCTGACCGAGAGCGTAGGAGATGGCGGCACCTGCCTTACCGGCGGCGATATAGCTGCACGCTGTTCCGAGACACCATATGGCTCCGCCGAGAACCCCTACCATATGGGTTGGGAACGAGCCGCGGAAATATTCGGAGTAGGACACTGGAGCGCCTACGAAGGGCCTGCGCATCACATAGGTGTCGAATACGAAGTTGCTCAGCAACACACCGCCCGAGAAGATAAACAGGGCGCCGTAGGGAGTAAGCATGCCTGAAGCAGGATTCTCGAAGTCGGAGAGGTCCATCGCCGCCGCCACGAAACGGTAGAAGAACGACATCAGCACACCGGCGCAAAGAGCGAGGACAATCCCTTTACGGCTGTTGGACTGCTCGCCGGAAGCACGGCTGACACGCCCCGAGGCCATGCCGCTGCATATGATGGCCACCACAACAAGCGCCACACCGAGGAACAGCAGAACAGGATTGCCCTTAGGCTCGCCTATATAATTGATTATCACGCCAAGCACCAATGCGATACCTACTCCCAGAGGGAAAGCCACCGACATGCCGGCCAAAGATACCGAAGCCGAAAGAAGAATATTGGAGGCATTGAATATGATGCCGCCAAGAAGAACACTGCCCACACACCCCAGCGAACATTGCATCAGATCCTCGACAAACGGACGACCGTGGGCACCGAAGCTTCCGAAGGTAAGACCTATAAGGATCGAGAACAGGAACATGCCTATGACATAGTCCCAGTAATAAAGCTCATAACGCCAGCTTTTGGCCGCCAGTTTCTGAGTGTTGCCCCACGAGCCCCAACAGAGCATAGTGATAAAGCAGAGCACCACCGCCATGGTGTAGTTTTCTACGATAAACATAAGTTTTTCCGGTATTTAAGGTGTTTTATAATAAGCGGATGGAATAGAGCGGAGAAAGCCGGTTATCCAAGCGCTCCCCCCGCGATGAGAGCGTCAATTTCCGAACGTAAAGGCAACGACGGCTGCGCGCCGGAACGGGTCACGGTCACCGATGCAGCCAGATTTCCGAACAGGGCGGCGCGGTCAAGAGGCATCCCCTCGGCTATTCCCACGCATAGGGCGGCACAGAAAGTATCGCCGGCAGCTGTGGTATCGACCGGAGCCACTTTGAAAGGATCGACTTTGAGAATATTTCCGGAACCGCATACCAGCGATCCCTCTGAACCGAGAGTTACGACAACCGTGGCGACACCCAGTTCACGCAGGCGTTCTACGCCATCCTCCACCGGCCTGTCGCACCCGACACCGGTGATAAGCTCCATCTCCGTGCGGTTGGGAATTATAATATCGACATTCTGAAGAAGTTCGGCGGGAAGCGGTGTATTGGGCGCAGGAGCCGGATTGAGAACCACGGGGACCCCGTGGCGCTTGGCAACAGCGGCGGCATATGCCACCGTTGAGACAGGCACCTCAAGCTGCAACAACACTATGGCAGCCGCGGCGATCGCCTCCTCAGCTGCATCGATATCGGTGGTGGAAAGAGTGGAGTTCGCTCCGGAAGCGACAGAAATACTGTTCTCTCCCGAAGCATCCACATTGATAAGTGCCACTCCTGAAGGAACGTCAGCTGCCACGCCTATGTGGTCTGTGACGATACCTTCTTCCGCAAGATTTTCCAAAGTCTGCTTCCCGAAAACGTCGTCACCCACCTTCGCGATGAAAGTGACTTCCCCTCCGAGACGGGCGGCTGCCACAGCCTGGTTAGCGCCCTTTCCTCCGGGATTCATCATAAACTCGCCTCCAAGCACGGTTTCACCCGGGCGGGGCATTCTCGGAGAGCGTATCACCATATCGGTGTTGCTGCTTCCTACTACAACAATCTTGCGGTTGAGCGCGGTAGTCATGGTACGGTAATCGGAAAAACACCGGACAGCGCCGGCGGATTAACTAAGATAAGAAAATTATAGCGCATACACTGTGCGCAATCGTTTGTGCAAAGTTACGCATATATTTTCAATAAGCAATAACAGCGAGTTGTTTTTTTACAGAAAAGTGTTAAATTTGCATCAGAAAACCGCCACAAAAGATGAAACGAAGCACATTATCGGATCTTTCCGCAAAAACCGGCTACTCTGTCACCACCATTTCGAGAGTGCTCAACGGCAAAGCCGATCAGTTCAGAATAAGCGAGAAGTCGCAGCAGGTGATAATGCGCGCCGTAAAGGAACTTGACTACCGCCCCAATATCGCAGCGCGTAGCCTGCGCGTAAGCACCACCCACACCATCGGTCTGCTGGTTCCATGCATCGAAAACCCCTTCTTCGCCGCAATAGCGAGCATCGTGATCCGCGAGGCTTATAAATACACCTACCCCGTAATGGTAATCGATACACGCGATAACCCTGCGGAAGAACAGCTTGCCCTCGACACCTTCCTGTCGCGCAACGTCGACGGAATCATAATGGTTCCCTGCGGCGACGACAGCGCCCGCATCGAAGAGATAAACGACGAAAAGCCCGTGGTGCTGATAGACCGTTACTATGAGAACTCACCTCTGCCATATGTCTGTACCGACAATTTCCGCGGTGCATACGAAGCCACCCGCCTCCTTACCGATGCCGGTCACAACGGCATAATGTGTATCCGGGGCGTACCCGGTTCCATCACATCGCAGCGCCGCGTCGACGGATATCTTGCCGCACTCGCCGATGCCGGGTTCGTGGATAACGCTTTCATCTGCGGAAACAATTTTTCGAAAGAGAACGGCTATATGGAGACACGCATAGCGCTGAACTCCGGGAAAGAATTCAGCGCTATATTCGCCCTTTCAAGCACCAATATGCTGGGAGCTATCGAGGCGCTGCGGGAACAAGGCAAACAGGTTCCCGAGGATGTGTCGCTCATATCATTCGACGACAACATATATCTCAACTACCTCAATCCACCGGTTACCTGCGTTGCCCAACCGGTGGAACAGATCGGAATGGAGGCGGTGAAAATGCTCATGAACCGCATTCTCAACAACGGTGAGCCCGTCAGCAACCTGTATCTCCCCCCCCGTCTTATACCCCGCGCCTCGGTTCGGGGTCAGAGATGTCAAGAGCGGGAGAGCGGAGCTTAGAATCTGGAGAGGCAGGCGTCAAGCGAGGCCGTGAGGGCATCTTTGTCGAGATGCTGCCCGATGAATACAAGTTTCACCATGCGGTCGCCGAATTCCGGATCCCAGTCCTTGCGCAGGGTCGGATCAGAGGCCATAAGACGGTCGATCTCGGCCTGTGGAGCTGTGGCATACCAGAGTCCGGATTCAGTCAACCCTTTCTGAACGCCCGCCTGCTCGAACAGATAACACATGTCGCGGTGGTGGGCGAAATAGAGAATCCCTTTGGCGCGGATGATGTTCGAGGACCATGAGGTGGCCACGAACCGGTCGAATTTCGAGAGGTCGAAAGGCAGACGGCGGTAATAAACCATTGTCTCGATACCGTACTCCTCGGCGTGTCCGCCGCCGTGGTGGTGGTGATGGTGGTGGCAGTGACCGCACGTACATCCTTCGCCATGCTCATGGTGGTGATGTACGTGATCATCGTGTTCACCCTCCTCTTCCTCATCGAGATCATGGTAGTGGTGATGGTGGTCGTGTTCCTCCTCTTCATCTTCGTCGCGGTGTTCGATCTTGCGGATCCAGGTCGCGGATGTAGCCACATCCTCGAAATCAAACATTCCGGTCCCCACTATTTCATCGAGATCTACCTCGGCATAATCGCATTCGATGATCTTAGCCTTAGGCTGCAGGGCGCGGATGATGGCGCGGATGCGCTCCCCCTCCTGAGGCGTCACCTCTGAAATCTTGTTGAGCAACACTACGTTGCAGAACTCAATCTGCTGTATCACCAGGCTTTCGATATCCTCCTCGGCAGGCTTGTGAGCCACAAGTTTCTCACCGCAGCCGAACTCGCTCTGCAAGCGCAGGGCGTCGACTACCGTCACTATGCAGTCGAGCACAGGGATCGCCCCCGTATATCCGGGTTCGATCATCCGGCTGATCGAATCGATTGTCTGCGCGATAGGAGCCGGGTCGCAGATGCCGCTCGCCTCTACCACTATGTAGTCGAAGTTGCCGGCGGATGCGAGCCCCATCAGCTGTTCGATAAGGTCGGTCTGAAGCGTGCAGCAGATACATCCGTTCTGGAGCGCCACGAGGTCGCCCGACTTGCTGTCGGAGCCAACCACGCCACCTTTCTGTATGAGGGCCGCGTCAATGTTTACCTCACCTATATCGTTCACTATCACGGCGAACCGTATGCCGCGGCGATTGGTGAGAATTCGGTTTAAAAGTGTCGTCTTTCCGCTTCCGAGATATCCGGTAAGCAGAAGCACAGGTATTTCGTTCTTTTCCATAAGTTTAATCTACTCGGATTTGATGTCGTCAATTATAACGCAAATATAGCAATAATTTCCCCGATAAATTGTATGGAATTTTGTAACTTTGCGTCTCACAGACAAAACCGAGTAAGAATAACAGAAAAAAGATATGTCGATAGACCAGATCATAGCGCAGGGTGTGGCAAAGGCCGTGAAGAAACTTTACGGCGTCGATACCCCTGCCGGCCAGATTGTTCCGCAGACAACTCGCAAGGAGTTTGAGGGAAACCTCACCGTAGTAGTATTTTCCTGGGTTAAAGCCGCCAGAAAGAGCCCCGAACAGGTGGGTAACGAGATCGGACAGTGGCTCGTGGACAACGAGCCCGCCGTTGACCGCTTCAACGTAGTGAAAGGGTTTCTCAACATCGTGATCGAACCTACATTCTGGTGTTCTGTCCTGGAACATATCGAGGCTACCGAAAACTTCGGGCTTACCGCCGCTACGCCCGACAGCCCGCTGGTGATGGTGGAATATTCGTCGCCCAACACCAACAAACCCCTCCATCTGGGGCATGTGCGCAACAACCTGCTGGGCTTCTCGCTCGCCGAGATACTGAAGGCATGCGGCAACAAGGTTGTCAAGACAAACATCGTAAACGACCGCGGCATACACATCTGCAAGTCGATGCTCGCATGGCAGAAGTGGGGCGACGGCGTCACCCCCGAAAAAGCCGGAAAGAAGGGCGATCACCTTATCGGTGACTTCTACGTTCTCTTCGACAAGCATTTCAAGCAGGAGGTAAAGGAGCTGATGGAGAAGGAAAACATCAGCGAGGATGAGGCAAAACAGCGCTCCCCTCTCATGGCCGAGGCGCGCGAGATGCTTCGCCGCTGGGAGGAGAAAGATCCTGAAGTGCGCAAGCTGTGGGAGATGATGAACTCGTGGGTTTACGAAGGATTCGGCGACACATACAAGCGCCTCGGGGTGGACTTCGACAAGATCTATTACGAGAGCGACACTTACCTCGAGGGTAAGGCCAAGGTGCTCGAAGGGCTCGAGAAGGGTATCATGACCCGCGATGCCGACGGGTCAGTGTGGGCTGACCTCACCGATGCCGGACTTGACCGCAAGCTGCTGCTCCGCTCCGACGGAACCTCGGTCTATATGACGCAGGATATCGGCACAGCCAAACTGCGCTTCCAGGATTTCCCCATCGACAAGATGATCTACGTCGTGGGCAACGAGCAGAACTATCATTTCCAGGTTCTGTCGCTGCTTCTCGACCGCCTCGGCTTCAAATGGGGTAAGGATCTTGTTCACTTCTCCTACGGCATGGTGGAGCTTCCCGAAGGTAAGATGAAGAGCCGCGAGGGAACTGTTGTCGACGCCGACGACCTGATGGAGGAGATGGTGAACGGCGCGCGCGAAGTGTCGCGCGAGCTCGGCAAGCTCGACGGGCTCACCGATGCCGAAATCAATGAGATTTCGGAAATCGTAGGTCTGGGAGCGCTGAAATATTTCCTGCTTAAGGTAGATCCGCGCAAGAACATGCTGTTCAACCCCAAGGAAAGCATCGACTTCAACGGCAACACAGGCCCGTTCATACAGTACACCTACGCCCGCATACGCTCCGTTCTACGCAAAGCCGCCGAACTGAACCTCGCTACCACAGGCTACTCGGCCGTAGTACCCAACGAAAAGGAGATTGCCCTGATACAGACTCTCGCCGACTTCCCCGCCACAGTTCAGGAAGCCGGACGCACCTACTCGCCTGCCATCATCGCCAACTACGTTTACGAACTGGTGAAACAGTACAACCAGTTCTACCACGACTACTCCATCCTCAAGGAGGAGGACAGCGCCGTTCGCTCGCTGCGTCTGGCGCTGTGCGACGCGACAGCCCGTGTGGTAGCCACCGGAATGGGACTGCTCGGCATCCGTGTGCCCGAGCGTATGTAATCCGCTCAACACGACTAAACCTTCCGAACATTCTCCCGTCTTATATTATTATCTTATATTATTATAAGTACGGGAGAATGTGGATTTTTTCCCGATCTAACCGAAAATTAACATAAACGATATGAATAACTACAATCTCAACTCCTGGTCCGGTCAGTATGGAGGCTCCCCCGAATCACTCGACGCCAAAGTATCGGCCGTAATGAAAAGTGTGTATGTGAAGATGTTTCTGGGCCTGCTGGTAACGGCTCTCACATCATGGATAGTGGCCGCCACAGCCAATTCCGACACAAGTTTCCTTTACTATCTCGCTACCAACCGATGGCTCTACTGGGCCCTCGCCATAGCGGAAATAGGTCTGGTTCTCTGGATCTCCGCAGGTCTGCGCCGCATGAGCTCCGGAATGGCTACGGGCCTCTTCTTCCTGTTCGCCATTGTCAACGGACTTACACTGTCGCTGATTTTCGTGGCATACTCCCTCCCATCGATTTTCAAGACTTTCGTAATCACCGCCGGAGTGTTCGGTGCGATGAGCGTATACGGATATTTCACCAACCGCAGCCTCGCCAAGCTCGGTTCGATCCTCTACATGGCCCTGTTCGGACTTATCATCCTATGCGTTGTGAATATTTTCTGGGCCAATTCAACGCTCGATTGGATTGTGAGTGGTCTCGGTGTTCTGATTTTCATCGGCATCACCGCCTGGGATACCCAGCAGATCAAACAGATGGCTGAAGCCGATCCTACCATGGCCAACGGTCGCCTTGCCACTCTCGGCGCCCTCAGCCTCTACCTTGACTTCATCAACCTGTTCCTCTACCTCCTCCGCTTCTTCGGAAACAGAGATTAAAGGAATTTAGAGCAGAAGAGCCGGGAAGCAGGAGAATACGCTGCCCTGTGCCGCTCACTTATCGTAAACACATTTCCCCCCATAAACAGACAGCGGGAGTTGCGCATCGGCCGATTTTATATCCGGCCTGACGCAGCTCCCGCCACTTTGTCCGGGTGGAATTCAACAGAACGCATACCTACTGATAAACATGAACCTTGCTTACGCGGCTGCATCGGCGCAGATATAATAAATCGGCAATGCAGATAATTTTCAGCTAAAAAAACATATATTTGCATTCTGAAAACCAAACAGCTCCCCCTCGCAGTGACATACTCTGAAGATATTACAGTTAAATTCGTTGACTTCTGGCCGGCATTCGACCATCGGAACAATAAGTTTGTAGACGCTCTCTCGACGCGCCACCGGGTGACTGTTCTTCCCGCCGAAAGCGATGACACACCCGATATTCTTTTTTATTCCTGTTATAACAGGGGGCGCAACCACCTCAGATACGATTGTGTCAAGATCTATTTCACCGGCGAAAACGACTGCCCCGACTTCAACGAATGCGACTATGCCCTGTCGTTCTACCCCCTGCATCTCGGCGACCGTCATCTGCGCTACCCGCTGTATATGCTTTATGAATATGACCGCCTCGGCAATCCCCCCATGCTTACCGATGCGGAAGCATTGAACCGCGGATTCTGCTCACTTGTGATGCGCAATTCCACCAACTGCGATCCACGACGGATTATGATAGCTGACCTTATAGGTAGTTACCGCCCTTTATCCTACGGAGGCAGTTTCAGGAATAATACCGGAGGATGCGTGGCTGATAAAATAGACTTTATAAGCCGCTATAAATTCAATCTGGCGCTTGAGAACAGCATAGTGGAGGGATATGTCACCGAGAAGATTCTCGAGCCTCTGGTGGCATATACGGTGCCAATATACTGGGGAAGCCACGCTGCCACCACTGATTTCAATCCCGACGCATTCATCAACGCCGCCGACTACGATACTTCGGAAGGGCTTCTGGAAGCTGTGAAGCAGCTCGATAACGACCCTGCCTCGTATCTGGCCATGCTCCGCGCTCCGCGGCTGCGCGGCGGCATATCTCCAGATTTCGACAGCCAGCTTGCCGACTTTCTCGACACCATAGCCACTACACGCCGCCGCTACACCACTCCCTACGGCGAACAGCGCCGCCTGCTCGACCGATCACGCGCTCTTCGCCCCATAGTTGAATCGCGCCACGTAATGAGGCTTCTCAAGCGTCTCACACGGCGGTGATACCCCTATATATTTTATATTTCAGCCGCGACCAGAACAGACTGGAGTTCTGTTACAAGAGACAGCCGTGTTACAAATACCACAACACACTGTAACATCATTATAAAATTGCGTGAAACACACATTTCAACAGCCTTCAGACGTAACATCCGGTAACACCGCTACAGCTTATGTAACAACTATGAAAAATTTAACAGTTTGTATATTACTGAGTATCTGTGCGTTACAGTGTTATTCGGAAAAATTTACAATTTTGTTACAAAAAAGTTGCAAAATAATTTGCAGATTCGAAAATAGTGCGTACCTTTGCAATGTAATCACAAAGCGGTTACAAAACAACAAGGCGCTGA